>DATEPP010000001.1:0-2024 GCA_035273165.1 Gemmatimonadaceae bacterium
GGCGTTTCGCATCGCGCGCACGCTGCCGATCACCTTCACGATGTCGGCCAACGATTGGGGGTTCGAGATGTTGTCGGTGGACGCGCCGCCACTCGAGGAGGCGCTGGCGCGCGATCTACTGTCGCCTCACGCGCTGCTGGACGATGTCCCGGCCTCGCTCAACGCGACGGAGATGGCAAAGCGTCAGTTCCGGGAGATCGCGCGTGTGGCGGGCCTGGTGTTCCCTGGCCTGCCGCGCTCCGGCAAGACTGCCCGTCAGCTGCAAGCGTCGTCGAGTCTCTTCTTCGACGTCTTTCGCCAATACGATCCAGGGAATCTGCTTCTCTCGCAGGCGCACCGGGAGGTGCTGGAGCGGCAGCTCGAGTCATCGCGGCTTGGCCGGACGCTCGAGCGCCTAACGAAGGCAAAGGTGGTGATCACGGAGCCGAAGCGGGTGACGCCGCTTGCCTTTCCGCTGCTCGTGGATCGCACGCGGGAGCGCGTGTCGTCGGAGTCGCTCGCCGACCGGATCCGTCGCATGCAGGCGGCGCTGGAGAAGGCCGCGGGGTAACTCATAGATTTGAGTCATGCCAACGGATGGCGACGTCAGACTGGAAATCGAAGGCGACGAGGTCGTGCTCATGCCCGAGCACGCGCTGTGGATGCCGAGCAGACGAACGCTGCTCGTCGCCGACGCGCACTTCGGCAAGGCGGCCACGTTCCGCGCCGGCGGGATCTTCGTGCCGCGCGGCACCACCGCGACGACCCTGGCACGTCTCGACCGCGCGCTCGCCCGCACGGACGCGGGCCGCGTCATCTTCCTCGGCGATCTGCTCCACGCGCGAGAGGGCCGTTCGCCGGAGACGCTGCGTCTCGTCGCCGAGTGGCGGGCGTCGCGCGCCGCGGTGGAGGTCGTGCTCGTGAGGGGCAATCACGATCGTGCCGCCGGCGACCCGCCTGAGTCGTTAGGCATCGCCTGCGTCGACGCGCCGATGCTCGAGGCACCGTTCGCCTTCACGCATCATCCGCGCGTGATCGAGGGGCATTACGACGTCGCGGGACACGTGCATCCCGCCGTGCGACTCCGAGGTCCCGGTCGGCAGTGGGAGCGATTGCCGTGCTTCTTCGTGCGACCGGACGTGATGGTGCTTCCGGCGTTCGGCGATTTCACGGGACTCGGGGACATCGAGCTCGCGGAAGGCGATCGGGCCTTTGCGGTCGCGGATGGTGCGGTGGTGGAGGTGGCGGTGGAACGGGTGCAGTGAGCACCAACCTCGCCGTGTGTCGAAGTCGTGCTCAGCCCTGACGCGGCGCGGGTCGTCGCCGGCTCCCCTCGGCGATCGCATCGACAGCGCTGCGTCTTCGGTAGCCTGCGCTGCGCATTGGACTGCGAGCAACTCGCACGGCGGCAGCCGTAAGCTATCCGTGGGAAGGATCTTGCGAACTATGACTTATGAGCGGGGCTCACATTAGACAGCATACGTCCAATATTATGCTGCGTGAACGACTCATAATGCCGCTATCTGATTAGCGTTAGGCAGCATCCACGAATCGATGAAATTCCAATTCTGTTATACAGTCTGTGCGCTTGCGGCGACCGGGGTCCTGGCTTGCACGCACCCTCGACCGGGCGCTGGATGTGTTGATCCGGTGCCGCGGGATCCGACGATTTCAAGGCATCACTTCGTTCTACCACATGACTCGGGGGGGCAACGGCCCATCGTCGTCGTCAGCCTTCAGTCGGCCGATGCCCCGACGGGGCAGATTTACGACGCGCAAGTGGTTGCAGAGAGTCTTTCTGAGCCCAGTCGTGCTGTTAGCTTCACGGAGATTCCCGCGCGTTCGGGTCACTACATTACGCGCGCTCCACTGCCGCCGGGACCGTACGTGCTCCGAACGCTCGCGATCGGATATCACCGCGTGGTTGATACCATTCATGTCGTGCCAACCACCTCGGATAGTGTGGTGTACCGTACGTACGTCACGCCGCAGTGCAATGAAGTCATCCCGACCATGCTGCCTAACGATCGTTGAACCTGTCGAGC
>DATEPP010000002.1:0-3860 GCA_035273165.1 Gemmatimonadaceae bacterium
CCGGTCGCGATACTTGCGCAGCGAGTCCACGACGCGTGTGAGCGAGTCGATCGCCGCCGTCATATGCTGCCGCTCGCGGCGCTGGCGGACGAGGTCGAGCGTGCTGTATTCGCCGCCCTGCACCGCGAAGACGAGGGCGGCGACGATCACCGCGAGCCAGATGAGCCGCGCCACGCGCGATCGTCGCCCCACGTTAGTATATGCTAAAGTCCGTACAGGGCGCCGCCGGGAAACTCCGCGGCGCTGCCGAGCTGCTCCTCGATCCGCAGCAGCTGGTTGTACTTCGCGACGCGGTCCGTCCGGCTCGCCGAGCCCGTCTTGATCTGACCGACGCCGGTGCCCACCGCGAGATCCGCGATGAAGGTGTCCTCGGTCTCGCCCGAGCGGTGCGAGATGACCGACAGATAGCCCGCGGCGCGCGCCATCTCGATCGCTTCGAGCGTCTCGCTCAGCGTTCCGATCTGATTCACCTTGATGAGGATCGCGTTCGCGACGCCGTTCTCGATGCCACGCGCGAGCCGCTCGGTGTTCGTGACGAAGATGTCGTCGCCGACGAGCTGGCAGCGCTCGCCGATGGCGCTCGTCAGCTTCGCCCAGCCTTCCCAATCGTCCTCGGCGAGGCCGTCCTCGATCGAGACGATCGGATACTCGTCGAGCCAGCCGCGATAGAGCTCGATCATTCCTTCGGCGTCCTTCTTCCCCGCCCCACTCTTCTTGAAGACGTAGCTGCCGTCCTGATAGAGCTCGCTGGCCGCGACGTCGAGAGCGAGCGCGATCTGCTTGCCCGGCGCGTAGCCGGCGGCCTGGATCGCTTCGATGATGATGTTGAGTGCTTCCTCATCGTCGCGCAGGTCGGGAGCAAAACCGCCTTCATCACCCACGCCCGTGCCGAGCTTCCGCTTGCCAAGAACCTTCTTGAGCGAGTGAAAGACCTCGGCGCCCATGCGCACGGCGTCACCGAATGTCTCGGCGCCGACGGGAACGATCATGAACTCCTGGAAGTCGACGGTGTTCGCGGCGTGCGCGCCCCCGTTGAGGATGTTCATCATCGGCACCGGCATGACGCGCGACAGTGGTCCGCCCAGATACCGGTACAGCGGTAGGCCGACGGACTGCGCTGCAGCGCGCGCCGAGGCCATCGACACCGCGAGCAGTGCGTTGGCACCGAGCTTGGACTTGTTAGGCGTGCCGTCGAGCTCGAGCATCGCGGTATCGATGCCCAGCTGATCCGTGACCTCGCACCCCTGGAGCGCGGGCTTGATCGATTCCTCGATGTTGCGAATGGCGTGGCGAACGCCCTTGCCGCCGTACCGGTCGCTCTCGCCATCGCGGAGCTCGATGGCCTCGTGTTCGCCGGTGCTTGCGCCACTCGGCACGGCCGCGCGGCCCATGATGCCGTCGTCGAGAAAGACGTCGGCTTCGACGGTGGGATTGCCGCGGCTGTCGAGGATCTCCCGGGCGTGGATATCGATGATCTGAGACATTTCGAGGTGCTAGGAGTTAGGTGCTAGGGTGTACGACGATCGCTTAAAGCAGATCCCTCGCTTCGCTCGGGATGACATCAGGCGGTTCTCTCTCCGACGTCGGCGATCGGGTATTCGTCTGTGCCGACTGCATACAGGTCGCGCATGGCATTCGCCATCCGCGTCCAGACGCGCATCATGAGCTCGGCGCGATCGTCGTACTCGAGGCCTTTCGTCTCGATTGGGTCGAGAAAATGGACGTCGATGACGCCCGAGCGCACGCGAAAGGAGCCCTTTGCCATGACCTCGCGCGAGCCATGGACGATCGTCGGAATGATCGGGCACTGCGACGCGATCGCGAGAACGAACGGGCCCTTCTTGAAGGGGCGAAGATGGTAGTCGCGCCCACGCGTCCCTTCCGGGTAGACCACGATCGACCGGCCCCGCTCCACTTCCTTCGCCGCGAGTTTATAAGACTCGAACGCGGCTTTCCGGTTGTCGCGGTCGAGAAAGACGATGCCGGCGGCCTCGGCGCCATAGCCGAAGAGCGGAATTTTCCGTAGCTCCGATTTCGCGATGAAGCTGTACCGCGGCAACTCGGCGGCAAGTACGAACACGTCGAACCAGCTCACGTGGTTGGAGATGTAGACGGCGCCCTGATCGCGGGACAGGCGCTCCGGATTGTGGAGGCGCACGCGAACACCAGCGCTCGTCAGCATCGAGCGGGCCCAGGTGCGGGTCGCCCAGGCGTAGATGCTCCGCGGACCTTCCTTCATCCCGAGCAGCCGCGCGATGACGACCGTCGGTGCGAGGATGAGGGTCATGACAAGGGCCGTGAAGCCTACGACGACGATGCGCATCACCGGGAAAGGTGGTCGTACCCCGAGGGCTGCGCAACGCGCTCGGAGCCGCGGCGGAAGACAAGTCCCGATTCGCGCGGCGTGGCGCGACCGATACGGGTAAGCGGGATGCCGAACGTCCGCTCGAATTCGTGCGCGTCGAGTGAGCCATCGGCGGAGGCGCCGATCACGAGCTCGTATTCCTCGCCGCTGGCCGCGGCGGCACGTGGGCCATTCACGCCATCGAGCAGCGGAACGAGATCGAGATCGATGTCGAGCCCGACAGCGCTCGCGGCGGCAAGATGCTCGAGGTCGGCGGCGAGGCCGTCCGAGATATCGATGGCGGCGGTGGCACCCTGGTCGGCGAGCCACCGTGCCTCGCGGAGCCGGGCGACGGGATGCGCGAAGCGCGAGCGATGCGCGTCGTGCAGGCGGTGGCCGCTGTTCCAGGAGGCAACAGCCGCGCCCGGTCCGCCAAGGCGGCCCGTGACGTAGATGCCATCGCCGCTGCGCAAACCACCGCGGCGCAGCGGGGCAAACGCCGAGCCGAGGACCGTCGTCGTTAGGCAGAGAATCTCTGCTGCGGCCATGTTGCCGCCAAGTATGGTCGTGCCCGCAGCGGTGACGGCGTCGGCGACGCCATCAGCGATCGCCGGCAGCTGCGCGCTCCATCGTTCCGGAAGGGCTACGGCGAAGAGGATGCCTAACGGCTGAGCGGCCATCGCGGCGAGATCGCTGAGTGCGGCGGTGACGGCGCGGTAGCCGATCTCAGTCGGCGTGAGCCAGCCCTCACGGAAGTGGCGATTCTCGATGGCGGCGTCGACGCTGGCGATGAGCGCATCGCCGCGAGGGACGTGCAGCACTGCGGCGTCGTCGCCGATGCCGACGGCGCGATCGCCCCAACGTGCCAGGAGCGCGCGAATGGCGTCGAATTCCGTCCCCCGGCCGAGTGGAAGCGAGGGCGAAGTTTCTCCCGAGCTCACCGCCCTTCTCCGACCGCGGGTAGCTCGAGGAGCACCGGGTAGCGCGTCGGCTGGATCTCGTGAGGCCAGGCGGAAGCGAGCGTGGCGATCACGTCATCGAGCGTGAGGCCGCGCACGCGCGCTGAATGACTTACGCGCTCCGCCGCGCGGCCATGAATCCACGCCGCAGCAGCACCGGCGGTGAGCGCATCGCCTGTCTGAGCGAGCAGCGTTCCGGCGATACCGGAGAGGAGGTCGCCGCTTCCGGCCGCGGCGAGGATCGGTGTGCCCGCGGCACTGACGAGGCTCGACCCATCCGGCGACGTCACGACCGTCGGGAGGCCTTTGAGGAGAACCGTCGCGCCGGTGTCGCGGGCCAGCGTGCGGCCAACGTCATATCGGCAATTGAGAACACTCGTAACATCGACCCTCGCAAGGCGCGCGAACTCGACGGCATGTGGCGTGAGCAGCATCGGTCGTCCCCGGCTCGCGCGCGCAAGAGCGGCGACCTCGCCATCGAAAACGTTGAGGGCGTCCGCGTCGAGGAGCACGGGCCCGTTCCAGGCGGCGAGGACGCGGTCCACGAGCGCGCGCGA
>DATEPP010000003.1:0-6277 GCA_035273165.1 Gemmatimonadaceae bacterium
GGCGACCGTCGTTAGGCATTGCATTCGCTGATCCTTCGCGCCACTCGCGTCCAAAAACCACCCTGGACTTTCAGAGTGCCACGATCGGCGCTCGCGATACCGTGAATGATGGTGTCGCTCGCGCGTCGTCAGGCAGCGTCGAATCACCTAGCCGGGGGAAGACGATCCGATACGTGCCGTCCGGCAGGTCGTACGGCACGCCGACCTGCGTCTGGATACTCTCGCCGGCATGCAGGAGTCGCGCTTCGAGGGTGCAGACTCCACTCGCCGGATATCTGATCACCGTCTGCCACACGTTCGCGACTCGCCTCTGGACCGACACGGGGCAGAGGTTGTAGGTCGCATCCGCGCCACTCACGTTCCCGATCTCGATGTTGACGACATAGCTCGGCGCGTAGGTCGCGTGGTCGGTCCTGATGCGAAATGGTGTGTGTGGCTTGCTCTCCGTGAGGAGGCCGCAGGCGCCGAGCGTCTGGATGGCGATGGCGACGGCGATGATCGCCGCGGATGCGCGCATGAGTGAACCTCGAACCGTGGAAGGGCTCCGGTCATTATAGGACTCGTTCGGTGCTTCAGGAACCATGGGTAGCGGCCCGGGCACATGCGCCGAGTTGACGTTCCATGCGCAAGCCATAGAATGGGTCGAACCGTCGCCGCACGATGCCGCGTAGCGACTGCCCCCGCCGTTCATTAAAGCCCTTTCATGCGCCGTTTCGCCGTCCTCCCGGCATTCGCTCTTCCCGCCGCCCTGCTCCTCGGGTGCGCCCGTGCTGCTCAGTGCGCTTGCGAGAATGTGAAGGTCAGCTGCGGCGTCCATCAGACGGTGAACTTCGGTGCTCGTTAGGCGCGGCGCAGCGCTTCTCACGATCGTCGCCGCGCTCGTTCAGGGTTGTGGTGGTGACTCGGCGGTGGCGCCGACGAAGCCGGTGCACGTCGTACCGACGGGGCCGCGTCTCTCGTACATCTACGATTCACATCTGCACGTCGTCGACCCGGATGGAGGGCACGACACGACGGTGATCGCGACGCGCCAGGTGGGCTATTACGCCTGGCATGGTGCGACGGAGCGGATCGCGTACCTCGCCAACGGCGCGCTGCGTATCCTCGATCGGTCAACGGGCAGCGATCGCATCGTGCCGAGCGTCGGCGACGCGAGCGCGATCGTCTGGTTCGCCTGGTCGCCCGACGGCAACCGGCTTCTCTACGTCGAGGGAACGAAGATCGTCGTCGTCACCGCGAGCGGTGGAAGTCCGGTGACGCTCTCGGTCAAGACCGATTACAATGGGATGCCCGCGTGGTCGCCGGATGGCCAGAGCATCGCGACGCCCGACGTTGGTGGCGCGCCGCTCTGGATCGCTCCGGCAAACGGTGGCGTCGCTCGGAAGATCGATTCCCCGTCCTATGCCTCGCATCCACGGTGGGCGCCTAACGGGGCGGCGGTGGTGTTTGAGGGTGCGGGTGGGATCTGGATCGCGCCGGCGAACGGCGGCGCCGCGTACGAGATTCTGCACGAATCCTGCTGGCCGGCCTGCGGCAGCAACGACGTCTATCAGTATCCGCGCTACTCGCCCGACGGAACGAAGCTCGCCGGCATCAAGGGACCGGGCGGCGGACTCTGGGTCGCGAACGCCGACGGCTCCAACCTGATGCTCTTCCCGACGCAGGCACCGATCGCGCCGTTGCCCGAGTGGTCGCCCGACGGATCGATGATCGCCTTCGTCGGCGGCGGGCTGTCCTCATGGGACATCTATACGATACATCCAGATGGCTCGTTCCGGAGCCCGGTGACGAACGTTGGCCGGGCCGACCTTCCACGCTGGGTTCGTTAGGCATGACGTTTCGTTCGTTCGCTCGCATCGCTCTCCTCGGCATCACCGGGGCCATCGCCGCGGCGTGCGGCGACAGCACTGGTCCCACGTCGCACAGTCAGCTCGAGCTCTCCGCGGCCGACGCCCCGACGATGCACCACCATCAGTATCCCGATCGCTCGTGGGGCGTCGAGTGCACGGAGCCGGTTACGGCGCAGTTGAACGCTGACCCCGGCACATCGATCACCTGGCTCGGCGCGACGTTCTCGTGGTACGACGCCAGAACGAACCAGCTGCTGCTCACACGAACGCTATCCGCCGACTCGATCGCGTATTACTGGGGCGGCAGCACGCTCGCCGGGGGGCAGTCGCAGGACCTGCTCTTCGACTTCTGGAGCACGGAGCCGTTCCGGATCCAGATGCTGTTTCAATATCGTGAGACAGGAACGCAGGCACTCCAGAGTGGCACCGCGAGCTTCGCCTGCGCGCCGCCGGGGAAGGCCGTCGAGGGGACGTATGTGCTGTCGACGATCAATGGCGTCCGCGTGCCGGCGTACGGCGTCAACTACGACACGCTGACGTTCTTCTCCAACCTCACCTACACGACCAGCGGCTCGTTAGGCGACGTTTCCTCCCACGATGGTGGGAGCACGGGCCCCGATCCGTACGACGTCCTCAGCGAGTCGGAGCTGTCGCTGCCGATTCTGATCTTCGGCGAAGGGACGGGCACACCGTGGACGCGCTCGGGGACGACGCTCACGTATCTCCAAAGCGACTGCTGCGGAAGGCCGAGCAAGACCTGGCGCTTCGATCTCGTCGGGTCGAACCCACAGCTGCCACCGCCGCCGATGCTCGTGCCATCGACGACGAGCGTGACCTTCACCGCGCCGAGCGGCGGCGCGCTGCCCGCCGTCCAGACGGTGCAGGTTATCGCGAGCACGGCGAGCGCGGGCCAGCAGATCCCGAACCTGAGCTGGACCGCGACGTCGTCATGTCAGAACGGCGTCGGGTGCATGAGCGACTGGTTGCTCGTGAGTCTCGATGCCGCGCAGACGCCGGCGAATCTGCAGCTCAAGGTCTACAACACCTCCCTTCCCGCCGGCACCTACACGGCGACGGTGTTCGTCACGACGAACGGCGCCCAGAACGCGCCGCTGCCGATCTCGGTGACGCTGACGTTGACCCCGTAGATACCCGAGGCCCCTGACGACACTGACAGTGCACTGATACCACTGAACAAAGAGCGGTAACGACCATTGAATGAGTCGTTACCGCTCTTTGTTGTACTGCGCTCAGGATGACAATACTAGAACGTGGTGTTGCTATAGAATCCGAAATCCTTGCCGGTGATCGTCGAGTCCGCGGCAAGCGGGGGGACGACGATCGTGTAGCCGAAGCTGCTGGGGCACGCAGCGCCGCTCGTGGGCGACGTCTGCGTCCATCCCGCTGACGGCTGAACACACAGCGTGTACGTCGCATCACCAGGGAGGCCAGCGAAGCTGAAGTCGCCGGTCACCGTCAAGAACGACATCGATCCCGTCGGCCCGGTGAGGACGACGTTCCACCCCGCGATGCCGACTTCGTTCTCGGCGTCGAACACACCATCGTACGGCGCGAGGTCGAAGAAGACGTTCCCGCTGATCGTGACCTTGCCGGTATTCGCCGGCGGCGGCGCGGGACACTTCTTCGAACGATTATCGTCGCCGCTCGACGACGGATTGCCGGGATCCTTCACGCACACCTTCGGGCTACTCGTCGACGCGGTGTCCTGCGCCTGCGAGACGCTGCCAACGAAGGATGACATGGCAAGTGCAAGCACGACTATCGAGCCGCGCATGAGAGTTCTCCTGTTGATGACACGTCGGTCCAACTGGAAGTACGACGAGAATGATGGCCGCAACGCAAACCGCGGTCTGATGATCCCCGTCACACGTTTCCGCGATCAGTTAAATCGACCCGGACGAATTATCGCGTGCCGATTCACGACAGCCGCGGCTCTGGTCGGCGGGCGCGTCGATCGTTAGGCGCTCGTCAGCGCGCGGACGCGCGCGCCGTCTCGACCGCTGCCGCTTCGCCCACCGCGGCCGTTTCCGGCGCCGAGATCGCGAGCGGCCGACCCGTCTCGAGGAGCGTCTTGAGGCTTGCGATCGCCTTCGGCCAGCCGCCGGAGATTCCCTTGAACACGCCCGAGTCCTCGCGGAGCTCGTCGTGGATCACCGTCAACTTCACCTCGCCGCCCACGGCCTCGAGATCGAACGTGACCTTCGAGTAGCCTTCATTCCGGAGTGCGTCGTCGAATTCGACGCGCCAGGTAAAGACGAGGCGCCGCGGCGGGTCCGACTCGAGGACGACGCCGCTGTCGGAGAGACGGCCGTCGCGCCCCGTGTAGCGTACGGCCGCGCCGACCTCCCACGTGCTCTCGACCCGCCGGCCGAACATGTATCGCTCCGTGAACTCGGCGCTCGTCAGCGCACGGTAGAGACGGTCGATGGTCGTGGCGATGTACGTTACGTAGACAAAGCTGGGCCTGGTCATTCGGGCTGTTCCTCGAGTGCGCGTTTCAAGTCTGCTAATGCCGCGACGCGCGTCTTCTCGTACTCGCCGATCCAGCGCCGCGCGATCTCGTGGATCGGTGTCGGGTTGAGATAGTGCAGCTTCTCCCGCCCGCGCCACACGGTGACGACGAGGTTCGCCGCCTCGAGCACCGCGAGGTGCTTGGCGACGGCCTGCCGCGACATCGTGTCCAGATGCTCGGTGAGCTCGCCGAGGGTCTGGCCGTTGCGGGCGCGCAGCCGATCGAGGAGCAGGCGCCGACTCGGGTCGGCGAGCGCTTTGAAGACGGCGTCCATCCGTCGTTAATATGCAACCTTCTGGTTGCCTGTCAAGTGGCGCGCCGGGGCCGGGGGCCACTGATACCACTGACACTACACTGAAACCACTGACTCGCTCCTCTGCAGCAGCGCTTCGGCGCACCAGAAAAGCGGTTGCTCTTTGTTTAAATGCTTCGGGAGGCTTCTCGCACCTCGAAGCATCCCGAGGCATTCCACAAATTCACACTGTCACTTGGTGCGCGGAGCTCTCTCCGAACACCGGAGCCCGTCAGTGGTTTCAGGGCCGTGTCAGTGGTTTCAGCGGCCACTCGTTCTCGGTCTGAGCGGGAAGAATTGCCGCTGAGGCCCGGTTAGGCTACAATTGCCCCCGCTGACCTACCCACCCAGCGGAGATCCACGTCATGGACCGTAGAAACTTCGTCGTTTCGTCGGCGTTAGGCGCTGCGTCGCTCGCGGCCAGGAAGCTTCCCAACGCCGGCAGCCTTGCCATCCCCACGGGCGCCGCCGCGACGCGCAAGATCCTCATCGCCGGCGGGAACTTCAACACGCCATTCATTCGGTACATGGCGCAGCTCACCGGGAAGCCGCGTCCCAAGTTGCTGTATCTGCCCACGGCGTCCGCCGACAGCCCGCAAGGCTCGATCTCGTGGTTCAGGAACTGCGCGCCGGTCGACTGTGAGCCGTCGGTCCAGGAGAGCTTCATCGCCAGCACGCGCCAGGATCGCGGTTGGGACGAAGTGCTCCTCTCCGTCGACGGCATCGTCGCGTCCGGCGGCAACACGCTCAATCAGCAGGCGATCTGGAAGGCGCAGGGGATCGACAAGGTGCTCCGCGAGGCGTGGGACCGCGGCATCGTCCTCGGCGGTGCGAGCGCGGGCTCGTTATGCTGGTTCGAGGAAGGCACCACGGACTCGCGGCCCAAGGAGCTCTCCACGGTGTACTGCCTCGGCTTCATCAAGGGCAGCCATTCGCCGCACTATGATCGCGAACCGGGCCGCCGACCGCTTTATCAAAAGCTCATCAGCTCCGGCCAGATGAAGCCCGGCTACGCCTGCGACAACGACGCCGGCATCTACTTCGAGGAGACCGAAGTCAAGCGCGTCGTGTCCACGCGACCCGAGGCCAAGGTCTACTACGTCAGCATGGTGAACGGGAAGATCAACGAGCGCGTGCTGGAGCCGGAGCATATCGCGTGAGCGGTTGTGGGTTGTGAGTTGGGGGTTGTGGGTAGAGAGCAGAGAGCAGTTCACCCGCAACCCGCAACCCTCAACCTACGACCCGTTCACCACGCTATCCCGTAATCCTCCCCATTGTTCGACGAGCCGCCCCACATCGTCCGGTGCTTCGTGTCGAACATGATCGCGTTGATCGGACCCGAGGTACGGTCACCGACCTGCAGCGTGTAGCCCATCCCCTGGAGCGCCGAGCGGATTTCCATCGGGGTCTGATTCGAGATGAGCATCCGGCCGGGCCGATTCTCGTGCGCGCCGAACGACGACCGCATCTGGAAGCTGTTGATGTTCGGCGCCTCCACGGCCTGTTGGGGCGTCATCCCCCACTCGACGACGTTGAGGAAGAACTGAAGCAGGTTCTGATCTTGTGAATCGCCGCCCTGCACCGAGAAACAGAGGTACGGCG
>DATEPP010000004.1:0-9215 GCA_035273165.1 Gemmatimonadaceae bacterium
ATCTTCTGGATCTCGGCCATGAGCGCCGGATCAATTGACTGCGTCTGTGCGGTCGCTCCGCTCGTCAGGCACGTCAGACAGAGCACGACGAGTACGGGTGTCGCTTGGAGAGTCCAGAGCTTCAGTACGCGAATCGCGCGAATCATTGGCGTCGGCGAAAGAATGATGCTCATGCCAGTTGATATGTCTCTAATCGAACGTCAACTCCTGCCGTCCCTCGTGCAGCGAAGATTGACGTCCACCCCAAACAATCTCACCCGACAAACCTCTCGGCAGCATGACGACCGCGTGCAGACCCGCGCGTCCGACCCGCGTTAACTGCACGTCGATGTCGCCACGCGGATGTGGCACACGTCCCTCCGCTCGCTGCAGCGGGCCGAGCGCCGGAGCAATGCGGACACTTCTGAACCCGGGAGCCCCGGGCTGCACGCCGAGGATGGTCGAGAGCAGGAAGTAATTGGGATGCGCGGCCCAGGCGTGGGAGTCGGAGCGCGTCGGCTCCGGATTCTCGGGTGTCGAGGTCAATCCAAGCCGAAGCATATCGCGCCACGGCTGCATCTGCTCGATGATCCGGTCAGCGAGTCCAGCCTCGCGCAGCGCGTCGAAGAGATAGAAGCTGAAGTAGTACGTCGCCTTCGTTAGGCTAGTATCGGCGAGAATGCGTTCCATGAGACTGCGCCGCTCGGTCGCAGACACGGCGCCCGCGAGCACGGCGAGCACGTTCGTCTGCTGGCTGTAGGCGGAATCTTCCGGGGCGTCGCGAAAGAGCTGTCGGCGCGGATCCCATGCGTGTGCGCGCGTCGCCGCCACTACCAGCGCGGCGCGGCGTCGATACTCCGTTGCCATCGCCGCAGCGCCGACATGTGCCTCGAGCTCTGAGGCGCGCGAGAGCGCGTATGCGTACAGCAGCGCGATCGCCGCCGAGTGCCCGTCGATCGCGCCAGGCGGTACACCGCCGTCCCAGCCATTCGCCCAATCGAGATAATTCCAGTACGGCATCGGCCCCAGCATACCGGTGCCGTCGATCCGCTCCGCGTACCAGTCGAGGATGCCGCGGATGCCGGCGAGCCGCTGGCGCACGAACGCGACGTCGTCCCGATGCCGATCGTAGTCGGCGACCATCAGGACGTAGATCAGCGAGAAGGGCGGGATGATCTGCGGCAGTGCCGATGGATACCGGCTCGTCGTCAGCCCCTCGGGAATGCGCGAAACGTCGAAATGGTCGATCGCCTGCCTCACGAGTCGGTCGTCTCCGCTCATGTACAGCGAGATCAGCGCCTGAATGCGCGTGTCGCCGACGTACTGGAGCTGCTCATAGTAGGGCGTATCCATGTACGTCTCGAACGCGCCGATCCGAGCGCCGTTCCAGTCCATCCGCCAGACGTCGCCGAGCCACGCCTCGTCGCTCGCAAATCGAGCGCGCTCGCGCAGGGGGTAGCCGGTGAAGACGCCGTGCACGTCGTGGATCACGAGAGGCGCGTTACCGGTCGTTATGTCGAGCTGGATGTAACGAAAGGAGCGCCAGTAGAGCGTCCTGAAGACGCGGTGAGCGCCGCCGTCCGGCATGAAGACGTCGTGCACGCCGCGAATGAAGCGTCCCTCCACGTCATTTCGATTTCCCTTCCTGCCCGCCGAGTCGACCAGCGCCTCGGCGTAGGTGATCGTCACCCGGCTCTCTGCTCCGCCGCTCGTTTCCAGCACCGGATACGCGTTCGTGGTGTGCGACTGGTCTAGCAAAAGCGACGCACTCGTGTGCGCGGGCACGACGAGGTCGCCGGCGGTGCGGAGAAACGAACCGTCCGTCGTGACACCCGTGGCGCGTCGCACGCTCGTTATGCGCTGGACCGATTCATCCATCGCCGGTATCGACCGTGGCTCGAGTTGCCAGCCGAAGATCTCGCCCGTCGTCGGCCCGATCGACGCTCGGCGTCTCGCTACGCCGACGATGCCGCCGGCCGGCGGCCGCTCGAATGCAGCGAGTGGCGCGGCTGGACCGTTCGCCTTCGCCGCGACGACCACGGGCCACGCCGAATCATCGTAATCGATCTCTTCCCATCCCCACGGATACGATCGGCCGTCGACAGCCTCGCCAGGCGGACCGGCGTAATATCCCGCGACAGTTGCATTGGTGATGACGATCGGGCGGTACGCCGAATCGATGAGAAGCTTCCAACCCGCCCCGGTGTTCACGAGCGCCGATTCTGTGCTGCTGCTCCCTTGAACGAGAAAGCCACTCCGGTGGCTGTGTTGCGCGACTGGTCGCGCCGCACCCCAGTTCCAGACGACGGCCGCGAGCACGTTGCGACCCGGGCGCAATTGTGGCGCGATGTCCACCGTCTCGTAACGCCAGTGCGCGACGTCGGAGCGCTGCGGCCCCGACGATACCCCTGCGCCGTTCACATACAGCCGGTAGCGGTTGTCCGCGGACACGTGAATCACGAATCGCCGCGATGCCGACGAGAGGTTGAAGACACGTCGCGCGTGAAAGACGACGAAGGAATCACCGGGTACATCCGACGGCGCGATCCAGAATGCGCGCGGCGCTCCCTCGAATGTCGGCGCCTGCGCGTCGATTGCCTTGCCCGTTAGGCAGACCAGCATCGCGACAAGCGACCCGAGTCGCGACGATCTCGATCGGGCGCGACGTCTAACGCCTGAACTGGCACCGCGCACCGAACGGCTCATTCCATGGGTCTCGAGTCCAGAGCTCTTTGGACGCGAATGACGCGAATATTTGCGAATCGCTCCGTGGGTGGAGTGGGCTCCTCGTTCAACGAGCCGGAACGACCAGTCTTTGTGACGACCTCGGGACGCTTCGGCGCCGGAGCTCGATCGGTGTGCCATTCCACAAAGGAGTCTCGGTTCGTTGCGCACGGAGCGGTCTGACCGAGGAGCGATTCGCAAAAAATTCGCGTCATTCGCGTCCACTTTTTGAAATTCCCGGAAGACCCCAATCTTGGCGTGTTCGGCCGCGCGCCGCTACGGCCAGTCGCGTCGCTCGCTGTCGAGGAAGCCACGCAGGAGTTGCCGTCGTTCGCGACGCTCGTGCACCGCGGCCTCGAACTCGGCCTCGGGCACGACGGGGATCCCGGCTGCCGTTAGGCGTTCGAGGGACGGCGGGTCCGACCTCTTGTCCGACGGCTCGACGAACGCCGATCGCAGCGTGTCGAGGAACTCCTCGATCGCGCGCTGCGACGGCACGAGCGCCGATGGCGCCGGCCGTACCTCCTCGGACACGCCGTGCGCAAAGGTGAGCAGCACCTCCGAGAAGACCGCGAGATTGTACGCCACCGACTGCCGTTTCTCCGCCTCATGATAGAAGTGCAACATCGGATACGCGTGATGCTGCTCCGTTACCAGCTGCAACTGCTCCATCAGCGATACGATCTGCAGCTCGACGGCGGGAAAGCCATGTCCATTCCACGTGTGGAGAATGAACTCTTCCGCGTTGTGGCCGAGCGTCCAGACCTGACTCGCGAAGGATCGCTTGGCGACGACGGCTTCGATGATCGCGAGGAGATAGGTCACGGCGAGGGTGAGCATGAACAGCCCGTTGAGACTCGCCCACGCCGTCGCGATCTCCCAGAAGGAGCCGCGGGGTGTGAAATCGCCGTTTCCCAACGTGAACATCGTGTACCCGGTGAAGTAGACCCGGTCGGCGAGATCCGCGGGGACGCCGCTATGCGTCTGCACCAGCGACTGTGAATCGGAGCTGTAGAGGAGGACCCATCCGATCCACGGAATCATCGCCCACACCAACACGCTCGTCAGCAGCACGATCGGGCCGGTCATGCTGAGTACTCGGTGGCGCTGGCCGGCGACACGCAGGATCACTCGCCGCATCCACGAGTTGTGGCGGCGTGTGAGCGGGCCGGCGTTTCCGTCGACCCAGAGCGTGGTCCAGAGGGCGTCCACGCCACCGAACAGAATGAGGAACGCGCCGAGCAGAAAGAGCAGAACGTGCATGTCGAGCGAGGGCCGAGAGTTCGCGGCCACCGCCCTGCAACTGCCGGTCCGTGAGCTACGGCCAGGCGAGATTGATCCAGAAGAAGTTCGTGACGGTGACGCGCTCGAGGAGCCCGTTGACGTTCGTGATCTCGTCCGCGGTCAACGGTGTGCCGTCGGGCCGCAGATACCGCAGCGGATCCTGCGGATTCGTCGGAAAGAGCACGCGCGCATAGAGACTCCCGTCGTACTTGAGCTCCGACCCGTTGGCGACGCTCTGATCGGAAAAGGTGTGACCGTCATACAGCAACGCGAGATTGCCGCTCTGCGACGCCGTTGGTTGGTCATAGACCAACTGCTCGGCAGCGCTCACATCCGCCGGCGAGGTCGTGAGACTCACATTGTAGACGAGGTGATGGGCGCCGGGCGCTCCACTCTCCGTCCCCTCGAGGTCGACGATGCCGACCGTGAAACCGTCCGTCGCCGATCCCTCGATTCCGAACTGGCTGACGCCGTTGACGACGTTATGCATAACGACGAAATCGGCGACGCCGAGGAAGGGCGACTCGCGCGCGATGAAAATCTCGACCTGACGCGGTGCGGTGGCGCCCGTGCTGACGTCGGCGAGATCGACGTGCCCGGCGCGAGTCAGCGGCGTCGCCGGTCGCCCGCTTCCCGACTCCCACGCGTAGAGGACGAAGCGCACCTCGCCCGCGGGCACGCCGCCCGCCGTCGGATCGATCACGTACGATTGGGACGCCAGATCGTAGACGAACGTCTTGCCCTTCACGCTGTCCGGAATGCTGCCGCCAGACCGGAAGTACGGCTCGATCGTGGACAGAGCGCCCTGGAAGGACGTGAAGATCTGCTGGTCGAAGATCTTCGCGAGCGGCTCGACCCGCGCCCGCGCGTGCGCCGCGTCGAACGAGATCACGGGTGGCGGTGCGGGTGACGTACTGTCGTGACACGCCGCGGCGAGCGTCAGCGCGGCGGCCGCCACGATGCGGAAGGAGAGATTCAGCTGCATGGGCGATGGCTCCGTGATTTCCATACCGGTCGAGTTCGGCTTGGGAGCTCTCTGGCGCTCCCGAGCCGCGACCCGAGCGCACAAAACGCACAGACGGAAAACGCCAAACCACCCTCCGAGAGGCCATCACTCACCCGCGGCTACTTCCGTCGGCGGAGCGCGATACGCAGTATCACCAGTACCTCTCAATCCTCGATCAAGGGGGCTCGGCTGATGCTTCCACGAAGACGCCGTTGGCAACTTGCTATTCCACTCGTCGCGATCGCATTCGCGGCGCTGGCCCGATCTGCGCCGGCACAGAACCCTCCATCGCGACCCGCGCAGACGACACCAGCCGGGCGCGCTCGACCCGAGCGCGCGCCGGACTACCCGGCGCGTGCTCCGGCGCCACCGCAGCAGGTGGCGCATGGCCAGCAACTATTCCGGAGCAATTGCGCCTTCTGCCACGGCTCGGACGCCCGAGGCGGCGAAACGGGACCGAATCTCGTCCGCGACGTCATCGTGCTCCGCGACCAGAACGGAGAGCTCATCACACCCATCGTCCAGAACGGGATTCCCGCGCGCGGGATGCCGAAGTTCACGCTGAGCGCCGCCGAGATCAGCGACATAGCGGCGTGGCTGCATGCGCAGCCGTTGTCCGATCGCGGGGCGCCGAGCATGCTCGACGTTCTCGTTGGCAACGCGAAAGACGGCGCGGCCTACTTCAATGGGGCCGGACGGTGCACGCAATGTCACTCCGCGACTGGAGACCTGGCCGGCATCGGCGCGAAGTACGACGCCAAGACGATTCAGAATCTCATCGTCTCGGGAGGCGGCATGGGCGTCGGGAGACGAGGCAATGCGGCACCACCAAAGGTGCCGCCGACGACCGTCGCCGTCACCCTGCCCTCTGGCGAGGTCGTACAGGGTGAGCTCGACCACCTCACCGCCTTCATCGTCGCGCTGCGGCAGGCGGACGGCACGTACCGGAGCTTCGCCAGACACGATTCCATCCCGAAGGTCGTCGTCACCAACCCGCTGCAGTGGCACATCGACATGCTCCCGAAGTGGCGCGACGCGGACATCCACAACCTCACGGCCTATCTGGCCACGTTGAAGTGAGGGCGTGATTCATGACTACTAAACTCCATCGCGGCCCACGAACGCCAATGACGAGAACCTGCACGCTGTTGCTCGCGATCGCCCTCGCCGCGCCCGCGGCGGCGTTGCCGGCGCAGGGGCTGGACCCGGCACTCCTGCTTCGACCGGCAACCGACGCGTGGCCCAGCTATGCCGGCGACTATACTCAGCGCCGCTTCAGCATACTGACCCAGATCGATACGTCGAACGTCCGGCACCTCAGTCTCGCCTGGGTGCTCCGCCTCACGGCGGGTCCGGGAGGCGATGGCGGTTTCGGGCGCGGCGCGCCGACGATCACCGGCGGCGTTACGGACGAGCCGGTGACGATTCCTGGGTCGTCGAGCGGACCGCCACGCCTATCGGGATCGATTCTGCAGGTGAACGGCATCCTTTACATCTCGTCGCCCGACAACGCGTGGGCCGTGGACGCGCTCGACGGCCACGTGATCTGGCACTACTGGTGGAAGTCGCGCGGCGCGACCCACATCGGCAATCGCGGCATGGCGATGTATGGCGACTGGCTCTTCTTCGAGACGCCTGACGATTACCTCGTCTCGCTCGACGCGAAGACGGGCCAGGAGCGCTGGCACAAGGAGATCTCGGATTTCGAGCAGCAGTATTTCTCGACCACGGCGCCGATGGTCGTCGGCAATCACGTGCTCGTGGGCACCGGCGACGATCTCGACTCGCCCGGCTTCCTCCAGTCGTTCGATCCGCGGACGGGCGAGCTGCAGTGGAAGCTCTACACAGTGCCGATGAGTAAGGGAGATCCCGGGCTCGAGACGTGGGCGAGCCTCGACGCGGCGCGGCATGGTGGTGCCCAGGTATGGATGGCGGGCTCGTACGATCCGGAGACGCACCTGTACATCATCGGCACCGGGAATCCAACGCCGGCCTACACGGCGATGCTGCGCGCACCGAAAGACGTCCACACGAACCTGTACACCTGCGCCATCGTTGCGCTGAACGTGGACACGGGCAAGATCGTCTGGTACTACCAGACCTCGCCTAACGACACGCACGACTGGGACTCGACCCAGCCGGCGGTGCTCGTCGACGGCACCTTCCAGGGCAAGCCGCGAAAGATGGTGATCCAGGCGGCGCGAAACGGCTACTTCTACGTCCTCGACCGCGTCACCGGTCAGCATCTGCTCACGTCGAAGTACGCCGACGCCGCGAACTGGGCGGCCGAGATCAACGCCAAAGGCCAGACCGTCCGCAACCCGGAGAAGGACAACACGGTCGCCGGGTCGCTCGTCTCGCCCGACAACGGCGGCGCGACGAACTGGTATCCGCCCAGCTTCGACCAGAAGAACGGCCTGCTCTATGTCGTGCTGCGCGAGATCTACTCGATGTACTACGCCACGACGACCGATCCACGCGTCATGGTCGGACTCGGCGGCAGCGAACAGGACAATGTCGGCTCACTCGGCACGTCGATCGTCGCGATCGATTATCAGACGGGAAAGCTCGCCTGGAAGTACAAGCTCGAGGGCGGCGGCGGCGCGACCGGCCTCCTCACCACCACGACCGGTCTCCTCTTCGCAAACGACGGCGCCGGCAGCCTGGTCGCCTATGGCCTGCGCGGGCGTCAACCACCCACGCCCCTCTGGCACGCTCGCATCGGATCGGTCGAGAACGCGCCCGAGACGTTCATTGTCGATGGCAAGCAGTACGTGCTCGTCACCGGCGAGGGCGGCTCCGTCTACGCGTTCTATCTCCAGTGATGAGCATTCACTCAACGATGCTCGGTGAGGACCTGCGATTCGCGGTTCGTACTCTTCGCCGGGCACCGGGGTGGGCGGCGGGCGTCGTGCTCACGCTCGGGCTCGGGATCGGCCTGGCGACGGCCGTTTTCACGATCGCCGACGCGTTGTTGCTGCGGCCGCTGCCGGTGCGACAGCAGGATCGGGTCGCCGTGTTGTGGGGGATCACGCGCGATGGCCGCACGGATCATTTCCCGCTCCTGCTCGCCGACGCGCGAGAGTTCCAGCGGCGGACGCGAACGCTCGAGCGCGCGGAGTTTTTCTCCTACGGCGGCGCACTGGCCATGGACGTCGATCTCGGCGGCGGCATCGCGCGGATGCGTCGGTCGCTCGTGTCCGGTGGTTACTTCGATCTCCTGGGAACGAAGCCAGTGCTCGGCCGCGGGCTTCGCGCGAGCGACGACGTAACAGGTGCCGCACCCGTCGCGGTGCTCAGCTACGCGGGTTGGCAGCGGTTTTTTGGTGGTGCATCGAATGTCGTCGGACGCCAGCTCTCGCTTCACGCCTTCGGTGTGCCGTACACGATCGTCGGCGTGATGCCGTTAGGTCTCGACTACCCGCGTGGCGTTGATTTCTGGGCCGCCGTCATCCCCAGCTCCGGCCCGCTTGGCGATCAACCTATCTATGCCGAGCTGAATCTGATTGGCCGGTTGCGGCCCGGGGCGTCGCTGAACGATGCGCGCGCCGAGCTGACGAGCTTCTTCGAGCGACGCGAGACTGCCGGCAGTCGCTGGCACCTGCGCGGCGTCGCGCGACCACTGACCGAGGACGTCGTCGGCAACGTGGCGCCCGCTGTGCTGGCCTTTGCCGCCGCGGCTGGGCTGCTTCTCCTCATCACCTGCATCAACGTTTCCAACTTGCTCATCGTGCGCGGACGGGGCCGCGCTCGCGAGTTCGCGATCCGGTCGGCGCTGGGTGCGGCGCGCGCGCGTATCGTCGTCCAGCTTCTCACCGAGAGCGCGCTCCTTGCCACGGCCGGCGCTCTGGTTGGCGTAACCTTCGCCGCCGCCGCTGTGCGTGCCTTCGTCGCGCTTGCCCCTGCCGGCACTCCCCGGCTCGACGAGATCCAGGTCACGGGATCGGTCGTCGCCGGCGCGGTCGCCATCACCTCCTTCGCGACGCTGCTCTTCGCGCTCGCGCCGACACTCGTCACGTCGCGCGCCGAGCTGCAGGCATCGCTGCGCACTGGCGCACGGCAGAGCGGTCCGAGTCGCCGCGGTTGGCTCGGCACCGAGGTGATGGTTGCCGGACAGGTGGCGCTGGCCGTTGTCGTCCTTGCGGCTGCCGGTCTCGTCGTGCGCAGCCTCGTGAGGCTGCAGCAGATCGATCTCGCGTTCGACCCGTCGCACGTGCTCGTC
>DATEPP010000005.1:0-4215 GCA_035273165.1 Gemmatimonadaceae bacterium
CACGTATCCGATCGGGACAGGGCCGGGAAGTCATCTCCTGAAGCTGGGCGTCGAGATGGGGCGCGTCAGTGCGGACCAGTTCTCTCCCACGAGCGGCCGGGGCGTGTTTCGCTACCGAACCGAAACGGGGAATCCGGATCAGGCGACCATCGGAGTGGGATTCTACGATCCGACGTCCGACCGCGATGCGCGGAGCAGTCTGTCGGGCTGGATCGCCGGAGCGTACGTCAACGATGAATGGCGTGTGCATTCGCGCCTCGTGCTCAACCTCGGCATGCGCTACGACGCCGAGATCCACACGATGAACAACGATTTCACCGTCCCGTGGGCCAGCGATGCGCGGATCAATTCACTTCCCGCCCTTCAGGGTCTGCTGAATCACGGCGATAGAAAGGACGACCTCGACAACTTCTCGCCGCGCGCGTCGTTCTCGTGGGATGTGACGGGCAAGCGGCGCGCGTTCCTGCGTGGCGGCTTCGGGATCATGTACGACCGCATACCCGGCTTCGTTCCCTTCGGCGAGCGACAGAGTGCAAGCTGGCGGATCTACACCTTCACCAATCCCAATACGCTGGATCCCGAGC
This sequence comes from Gemmatimonadaceae bacterium, assembly GCA_035273165.1. Classification (GTDB taxonomy): domain Bacteria; phylum Gemmatimonadota; class Gemmatimonadetes; order Gemmatimonadales; family Gemmatimonadaceae; genus AG2. The sequence continues at coordinate 585 of DATEPP010000005.1, forward strand.
AGCTCAGGGCGCGCGTGATTGCCGGGGGTGGCACGGCGACTCCTCCGGCGATCACGCTGCTGCCGCACCGCATGGACGTCCCCGAGAATCGGCAGTGGTCGTTAGGCGTCGGTGTCGCATTGGCACGCGGCCTCACACTCAACGCTGACTACATCGACCAGCGCGTGCGCCACCTGTATGCGCCCGTGAATCTGAACTGGACCGACACGACGCGGACACCGGCGACGCGCGCGATCTCACTGGCGTATGGAGCCATTACGGTGTGGGAGGACTCCGCTCGCGCGCGATATCGCGGCCTGCTGACGACGCTCGCCTACACTCGCGACACGACGCTCGCGATCAATCTCGCGCACACGCTCGCGTCGTCGACCGCCGATTGGGACGTGCAGACCATAGCGGTCCCCGCGATCGCGGCAAGACAATACTATGTCATGCAGCGCACGAGCGGCGACGAGCGTCACCGGTTCGTGCTCTCGGGCAGCATGGCGATGCGCTATGGTCTGGCGCTGTCGACCGTCGCGATCGCCGCCAGTCCGCATCCCTATCGAACGACGGTCGGCGAGGACGTCAACAAGGACAGTTTCAACGACGACGACTGGATCGACGGCAAGCGCTACCGCGTTCCGCCTAACGTGTGGAGGAATTGGTACCGCGTCGTCGACCTCCGGGTCACGAAGACCGTCGCCTCCGTACGCGGTGCCCGGCTCTCGGTAATCGCCGAGGGATTCAACGTCTTCAACACCGATAATTACTCCGGCTACTTCGGAGTCCAGCGCAGTGCCACCGGTGAGCCGCGGCCGGACTTCGCTATGCCCAGTGGCATCTTCGCGACGAGGCAGTTGCAGCTAGGTACGAGGGTGGATTTCTGAGCTGGTGGCTGGTGGCTGGTGGCTGGTGGCTGGCGAGTGGCGAGTGGCGAGTGGCGAGCAACACGGAACGAAGCGTCTATCGCTAGCACCTAGCACCTAGCACCTAGCACCTAGCACCTAGCACCTAGCACCAAGCACCGAACCGCTAACGGCTCTCGGTGTCCGCTTTCCCGCCATTCCCACGCCTAAGTGAATAACGGCGCTTTCTGAGGACCGGACCGTTCACTCACTGCGAGGGATTGGAAATGAGAACGACGACGCTTGTAGTGGCGTTCACGGCCCTGGTTCTCGCGGCCTGCGATCAACCGGTCGCGCCAGTTACGAGGACGCTCAGGGCACCTGGCGGGAAGGCCGCGGCATCCATCTCTCCGAGCGGCGATGCGCTTGCCTTTCGCTGGTGTTACACCGACTGGTACAACGACGGGATCTTGCAATGTGATCTGGTCGTTCGGACAGCTGCCGGCGTCAGCGGCATTGGGAGCGAAAACACGAGCGACGTCGACGCCGATTGGCACAGTTGGTCGCCAGATGGGGCGTCGATCGCCTTCGTGCAGGGGGGTGCCGGCTTCGGAGAGATTGCGGTCATGCGCGTCGCCGACGGCTCCATAACGACGCTCACCAACGACGCCGCGCTCGAGAATTCGCCGGATTGGTCGCCGGATGGTACGCGCATCGCCTTCCTCAGATACGACGACGTTACGGGGAGCCCTGACATCTACCTCATGAACGCCAGTGACGGTGGTAACGTCACTCGCCTCACCAACGGCGTCGTCGTTCAGGGTGGCCCGTCATGGTCGCCGGACGGCGGCCGCATCGCGTTCACCTGCGCAGACGACGCCGGAACGGCCGACGTGTGTGCCATCAACGCCGACGGAACCGGTCTCGTCCACCTAACGAGCGGCGCGCAGAACGACGTCAATCCCGATTTCTCTCCGGACGGGTCGCAGATCGCATTCGTGAGAGATGGCGAGCTTCGATATCTGACACTCGCGAATGGCGCCGTGACGGCGCCTGCCATCGCCGTTCACATCTTTCCGTCGTCGAAGCCAAGCTGGTCGCCCGGTGGTGATCGGATTGCGTATTCCGTTCCGATAACCGGCGCGGTGAGCGCCGATCGGTATTACGACGCACATGTCGACGTCGTCAACGTTGACGGCAGCGGGTCGACGACTCTCCATGAGGGCAGCGGCCCGGGCTGGCGTCCGAACAGTCTCGCCACCGTCGACGCGCCGCCCGTCGCGGAATTCTCGGCAAGTTGCAACAGCCTCCAGTGCTCATTCCACAGCTCGTCGACGGACGATGGCGGAATCGTGTCGTACCACTGGACATTCGGTGACGGCGAGTACGCCGACTATGCCGAGCCAGGATACCACTATCACGCGAGCGGTACGTATCAGGTGACGCTTGTCGTCGGCGACTGGAAGGGTCAAACGAGCAGCGTGACCCACTCAGTAACGGTGGTCGCGGCCAGCAACCCACCGACTGCGAGCTTCACGGCTGCCTGCGCGGGGCGGAGCTGTACCTTCGACAGCAACGCGTCCAGCGATGATGGCGGAATCGTCTGGCGGATCTGGAGCTTCGGCGACGGTGGCTCAGCGGTGAACACCGTCAGCCCGAGTCACAGCTATACCGCAGACGGCAGCTACACGGTCACGCTTTCGATAACCGACGGCGACGGCCAGACGACCAACATTTCACACGACGTATCCGTCGTCGCGAGCAAGCCTCCAACGGCGAGCTTCACGTCGAGCTGCGCCGGCCGCAGCTGCGGGTTCGACGGCAATGGATCGAGCGACGACCTCGGCATCGTGTCGCGCACGTGGACGTTCGGTGATGGAAGCTCCGCCGCGAACGTTGTCGCGCCGAACCACAGCTATGCCGCGAATGGCACGTACAGCGTGAGCCTAACGGTAACCGACGGCGAAGGTCATACCGCTAGCGTGAGTCATAACGTGACCGTCGTCGATGCACCGCCCGTGGCGCGATTCACGTACAGCTGTGACAACAAGGCATCGTGCACCTTCGACGGCCGCTCGTCGAGCGACGACGTCGGAATCGCCAGCTACTGGTGGCAGTTCGGCATCGGGACTGCCTCCGGATCGGTCGCCTCGATCTCATTCCGGCACAATTCGACACAGACGGTGACGCTGACGGTAATGGACGGTGCAGGACAGGTGGCCAGCGCCTCGCAAACAATCAAGGTGAAGTGACGCGGGGCGGGGCCCGTGAGCACGTGGTCCTGCTCGCGAAGCCTCACACCTGGCTGCTCGAACCAATCGAGACGCTCGGCGGCGTCCGCTTCCACGACATTGTCGTGCAGCGCGCGCGCGAGTGGACGCTCGAGGATGCCGAGCGTGAGCCCAACGGCCGTCGCGTAGATGAGGGCTCAGCCAGGAGAGCCGTACCGACCGTTTGCGCTTACGGAGCTGTTCTTCGGTGAAGCGAAAAGGCTGGCCCATGCTCACGATGCGTTCCGCGGGTGTGCGCCGGTGCGTTGGCGGACATCCGTGACGCCGCCGGCGCGGCCGTGACATTAGCAAAGACGAAACCGCCAGCGCCAAGACAGATGATCGCTCCAACCACAATCGTGAGGGCGCCGGTCACCCGAGCGATGCGAGCGCCAGCCGGCACGAGTCGCTCCGCCGTAATGGCCGCGGTGACGAGTAGCATGATCGTGGTGTTCATCAGCCCTGCGACCAGCAGAACCATCATGAAGGCGGCGCAACTCGACGTGCAGCGAAGACCGAACCGGCAGCCGTCAT
>DATEPP010000006.1:0-1719 GCA_035273165.1 Gemmatimonadaceae bacterium
TCGCTCAGCCGACCGGGGCGCGTGCCGGCGACGATCTGATCGAGCGATGCGCGAACATCCTCCCGCCGCATGACGCCGGCGGCGAGCGCGTGGTGCAGATCGCCGTGGTGGGCACACTGCTCGAGATCGTCGACGACGACCACGGCGGCGCGAAGGAGCGAGGGGGCGATCTCCTGCTTAAGCTCGTTGTCCGCGCCGACGGCGGCGACGAACGTGCCGGGAGAGACGTCTCCGATGTCGAGCAGCGCACTGCGCGACGGGGTCGCCGTGACGATGATGTCGCTCTCACGCGTCGCCGCCACGAGCGATGAGGCGACCGCTACGTTCACCCCGAGAGAGTCGCGTGCGAAAACGCTAAACTCCTCGGCAACCGCAGGGCGCGTGTCGATAACAAAGATGCGACGCAACGGTCGCACATGGTGGATCGCCTCCAGGTGGGCGCGCGCCTGCACGCCGCACCCGATGAAGGTCGCCGTGAAGGCATCAGGGCGCGCGAGCAGGGAGGCGGCGACCGCGCTCGCGGCAGCGGTACGAATCGTCGTCAGCGCACCGGAGTCGAGCACGGCGAGCGGTACGCCGTTCGCACCGTCGATGAGAACGACCACGCCTTGAATCGTCGGGAGGTTGTGCTCGACTGGATTGGACGGAAAGTTCGCATTCACCTTGGCGGCCACATACGGCCGCGATAACTCGAGGCTCGCCATCTTCGCGTGCAACGTGCCGCCGCGGAGCGCGAGTCCGGACATCGCCGAAGGTGTGGGACGTCCGACCCCGCGTGCGCGAAACGCCTCCTCGACGGCACGGATGCACGAAGGCATGTCGAGCAGCCGTACTATCGACTGTGCATCAAGGACGCGCATTGGGCCTCACGGTGGAAAGTCTCGACACGCACCACGCTGAGCTGGACCGCATCCTCTGATGGGCGTGCTCTTTGCACCTCGGGAGCGGCGGAGGTGCCACGCGATGAAGATCATCCTGCTGTCCGACGACGCAATCCGGCTCGAACCGATACCCGGGCCCATGACCATCGAGGCGCTGTCCACCGAGCAGAGCTATTCGCCCTTTCACATGCTCGCAAGTGGATTGGCGACGTGCACGTTCTCGGTTATGCACGCCTGGGCGACACACGCGAGTCTCGACATCGACGATCTGGCGGTCGAGGTCCACTGGACGTTCGCCGAAGACCCGCACCGCGTCGACACGATGAACGTCACGTTCGAGTGGCCGTCGCTGCCGGCGAAGCGTCATGCGGCAGCGCGACGCGTGGCGGAGATGTGTACGATCCACGCGACCTTGCTTCACCCGCCGACGATCACCATCGAGTTGAGCGAAGGACCGGGCGCGACCGGTGAGCACGCGCACCTCGACGAGGCCTCCGGCATTCCCTCCGATGCGATCCACTCGGAGAGCACCCTGTGACGTCAGCGATGTTGGCGCACACGCATCCTGTCGTCGTCTTCACGGTCCGCGGTCAGCGAGCCGAGGAAGACTGTCCGACGTGTGAGTACACGGTGGTCTACGATGGAATGTGCAAGGTCTGCACGCGACTCGCGAAGCTGCTACGGAAGTGGGATGGTTCGCACAAGCTCGAAATTGTCTCGTCGCAGACGCCGGGCGTGATGGCGCGCTACCCCTGGATACCACCGCGAGCGTTCGCCGAGGCGCTGCAGATGGTCGCGCGTGACGGAACGACCTGGTCCGGTGCCGCGGCAATTGAGC
>DATEPP010000007.1:0-4947 GCA_035273165.1 Gemmatimonadaceae bacterium
CTCCACACCCTAACGAGAGACGAAGCTGTGCTACGTACCCTTCTCCAGGACCTTGGCTACGCCGTCCGAGTGCTCGCGCGTCGCCCGGGATTCTCCGCCATCGTCGTCCTCACGATCGCCCTCGGTATCGGTGCCAACGCCGCCATCTTCACCGTCGTCAACGGCATCCTGCTCGAGCCGCTTCCGTATCCGCACCCCGACCAGATCGTGTCGTTCGGCCACGAGCCTCCTCAATGGCTCTCCTCCGAGCCCGACTTTCTCGACTATCACCGCGAGCTCAAGAGCTTTCAGGGGTTGGCGGCATACTCGCGGGGTGAAGCAACACTCTCCGAGCCGGAGAGCCCGGAGCGCCTCCAACTCGTGCGTGCAACCGAGGATTTCTTCCCAGTGCTCGGCGTCGCGCCACTCATCGGGCGAACGTTCGGCGCCGACGAGTACACGTCGCAGCCACCGAAGGTCGTCATCATCAGTTGGCCGTTGTGGCAGTGGCGGTTCGGTGGCGACCGATCGATCGTCGGTCGGACGATCTCGATCGAAGGGGTCCAGCGGACCGTCGTCGGCATCATGCCACCGCGCTTCGCTTACCCCGAAGCGCGCACCGATCTCTGGATGCCGATGCCGCGCTTTCATCCCAGCGAATACGATCGCGACAGCCACTATCTCTTCATGGTCGGACGACTGCAGGCGAACGTCCCGATCGAGAAGGCATTTGCCGAAGCCAACGGCTTGGCAAAGCGGATCATGCGCACATATCCAACGTTCTTCAATCCGCGTGAGCCGCTGACGCCGCACATCCGCTCGATCGCCGACGATCTTGTTGGAGGGACGCGTCCCTACCTCTTCGCCCTCCTCGGCGCTGTCGGATTCGTTCTTCTCATCTCCTGCGCGAATGTCGCCAACCTCTTGCTCGTGCGCGGCGAGAGTCGGCACAAGGAGATGGCGGTACGGAGCGCGCTCGGAGCGTCGCGCCTCCGACTGCTGATCCAGCTCGTCGCCGAGAGTCTCGTCCTGGCGACGATCGGCGGCGTGTTCGCACTCGTGCTTGCATCGTTAGGCTGCAGGCTGCTCGTCGCCATCGCCCCGGAGTCCATTCCGCGGCTCGACGAGATTCGCGTCGACTGGCGCGTCGTGCTCTTCACCGCGGCGGTGACGCTGGCGGCGGGACTCGTCGTCGGCCTTCTCCCCGGACTCCGCGCGTCACGTGAAAACGCTTCCGGCGCGCTCAGGGACGCGGGCCGGACGACGGGGACACAGGCCGCGTCCCGCGCCGCGCGGCGCGTCCTCGTGATGGCCGAGCTGGCGCTCGCCCTCATCACCCTCACGGGAACCGGGATGCTCGTGCGCAGCCTCTGGAACCTTCAGCACGCCCGCCTCGGTTTCGATCCACGGAACGTGTTCACCGCGAGCGTGGCACTCTCGACGCGCGAGTATGACGACCCCCGCGCCGCGTTGTTCTTCGACCAACTTCTCAGTGACCTCCGATCGAGGCCTGGCGTGGTGGCCGCCGGTGCGGCCGGGTGGCTCCCCGTCGTCAACGCCGGGGGATTGTGGGGAGTGACGCCGGAGGGCCGGCAGTTCGTGCCGGGGCAGATGCCGTCAGCGGTGCCGCAGCAGATCACGCCTGGCTACCTGCGTGCGATGGGACTGGACCTGCTCGCGGGGCGTGATTTCGAAGCCAACGACGGCGTCACGAGCCCGCCGGTGGCGATCGTCAGTCAGCGTCTTGCCGAGCTCCTCTGGCCTAACGAGAACGCCCTTGGAAAACGGATGAAGGTCTCCGGGACCTCGACGCAGTGGATGACGGTGGTCGGGCTCGTGAGCGACATCCGCGCTCGTGGCTTCGCCGACGTACCGGAGCCGACGATGTATCTCGCGTACGCGCAAACAGGAAAGACAGCATACTCTCAACCACGGGCCATGGCGCTCGTTATCCGCACCATGGGTGATCCGGCGTCGATCGCTCCGGCGGTGCGGAGCGCGGTGCGGCACCTCGACCCCACGGTGCCCGTGGCCCACGAGCGGACCATGGAGCAGATCGTCGGCATCTCCGTCGCCGACCGTCGCTTCAGTACGGCGCTTCTCGCCGGCTTCGCGGCCCTCGCGCTGCTGCTTGCGGGGATCGGCATCTACGGCGTGATCTCCTATGGCGTCACGCAGCGGCATTTCGAGATCGGACTCCGCATCGCGCTCGGCGCCGGCGACCGTTCGGTGCTCGCGCTGATACTGTCGGAGGGCCTGCGCATCAGCCTCGTCGGCCTCGGCGTCGGCCTGATAGCCTCTCTCGCCCTGGGCCGGGCTATCCGCGCCATGCTCGTGGACGTACCGGCGATCGACCTGCCGACGCTCGCGCTCGCATCGGCCGCGCTCCTTGCCGTCGCACTCCTCGCGGCCTTCGTACCGGCGCGCCGTGCCACCACCGTGAGCCCAATCGCGATCATGCGCGGGCGCTGAGAGCTCGTTAGGTGCGCTCTCAGGGCGTGTTCCTCTTGACTGCCGTCAATGCTCGACCTTCCACAGCGCAGGCGGGCTCGCGACGCCGGTGCGGCTGAGGGCTGTCACAGCAATCCACTCCGCGCCCACCACATCACTCGGCATCACCGAGAACGCGCCCGTCATCGCGGGCTCCGTGCGCTCTCTCCACTGACCGTCGATGCCTAACGTCTGGACGACCCACCACCGCACGGGCACGGTGTCGCCCACGGCCACTGTGACGAGCGCGTTGCTCGTCAGGCTCGGCACGCCGTCGCCCGACGCTCCTTGCTGGACCGCGTCGCCGGGGACGAGCAGGCGCGGCATAGCCGGCGCCGCGTCGCCGAGCCAGGGGCTCGCCGGCGGCACGGCGGGGGTCGCGTACTCCGCCGTGCGCAGCGCGGCGCCGAAGGTGGTCGTATCGCCGCCAACAGGCGCGAGGAGCGTGCGCATTCGGAAGTGAACGTGGCCTAACGATTCGCTCGTGCCACGACGGGCATCTCGGAGCGCATCCACCTCGTGGGCGATCTCGTCCGCCGGCCACGGGTCGTTGCGCGACGCGACGCGCATCGTGAACAGGCCTGGCCAGAGGTGCCGCCCCAGCGCGTTCTCGCTCCGCCACCACGCGTCGAGACGCGTGAAGCGCTGCTGGTAGTTGTCGAGCGGCCAGTACAGCTGCGGCGCGAGATAGTCCAGCCACCCCTCGCGCAGCCACTTTCGCGTATCCGCGTAGACCTCGGAATAGGAGTCGAGACCGGTGATGCCCTGCGGATAGCCGGGACGCCAGATTCCGAATGGGCTGATGCCGACGAGCACCCACCGCTTTCGCGCCTTGACCTCCGCATACAGCGTCCGTACGAAGTCGTCGACGTTCGCGCGACGCCAGGCGGCGCGGTCCGTCCAGCCCTTGGCGACGCCGTACTTCCGCCACGACGCGTCGTCCGGAAAGGCGAGCGTCACGTGTCTCGTTATGCGCCGCCGATGCTTCTTCTTGCCGACGACTCGCGTGATCGTCCGCTCCTCGAGGTACGGATAGAAGTAGTCATCGATGTGGACGCCATCGATGTCATAGCGGTCCACGACCTCGAGAATCGCGTCGAGCACCGCGCGCCGTGCCGCGGGGATTCCCGGATCGATCCACGTCGACTTTCCGTAGTGGCGGACCCATTCCGGATGCGTGTGTGTGATATGTCCCGGCGCCGGCTTGCCGAGATCGTCCGGCGGCATCGCGCGGAAGGGGTTGAACCAGACGTGAAGCTGCAACCCGCGCGCGTGGGCCTCGTCGATGGCGAGTGCAACCGGATCGTAGCCGGCGTAGCCTAACGACGAGCCGTCCCGGCCGGTGAGGTAGCGCGACCAGGGCGCGCGTTGCGTCGGGTAGAAGGCGTCGGCCGCGGTGCGGACGTGGAGGAGGACTGCGTTCAGGCCATCCGCCTTCGCGGCGTCGAGCACGGCGGTGAGCTCTGCCTTCTGTTCGTCGACGCTGAGCCCTGGCCTCGACGGCCAGTCACCGCCTTCGGTCGGTGTGATCCAGGCGGCGCGGAATTCCCGCTCGAGCGGTGGCGGCGCGGGCTGCGCGCGTGCGACCGCCGCGCTCGCGACGACCATCGCGAGCACGATGGTCGCGAGGCTCGAGACTCGCCCAAGGCCCCGCCGGCATCGGCTGGCCACAATGATGTATGACATCACCCTCACATCTATATCGACAACCAGTCACGCGGCAGGGTTGCGGCCGCGCCACAGTCAGCTACCGCAGTGCGCCCGAGTTGCTCCCCCTGTCCATCCCCCAATTTGCGATTATCGGGCCGGACGGTTTCGACCCTCGCCCAGAATGCGGTCGAGCGTGTCGACGAGCCGGTCGGCGTTCGCCTCGTCGAAGGGCATCGGCGGCCGAATCTTGAGGACATTGTGGTAGGGTCCGTCCGTGCCGATGAGGATCCCTTCTTCGCGCATCCGCTCGACGACGTACGAGGCCTCCGCGCCCGCTGGATCGAGCGAGACGCGGTCGCGCACGAGCTCGACACCGAGGAAGAGCCCGGATCCGCGCACGTCGCCAACGAGCTCGTGTCGATCGACGAAAGGCCGTAGCGCCGCGAGCATCCGATCGCCGGTGCGGCGCGCCCGCACCTGCAGATCCTCGTCGCGCAGGACATCGAGCACCGCAATCCCGATCGCGCACGACACCTGATTCCCGCCGAAAGTCGAGAAGTACTCCATTCCATTCGCGAACGACTCGGCGATCTCGCGGCGCGCAACGACCACCGCCAGCGGATGCCCGTTGCCTAACGGCTTGCCCATCACGACGACGTCCGGCACGACCTCCTGCGCCTCGAACGCCCAGAAGTGCGTACCGACCCGTCCGAGCCCTGTCTGCACCTCGTCGGCGATACAGACGCCGCCGGCGGCGCGCACGGCCTCGTACACCCCGGCGAGGTAGCCCGGCGGAAAGATGATCTGGCCGCCGACGCTCGGGCACGT
>DATEPP010000008.1:0-4391 GCA_035273165.1 Gemmatimonadaceae bacterium
ACATCTGAGCGACGTGCTCAGGCGCACGCTGTCGCGAACGCGCGCGAGTGAAGTGTCGCTGGAAGAGGAGCTGGATCTGGTGCGCGACTATCTCGCGGTAGAGCAGGCGCGCTTTTCCGATCGCCTGCGTACCGAGATCGACGTCGACCCATCGTTGCTCGGCGCGGCGATACCTGGCTTCGCCCTGCAGCATCTCGTGGAGAATGCCGTTCGTCACGGCATCTCGCGACGAACAGAAGCTGGCCTGATTCGCATAGTTGGAACTCGCGTCCACGACATGCTCGAGCTGATTGTGACGGACGACGGCGTCGGCGTTCACGGCGATGTGGCGAGCCCCGGTCACGGACTCGCCAATACCCGGGAGCGATTGAGGACCCTCTACGGCGAGCGCGCCGCTCTCGACGTGAGCGCTGCGGCCGCAGGATCTGGCACGATGGCTCGACTCCGCATTCCTTACCATGAGCTCGTGCGCGAGACGATGCCCGATGCCGACCGCTAAGTGGCGCGTACTAATCGCCGATGACGAGCCCATGGCTCGAAGAGGCGTGCGGCAATTGCTCGAGCCGTTCGACGAATTTGTCGTCGTCGGTGAGTGTCGTGACGGACGCGAAGTGCTCACCTGGCTGGACAAGAGTCGCGCCGACGTCCTCTTTCTCGACATTCAGATGCCCGATCTCGACGGCTTCGGCGTCATCCGTCAGCACGCATCCGAACGAATGCCGGCTGTCGTCTTCCTCACCGCCTTCGAGCAATTCGCGCTTCGTGCGTTCGACGCGGAGGCAGTTGATTATCTCGTCAAGCCGGTGAGCACCGCGCGCTTCGCGACCACCATGAATCGTCTCTCGCGGAGACTGGGCGGAGCGGCCCATGCGCGCGAGCCGGGAATCGTCGTGACGACAGCACGTGGCGCGCTCCTGCTCGAGCTCCGCGACATCGAGTGGATCGAGGCAGCCGACTATTATGCGCGTGTCTGGGTCGGCACGCGGAGCTACCTCCTGCGCGAATCACTCGATGAGCTCGAGCGGCGCGTTGCCGAGCACGGATTCGTTCGCGCGCATCGGAGTGCGTTGGTGCGGATCGCGGCCGTTCGCGCGCTGCAGAAGGTCGGGAACGGAGAGCTTGTGGCACTGTTGACGACGGGGACGAAGGTCACCGTCTCACGCCGCCGCCGCGCGGCGATGGTGGAAGCATTCCACGACGCACGCTGATAGCGCACTGTGGGGGGACCAGGCCGGATGTCCGACCACGCCAACGTGTAGAGCGGTACATGCTAGCGCATAGGCTGGTCGTTCGTCGCGGCCCGTTCGCGCAGCCAACTCAAGTCCTGCACGATCAGCTCAGGGTGCCTGTCGAGTGTTCGTGCCGGGAAGTCCGATGTCGTGCCCTTCACGTGACGGTCGAGGAATCCGCCCACAACGTCGTTCTGCATCGCGGTGAATGTGGTGAGCGTCGCCTCTGTTCCCAGCTTGACGCGCAACTCCGGAACTCCCGCGAGTTCGGGCAGATCGGAAACGCCGCTATGGCGAATACCTGGTACTATGAAACGGAATCCATCGGATCGGAGTCCGGACCGAACAAATCGTTCGTAGGCGAGATCCGACCCAGTCGGCGTTCGTGGGCCTACAGGGTCGCGCACGCTGGGGGACATACCGGGAGGCAACTCCGGCATTCTCCGAAAGTCCTCCCAGAGATCGGAGCTCAGAGTCAGGAATGGCGTGCGAAGCTCGGTGTCTGCCAGCTCGTACGACCACAGTCCGCCGTCGAGATGGACTACGGCTCGGGATCGCGGATCCCCCTGCGCCAGCATTCCCGCGATGTACGCGCCAAACGACTTGCCCATGTATGCCCGGCGTTCGTGATCGATCATTGCTGCCACTGATGATGCGGCGGGAATGGCGTGCTCCTCGAGGCGGTCGAGCACGAAGTAGACGTCGTCGCGCCAAACCGGCGGAAGTCGTCCCGCCGAGGTAGTCCGCAGGATCTTCAGGTACTCGCGGAACGCGTGGAGCTGGGCCGCCAATGTCGGAGCCGCGTAGGCGGCCATCGCGCCCAGAGCCTGGGCGATGTGCATCATGTCCGCGAGGATGCGTGGCGATCCGGCAGCAGCGTCGCCATTCGGGTAGACGATCCCGCCGCTCTCCCAGGGGTGGCCGACGCTGAGCACCACGTATCCGTTGGCCGCGAGGTGCTCGAACAGTGCGGTGTGTTGGGCGGGGTACGACAAGTATCCGTGATTGAACACGACGACGGGAAAGAGCCCCTGCGCTGGCGGCGCCTCTACAAAGGCATTCGTCGCGAGCCGGACCGCTTTGCGGAGCGCGTTAGGCGGCTGCCGCAGCAACTGGAGCGACATGACCGGGACGACACCAACTTCGGCCTCGGTGAAGTATTGCCGGCGGGGATAGCCGATCACATCGCCGGCTGGATACCAGGCCCTCACGTACAAACGACGCGTCTCGGTCGGCTCCGGTGCGTACTGCGAGCTTCGAATGGGGTCGGTGACCTCGAATTCGACCGTGCCGACCGGAAAGGGCCCCGCTACGCTGGGCCAACGACTGCAGTTCGCGTCATAGTCGTACGAGTCGTCGGTCATCACAGGTCAAAATCGGAGTCGGAGCGCCGGGATCGGTTAGGCGTCGGCACAACATGTCGGTGGCCCTCTCCGATTTCTTGTACGATCCCAAGGCGGGTTTACCCGCGATCAGCGCGCGACCTGAATCTTCCCGGGCTCGAACCGATGCGCGCTGTGAACAGCCGTGTGAAGTGGGCCTGATCGTAGTAGCCCAGTGTGCACGCCAGCTCCCCTATCGATGCAGTCGACGCAAGCAGGAGCTCGCATGCTCTGGCAATGCGCCGCGTCTGCACGAATTCTCCGATGCTCGTCCCATAAAACGCACGAAACTCATGCGCGAGATGCACTGGGTGCACGTCTTCCAGACGTGCGAGCTCGGTGAGTGAGGGAGGACACGCGATGACTTCCTCGAGCGCTTCGCGGATGCGCTGAAGCCAGGGCGGAGCGACACCACGACGTGCGGCGCTGAGACCAGGCGCACCCTCGACACACGCGAGGAGAAACTCGTCGACATCGAGTTGTGTCAGGGACTGGGAACGCAGACGCGCATGCAGGCGAAATCCAGCCCATGGGATTGCCCCCGCGCAACGTTCCCATGGCTGACTCCACGATGCGCGACGGCGCGCATGTTCCGGCTCGTGCATGGCCGGATCGAACTCGATGCGCAGGCAACGCGATTCGGTCTGTCCGAACCTGTTGGCGTGGGGAGTCTCCGGAGGCAGATAGTACGCAGTTCCTGCCGACGCGATCGTCGAACGACGTTCTCGGCACTCGTTCCACGCGCCTGATAGCACTACACAAACCCGAGCGCGCTCATGGGTGTGCGCTACGATCTGTTGCCGAGGCCGAAACACGACCTCCTCGATAGTCGCGCCCGCTGTGCGGGCAGTCATGGGCACGTGGCCATCGAACTCTGACAGGGGATGCGCGGTTGTCGTCATCATCGCCTCTTCACCCGCAGAGCATCTCTTTTCGACCCTTTATTGCCTGCCACGCTCTTTCGAGAAGTCACCGAGCTCGCCGTTGTTCAGAACGGCCCACATCATGGCGAAAGGCTGGATCTATCGTCAATCATTGACACAACAACAAATGTTGATATATTCAGTCCATGGCTTCTGCAACTCGCATCGATATCTCTCGGGCGGCGCAGCTCTTTCACGCCCTCTCGGATGAGACGCGCCTCCACATCCTCGACAAATTGCGGGGTGGGGAACACTGCGTCTGTGACCTGCAGGATGACCTCGACGCGGCGCAATCGCGGCTCTCGTTTCACCTTCGAGTATTGAAGGAAGCTGGCGTGGTGAGCGATCGGCGCGACGGCCGCTGGTCGTACTACAGCGTCGTGCCGGAAGCGCTCACCGAGATTCATGATCTCGTCGTGTCGATGCAGTCGTCACAGCTCCGCAGTCTGGCGCGCGCGAACGGTCGTTGTTGTGGCTGACGCACTATCGCATAACGGTGAGCCTTTTTTTGGTTCTTCGGAAAATTTCGGGAGTGTGGAGGGAAATGGTCTCGCATGGAGAGGTCAGAGTTCTTTGGACGCGAATGACGCGAATCGCTCCTCGGCCGTGACAAGTCCATGCGCAACGAGCCGAGAAGTCTTTGTGAACTGCACACCCATCGAGTTTCGAGCACGTGGTGCCTCCCGAGGTCGTTCCAAAGACTGGTCGTCCGGGCTCGTTGAGCGAGGACCTCGCTCGGCGCCCGGTGCGATTCGCGCCCTGGTTCGCGTCATTCGCGTCCAATAAACCCTGGGCTCTCCAGTGGCGCCCACGACAACCACTTTCCCCCGGATTCCCGGAAGAGCCCAAATTTGGCA
>DATEPP010000009.1:0-16720 GCA_035273165.1 Gemmatimonadaceae bacterium
CAGCGTCGCTGTACACGGGTACGCTCACCGCGATCGTCGTCGTCGTCGTCTGGACGTATTACGCGGCGCTGATCTTCATCCTCGGGGGCGAAGTGGGTCAGGTGTATGAGCTTCGCCGCATGCGCCGTCTCCAGCGCGAAGTGTTTACGTGAGCGGCGACTGATGCATGGCGAGTGGCGTACTCGTCTGGTCCGAAGGTTGCCTTTGGTGGCCGCGAGTCCTTTCTCGGAGACCAGTCATGCGAACCATCGCCGCACTCGCGTTATGCGCTGTCGCCCTTGTTGCCGGCTGCAAGCGTACGGATGACGGTAAGCTCGTGATCGAGCGCCCCGGCGAGATTGATGTGAAGATGAAGAATGACACGGTTCATCTCCCGAGCCTCGGCACGAAAAAAGACACCATCAATACGCCGACGATTGGCGTGAAGGAAGAGACGCTCATCGTCAAGAAGCCGGTGATTGGCTCGGAGAAGCGGGAAGTATCCAAGCCGGTGATCAAACCATAACCAGTAACGGACTTCTAAAGAGCGCCGAGTCCCAAACGGCGCGGAATTCCAAACGGCGCTAGGTCCCAAAGGGCGCTGAGTCCCAAACGACTTTTAACGACGTTTGGGACTTCGCGCTTTATGGAACTCAGCGCCTTTTGGGACCTAGCGCCGTTTGGGACTCGCGCCGTCTGGGACCTAGCGCCGTTTGCTTCGGCATTGCCGGCGTGTCTCTCACGCCATATTCTCCACGCGCCAGCCCACTCGCGGAGATGCTATGTCCCTCGGCTCCTTCTTCAAGAAGCAGTTCGTCGACGTCATTCACTGGACCGAGTCTGGCGACGGCGTGCTCGCCTATCGGTATCCGATGCAGGACATGGAGATCCAGTACGGCGCGCAGCTCACCGTGCGCGAGTCCCAGATGGCGCTGTTCGTCAACGAGGGGAAGGCCGCTGATGCCTTCGGCCCCGGACTCCACACCCTCGAGACGCGCACCCTCCCGCTGCTCACGAACCTCCAGAACTGGGACAAGGCTTTCCAGTCGCCGTTCAAGAGCGACGTCTATTTCTTCTCGACGCGCATGCAGACGGACCAGCGCTGGGGGACACAGAACCCCATCACGGTCCGCGATAAGGACTTCGGCATGGTGCGCCTGCGCGGCCACGGGATCTACGCGTATCACCTCGTGAACCCACTCGTGTTCCACCAGCGAGTGAGCGGCACGCGCGAACTGTACACGACCGCCGATCTCGAGGGACAACTCCGCAACACGATCATCGGACGCGTCTCCGATGCGTTTGCGTCGAGCCAGATTCCATTCCTCGACATGGCCGCCAACCTCGTCGAGCTGGGAAAGACGATCGGCGAACAGCTCGCGCCAACCTTCGCCGAGCTCGGGCTCCAGCTGGACACCTTCGTCGTCCAGAGTCTCTCGCTGCCTGACGAGTTGCAGAAGCGACTGGACGAGCGCATCGGCATGAACATGGTCGGCAATCTCCGCGACTACACGCAGTTTCAGGTCGCGCAGTCGATCCCCACGGCCGCCGCGAATGAGGGCGGAGGCGGCGCGGGCTTGGGTGCAGGGCTCGGTGCCGGAATGGCGATGGGGAAGGCAATGGCCGACGCGATCGGCGGCACTACCTCCGGCTCGAACGCCGGCGCATCCAACACCGGTGCTGCGTCGCCACCGAGCAACGCCGGTGATGCCACGGCAGCCGGTGGCGCGACCAAGTTCTGCGTGGAGTGCGGCAAGAGCATTCCACGCGCTGCAAAGTTTTGCTCGGAGTGCGGCAAGGCGCAGGGCTAGCATAACGAGCGAATGATCGACGGCTGCGAGTGGCTCGTGGACGCGCACGGGTGCGACCCCGTGCGCCTCGCCGACCGCGCTACGTTGGACGGTCTTTTCTCCGACATCATCGCGGAGTTGCGTCTCACGCCGGTCGCGGGCGCGATCTGGCATGTTTTCCCACCGCCCGGCGGCATCACCGGACTCGTGCCGCTCGCCGAATCGCACCTAACGGTCCACACCTTCCCCGAATACGGCTCGCTCTGTCTGAATCTCTTCTGCTGCCGTCCACGCCCCGAATGGCCCTGGGCAGAGCGGCTCGGTGAATCTCTCGGCGCGGAGCGAGTCGAAGTGCGACGTCTCGATCGCCACTATGCATCTCCCAGTCTCGTGCCGGCTGTTGGTGCACTCGCCACCCGCCACTCGCCACGCACCCCTTGACTGCCAACTGCCCGAACTGCGGCGCCGAGATCACCTTCCGCTGGTCGAGTGCGGTGCAGACCACGTGTCCCTTCTGCCGCTCCATCCTCGTACGGCATGACGTGAACCTCGAGCGTGTCGGTGTCGTCTCCGACATTCCACCGTCCGTATCGGCGATTCAGCTTGGAACCGAAGGCCGCTACGGTGGCGCGCGATTCACGGTCGTTGGACGCATCATCTACGAGTACGAGCGAGGCCGTTGGAACGAGTGGCATCTCCGCCTGGACGACGACTCGAGCGCGTGGCTCAGCGATGCACTGGCGGAATATGCCATCTCGCGACAGCTCGAGCGCGCGCCCGGACTCCCGGAGGCGAATGCGCTCCGTGTCGGCCAGACGTTCAGCTTCGACGGCACACGGTTCACCGTGGCCACGCTCA
Source organism: Gemmatimonadaceae bacterium (assembly GCA_035273165.1). Taxonomy (GTDB): domain Bacteria; phylum Gemmatimonadota; class Gemmatimonadetes; order Gemmatimonadales; family Gemmatimonadaceae; genus AG2. Next base: position 2,628 of record DATEPP010000009.1, read on the forward strand.
CCCGTGCCCGATATGGCGGCGTCGAAGGCGAATTGCCCTTCGAGTACTGGGACAAGTCCGAGATTCTCTTCGCCGACCTCGAATCCCAGAGCGAGCGCTTCGCGACGATCGATTACAGTGAGTCTCAGCCGCTGGTCTTCGTCGGTGAGTATCTCGAGTTTGACAAGCTGCAGCTGACGAACCTGCGCGAGATCGCCGGATGGTAGCCCCTCAGGTGAAAGGGCTGAACTGCCCCAACTGCGGCGCCGCGATCCAGCTCCGCTCGGGCGAGCTGGCGCAGACGGTCGCGTGCTCCTCGTGCGCGGCCGTCCTCGACGCGAAGGATCCGAACCTCCGTGTACTCCAGCAGTTTCAGGGGAAGATCCGCGCGAAGCCGATCATCCCGTTAGGCACGCGCGGCAAGCTCAAGGGCGATCCATACGAGGTCATCGGCTTTCAGCGCCGCAAGATCCGCGTCGACGACGTCGACTATTTCTGGAGCGAATACCTGCTCTGGAATCCATACAAGGGATTTCGCTATCTCACGGAGTACGACGGTCACTGGAACGACATCGTCGTCACGAAGCGCGTGCCGGAGGTGAAGGGCGGCACGCAGCCGACGATCGAATATCTCGGTGAGACGTTCAAGCATTTCCAGACGGCGAGCGCCGAAACGACGTTCGTGCTCGGCGAATTCCCATGGGAGGTGCGGCTCGGCGACACCGCGGTCACGCGCGATTTCGTCTCGCCGCCGCACATGCTCTCCGAGGAGACCACTGACAACGAGACCACCTGGTCGCTCGGCACGTATGTGTCCCCCGCGTACATCTGGGATGCGTTTCAGCTTCCCGGAAAGCCGCCGGCGCCGCGCGGCGTCTACGCCAATCAGCCCGATCCGAATGCCGGCGGCGCCGGTGAGCTGGGGCGCCTCTTTCTCATCTTCGCCGCGATCGTCATCGCGCTCCTCGTCGTCAGGCAGATCACGGCGCGACGTGACATGGTCTTCCGGCAGCAGTACGTCGTCTCGACGCACAACGCCGACTCGACGGCGTTCGTGACACCGATCTTCACGCTCGCTGGCCGGACATCGAATGTACGCCTGACGATCGACACGAACCTCTCGAACAACTGGGCCTACTTCAACCTCGCGCTCATCAATGAGCAGACTGGAACCGCGTACGATTTCGGCCGTGAAGTGTCGTACTACTACGGCCGCGATTCCGACGGGTCGTGGAGTGAAGGATCGACGGTTGATCGGGCCACGATTCCATCGGTACCGTCCGGCCGCTACTACCTTCGCGTGCAGCCGGAGCTCGGCACGGACAATCCCAATCCGCTCGTGTTCATGCTCATGCTGCAGCGGGACGTGCCGAGCGTGACGTTCTTCGGCGCCGTGCTCGCGCTCCTCGCCATTCCGCCGATTCTCGCGCTCTTCCGCCATGGCGCCTTTGAGCAGATGCGCTGGCGGGAGAGCGATCACGCGCCCAGCTCAGACGACGAATGATCGGCCGTCACCTCGCCTACGTCGCCTTCGCCTGCCTGCTCATCGCCTCCCTCGGCTTCGCCGAATGGCGAGGGTGGAGCTTCACCCGCCCGACCGAAGTCAAGAACGTGCCGCGCAGCGTGCGCGACAACCCTGGATCGTATCGACCCGCATACCTCTACCACGGCTCCGGCCGATACCTGCGAGGAAAATGATATGACACCGGATGCGCTCAGGAACCTGGCGGCGAACGTGCTCGCGGGGATCGTCTTCACGATCCTCGGGCTCGTGCTCTTCGTCAGCGCGTTCATGTTGTTCGATCGCCTGACTCCGGGCACGCTGTGGAAGGAGCTGATCGAGGACCAGAACACAGCGCTCGGCATCCTCATGGGCTGCGTGGCCATCGCGCTCGCCATCATCATCGCCGCAGCAATCCATTGAGCTTTTTGTCATCCCGAGCGTAGCGAGGGATCTGCTTTTCATGTCACTCGCCCTGTTCATCAGCGTTCTCGCCATCGCGGCGTGCGGCCTCATTTACGAGCTCGTCGCGAGTGCGCTCGCCAGCTATCTGCTCGGCGACAGCGTGCTCCAGTTCTCGACCGTCATCGGGACGTATCTCTTCGCGATGGGAATCGGCAGCTGGCTGTCGCGCTATCTCACACGAGGTCTCGTTGCGCGGTTCATCAGCATCGAGCTGATGGTGGGCATCATCGGCGGATTCTCCTCGACGGTGCTCTTTCTCGCCTTCGCGTACACGGGCGCGTTCCGTCTCGTCCTCTACGCCCTCGTCGTACTCATCGGCATCCTCGTCGGCCTCGAGATTCCGCTGCTGATGCGCATCCTGCGCGATCGATACGTCTTCCGCGAAGTCGTGTCGAACGTGCTCACCTTCGACTATCTCGGAGCCCTCGCCGCATCGCTGGCCTTCCCGATCCTGCTCGTGCCGAAGCTCGGCCTCGTGCGGAGCGCGATGCTTTTCGGCCTCGTCAACGCCGCGATCGCGCTCTGGTCGACATACCTCTTCGCGGCCACCCTCGGCGCGCGTCGCGCCTTGCGAGGCGCCTGCGCCGTGGTTGTCGCTGTCCTCGCCATCGGCATGACGCAGGCCAAACGCATAACGACGCTCGCCGAGGACAATATCTACTCCGACGAGGTGATCTTCTCCCGCGACACACGCTATCAACACATCGTGCTCACCGCGTGGAAGAACGATCTCCGTCTCTTCCTGAACGGACATCTGCAATTCAGCTCGCGCGACGAGTATCGCTACCACGAGGCGCTCGTGCATCCGGGGCTGGCCGCCGTTCCCGGCGCCCGGCACGTGCTCGTGCTCGGCGGCGGTGACGGGCTCGCGGTGCGTGAGATTCTCAAGTATCCAGCGGTGGAAAGCGTCACGCTGGTGGACCTGGATCCGGAGATGACGCGTCTCTTCGCGACGCACCCGCTCCTCTCCAGGCTCAACGAAGGCTCGCTGTCGTCGCCGAAGGTGCACGTCATCAACGCCGACGCGTTCGTCTGGCTCGACCAGAACACCGACGTCTTCGATTTCGCGGTCGTCGACTTTCCCGACCCGAACAACTACGGGGTAGGGAAGCTCTACACGAGCGCCTTCTACCGTGCGCTCGAGCGGCACGTGAGCCGCGGCGGCATGTTCGTCGTGCAGAGCACATCGCCACTCTTCGCGCGACAGTCGTTCTGGTCGATTGTCGAGACGCTCAAGCGAGCAGGCCTCAAGACGTACCCGTATCACGTCTACGTGCCGTCGTTCGGCGAATGGGGCTTCACCCTCGCGTCGAGCACCGACACTCCCCCCTACGCACCGCCGCCATCGCTTCCCGATCGGCTGCGTTTTCTCGCCCCCGCCGATCTCGCGCAGCTGTTCGCCTTTCCGCGCGACATGCAGCCAGTGGCCGCGGAGGCGAACCGCCTCAACGATCAGGTGCTGGTGCGCTATTACGAGCGCGAGTTCGACGCCATCAATCGTTAGGCCTGGATGAGCATCACGCGACGCGAGTTCATCGCCGGCGTCGTCGCCGCGCCCGCCCTCGTCCGCCTGACGAGAAAGGCGCCGCGGCCAATCGCCGGTGGCTTCGTCGAGGACGGGATGGCGCGCGGCCATTCGCTTCGCGACGGCGGGGCGGCGCCGCGCGGCACGATCGAGCGCCGAAAGGTCGATGTCGCGATCGTCGGCGGGGGCGTCGGCGGCCTCTCCGCCGCGTGGGAGCTGAATCGCCGCGGATTTCACAATTTCGTCGTCCTCGAGCTCCTGGAGCGCGCCGGTGGCAACGCCCGCTCGGGTGAGAACGACGTCTCGGCCTACCCGTGGGCTGCCCACTACGTGCCGGTCCCCGGTCCGCGCGCCACGTTCGTCCGCGAGCTCTTCGAGGAGCTTGGCGTGCTCCGCGATGGCGTGTGGGAGGAGCGATCGCTCTGTTTCTCGCCGCAGGAGCGGCTGTACATGTACGGCGAGTGGCACGCCGGCCTCGAGCCGGAGTTTGCCATGACCGCGGTGGACCGCGCGGATTTTCGTCGATTCGCGGACATCGTCGCCGCTCAGCGCGCGACGGGCGAGTTCACCATTCCGAGCGCCCTTGGCGTCCGCCGCGATTCTCCTCTCGACCGGCTCTCGATGGACGCTTGGCTCACCGCGCACCGCTTCACGTCGCCGAGGCTCCGCTGGTATGTGGATTACGCCTGTCGCGACGACTTCGGCGCCTCGTCACGGCAGAGCTCCGCGTGGGCGGGCATCCACTATTTCGCGTCGCGCGAGCCTAACGAGCAGGGTCCGCTCACCTGGCCGGCCGGCAACGGGTGGATCGTCGAGCGGCTTCTCGCCAAGCTCGGCTCATACGTCCGAACCGGCGCGCCCGTCCTTCGCATCCACCGGGAGGGCGCGCGTTGGCGCCTAACGACTCCCGCCGTCGACTACGATGCTGATGTCGTCATCTGGGCTGCGCCCGCGTTCGTGGCGCCGTACGTGGTCGAGGATCTGCGCGACCGGCGGAATCGCCCGGACTATACGTACTCGCCCTGGCTCACCGCGAATCTCACACTCGAGCGTTGGCCCGCCGAGCGTGGCTTTCCGGCGGCGTGGGACAACGTCATCTACGATTCGCCAGGGTTGGGCTACGTCGTCGCGACACATCAATCGCTGCGCACTGTCGAGGAACGCACCGTCTGGACGTACTATCACGCGTTCGCCGAGCTGACTCCCGAGCAGGCACGCCGTGAGCTGGCGATACGCGACTGGGCGCATTGGCGCGACCACATTCTCGACGATCTCGCTCGCGCCCACCCGGACATCCGCGACTGCGTCTCGCGCATCGACGTTCTTCGGTTGGGTCACGCCATGATTCGGCCAACGGTGGGGTTTCTCAGCGCCCCGGACCGCGTCCACTCCTCGCCGCTACCGCGCTTCTTTCACGCCCACTCCGACGTGAGCGGCCTGTCACTCTTCGAGGAGGCGCAATACCACGGCGTTATGGCCGCGCGCGAGGCGCTGCTCGTGTAGTGGTGCGTGCGCCTACCGAGGGATCTGCACTCGTCGCCACACGCAACATTCCTTCGGCGCATGGCCTGAGGGAACGCTGATGACGCTGACAAAGCGCAGATACCGCTGAGAAAAAAGGCGGGAACGACTCTTTGACAAAAAGGTCTTGCTCTTTGTTCTCTGCGCGATCTGCGACTTCTGCGTAATCTGCGTCTCCTCCACTCATGTTCGCAGGGATTCCGGACGGGCACCGCAGTGTCAGCTCTCGCTGGCGGCTGAAGTAGTTCTCTTGAGGCCGTGAGCTCTCAGCTTGCCTCTCGCCTCTGGGCTCGCTGTCGTGGGTGCGATACCTGTCTGGCGACCTTCCAGCACGCCCCAGAGTCGCTATATTTCCAGGTGTCCCAGGTCCCGGAGGGCGAGAGCCTTCTAACTCCGTCAGGACCCCGAAGGTAGCAGCGGCATGAGGTGTCTTTTGTCGCTTCGGTCGGCCTGGGACATTCGCGCGGGGATGATTGCTCATCGAGCAACATCCCCGCGCGAGTCGTTTGTTCGATCGTCTCGGCGCGCCGACGTAGATTGTGTCTGCGCGCCCCGCATCCCGCTCCCCGCGTCCCGCAGATGATCGCTCTCGCCCGCAAATACCGTCCGAAGCGCTTCAGCGACGTTGCCGTGCAATCGCATGTCTCGGCGACGTTGAAGGGCGCCATTGCGCGCGGCCGCGTCGCCCACGGCTACCTCCTCTGCGGCCCGCGTGGTGTCGGCAAGACGACGCTCGCGCGTGTCCTGGCGATGGCGCTCAACTGCGAAAACCGCGGCCCTGACGGCGAGCCCTGCGGCGTCTGCGTCTCCTGCGAGCGCATCTGGAGCGGCGCATCCAGCCTCGACGTCGTCGAGATCGACGCAGCGTCCAATCGTGGTGTCGACGACGCACGCGAGCTCCGCGAGCGCGCGATGTACGCGCCGTCGGGCGACGAACGGCACAAGGTGTACATCGTCGACGAGGCGCATATGCTCACGCGCGAGGCGTGGAACGCGCTCCTCAAGATTCTCGAGGAGCCGCCACCGCGCGTCGTCTTCGTCTTCGCCACAACCGAGCCGCAGAAGATCGCCCAGGCCGCCGCGCCGGTGCTCAGCCGTCTCCAGCGCTTCGACTTCAAGCGCATCGGGCCCGCCGAGATCCGTGAGCGCCTAACGACTGTCCTCGCCGATGAGCAGGTGGCCGCCGAACCGCAGGCGCTGTCGATGATCGCGCGCGCCGCGGACGGGTCGATGCGCGATGCCCTCAGCCTCACCGACCAGGTGCTGGCGATGGGCGACGGAAAGGTGACGGCCGATCGCGTGCGCGACGCGCTTGGTCTCGTTCCCGAAGACGAGTTCCTGACGCTCCTCGACATCATCCTCGAGCGCCGCGCCGGCGACGTCTTCACTTTCGTGGCTCGGCTGGCCGATGCGGGGATCGACTTCTCGCTCTTCCTCAGCGGGTTCGCCGACATCGTGCGCGCGCAGCTCGCGATACTCCTCGGCGGCGAAGTCCCCGATCTGCCCGAGCGCGCCCGGGCCGCGCTCGAGGAGCGCCGCTCGCGGTGGTCGGCTCCCGATCTCTTGCGCATGCTCTCCGCGATCGGTGAGCTCGAGCCGCGCTTTCGGAAGAGCGGGCAGCAGCAGCTCCTCATCGAGACGCTCCTCGTGCGCTTCGCGCTCCTCGACCGAACCGTGGAGATCGAGGATCTGCTGCGTGGCCTGAGTGGCGACGGCGGCGAGATGCCCGCGTCTCGACCCGCACGTCCCGCGGCGCGTCCGGCCGAGCCACCACGCGGCCGGCGTGATTCGGCGCCGGCGGTGCCTAACGAGAAGCCGGTCATCGCGCCGCCCGCGCCGGTACTCGCCGACCTTCCGGCCACGCCTCCTGCCGCGCGAGAGCCGGAGGCGCCGGAAGCGCCAGCACCGGCGAAGGCCGCGGAGCCGTTCGAGCTGGCGCGCGTCACGGGACGATGGGACGATCTCGTCGCCAAAGTCCGCGGCGACGGTAAGCGCGTTCTCGCATCCGCGCTCGGTCACGCATTGCCGGTCGCAGTCACCGCTGGTGGCGACGTCACGATAGAGCTCGATGAGGCGAATGATTTCTTCGCGCAGGCCATCGAGGCAGCGCGCGGCGAGATCCTTGGCCTGCTCCGTCAGTGGTTTCCCGATGCCCGCGCCATTCGCATGCGGCAGAATCCCGAGCACGCGGCTGCGGCGCCGGCCCGCGTTACCGACGAGATGGTCCGCACTGACCGCCTGAACTCACTCCGTCGCCGCGACCCAACCCTCGGCGCCGCGATCGACGCGTTGGATCTCGACGTCGTCGACTGACACCAACCACCAGTCACCAACCACCAGCCACCGACTCCCGTGCGCGACTTCATGAAGATCCTGCAGCAAGCGCAGGAGATGCAGGGCAAGTTCCAGAAGATCCAGGAGGATCTTCAGAACATCACCGTCACCGGGACAGCCGGCGGCGGCATGGTGACCGCCGAGGTGAGCGGCACCGGCCAGGTTCGCCGCATGAAGATCGATCCGTCGGTGATCAATTCGGCGGATCCGGAGATGCTCGAGGACCTCATCGTCGTCGCCCTGGCCGACGCCCAGAAGAAGGCTCAGGAGCAAGCCCAGGCCGAGATGGGAAAGCTGACGGGAGGAATGAGCCTGCCGTTCAAGATCCCGGGGCTGGGCTAACAAGGTGCTAGGTTCTAGATGCTAGGTGCTAGGGCTGCTGACTAGCACCTAACACCTAACCGCTAGCACCTCTTTTTCGTGTCAGTCATCGACGATCTCGCCTCGGAGCTCGCAAAGCTTCCCGGCATAGGCCGTAAGACCGCGCTGCGGCTCACCTACCATCTGCTCAAGCAACCCGCCGAACAGAGCCGGCGACTCGCCGAAGCCCTCACTACGCTCACGGAGCGCGTACACGCGTGTGAGCGTTGCTACAACCTCACGGAGGGCGAGCTCTGTTCGATCTGCGGTGACCCGCGCCGTGATGCGTCGCTCATCTGCGTCGTCGAGGAAGCCTCCGACATCAGCGCTATCGAGCGCGCGGGCGAGTTCCGGGGCGTTTACCACGTGCTGGGAGGCCGGCTCTCACCGCTCGATGGCGTGGGCCCCGAAAACCTCCACATCGAGGATCTGGTCCACCGTGTGGGCTCCCAGGAAGTACGCGAGGTCATTCTCGCGACGAACCCCAGTCTCGAGGGCGAAGCGACCGCGTTGTACGTCCAGCGACAGCTGGCGGCCCGCCCCGTGACCATAACGCGAATCGCTCGGGGTCTGCCTGTGGGCGGTGACCTCGAGTATGCCGACGGAGTAACGATCGCCCAGGCCCTGGCGGCCAGGAGGAGCATGTGAGGCGGACGGGAAGGGGCCGGTCAGAATGGGACGACGCCAAAGCGGTGACCGGAGGGTTTCTTGGCGGTCTTATTATCGGCCTGCTGGTCTGGAGTACCCAGATCCGGCGGTGCCGCCGTGACTTGTTCAGCAAGAGCCCCGTCCGCCGTTTGGCGGCACTCGGCTACATCCGCGGGCGTCCCGGTGTCGATACGGCACGCCTGCTCACGGAATACGTGAGCTGGGAGCGACGGCCAGGGCTAAGGCGTCGTGCCGAACGGTTGTTGCGGCGCATGCAGTCGAATCTCACGTGAGGTACGAATGCCCGTTGGTGCGGCAAGCTGGTCGTTCACCGAAGATGATTTCGGCGCGATCACGAAATCACTCGAGCGGTTTCTGTTCGACAGCAACGCGCGATGCGCGCTGCTCGTCGACCGGACAGGCCAGCTCGTCGCCACCGTCGGCGAACAGCCGAAGTTCGACCCGACGGCATTCGCCACGCTCACCGCGGCCGACTTCAGCGCCAACGACCAGCTGGCGAAGCTGATCGGCGAGAACGATTTCAACTCCCTCTTTCACCAGGGCGAGAAGGAATCGATGTACCTCGCCGACGTTGCGCGTCGGGTGATCCTCGTCGTCCTCTTCGACAATCGCACCACGCTCGGACTCGTGCGCCTGAAGATGAAAGCCACCGTCGACGAGCTGACGAAGTTCTTCGAGGAAGTGTTCAAGCGCGGCGCGAGCGACGCCTCGAAACCCAACATTCTCGCCGGCGCCGACGACGAGATCGACAAGCTGTTTCAGTAAGGGAGAATGACAGCATGTCGATGATCAATTACGCCTCGCGCGAGATCAACTGTAAGATCGTGTATTACGGCCCGGGACTCGGCGGTAAGACCACGAACCTCGAGCACGTGTACGGCAAAGTCTCGCCGGATACGCGCGGGAAGCTCATCTCCCTCGCTACCGAGACGGAGCGCACGCTCTTCTTCGATTTCCTCCCCGTCGACCTCGGAACGATCCGCGGCTTCAAGACGCGCTTCCATCTCTACACCGTGCCCGGTCAGGTCTATTACAACGCCAGCCGGAAGCTCATCCTCAAGGGCGTCGACGGGATCGTCTTCGTCGCCGACTCCCAGATCGAGCGCATGGAAGCGAACCAGGAAGCGATGCAGAACCTGTACGACAACATGTCGGAGTACGGGTACGATCTCACACGCATGCCGTTCGTCATTCAGTACAACAAGCGCGACCTCCCGAACGCGGCGCCGATAAAGGATCTGCAGGCCGCGCTCAATCCCGGCTGGGAGATCTCCGATCCCTCGCGCATGCGCGTCGCCGCCAATCCGTTCCGCGCGGGCGAGAATCTCGTCGAGCAGATCCAGACGGGCGAATGGGTGGAGCATGCACCCTACTTCGACGCGGTTGCCGTCACGGGCGAAGGGGTCTTCGATACCCTCAAAGCGGTCAGCAAGCTGGTTCTGAAATCGCTGGCTTGACCACTGCGGCTGACTATCGGCTGTCAGCGATTGGGCCATCGGACTAGAATTGATGGTGACGGTCCTTCTGATAGCTCCAAGCAGATAGCTGATAGCTGCCGTTAATGAATCTCCCGAATGCGCTGACGGTTGGCCGTATCGCGATCACACCGCTGATCGCGGTGCTGCCGTTTGCGCCTGCGACGACCCCGCGCGTCATCGCCTTCGTGCTCTTCGTCATCGCCGCCGTCTCCGATTACGCTGATGGCGTACTGGCGCGATCACGCAAGCAGGAGACGACGCTCGGCAAGCTCCTGGATCCGCTTGCCGACAAGCTTCTCCTCGTCGGTACCTTCGTGCCGATGTGGGCTCTGATGCAGAGCGCAAACGGATCGTTTGGCGGATCCTCGTTTGGCACCTCGGATCTCACGCTGCACTCGCTGCCTTTCATCACGCCGTGGGGCGACGTCACCCTGCCGTGGTGGATCGTGCTCATCGTCCTCGGGCGCGAGCTGGTGATGACGATCTTTCGTCAGGCGGCCGCTCGCCGCGGCGTCGTCATCGCGGCTATTGGGCCGGCGAAGGTAAAGACCGCCTTTCAACTCGTCTGGCAGGGCGGGGCGTATCTCTGGTTCGCCGTTGCGACGGCGGCGCTCCTGGGGCATTGGGAGGGCGCGCTCTGGCACGGCATCGCTCTCTTCATCGGCACCGCTGGCAGCCTCCTGATGAGCATCGCGGTTCTGCTTACCGTGTATTCGCTCTGGCTCTACGTCAGCCGGTATGGTCGCGTCTTCGTGGAGAGTCGCGCGCGAAGCTGATGGATATCGAGTTGCTGACCATCGGCGACGAGCTCCTGCTCGGCTTCACGATCGACACCAACGCCGCGCATCTCGCGCGGGAGCTCGCGGCGATCGGCATCGGCATGCGTCGCCGTGGAACCGTCGGCGACGTCGCTGAGGACATTGCGACCGCCGTGGCCGAAGCGCTCGATCGCACCGGAGCGGTGATCACGACCGGTGGCCTCGGGCCCACGAGTGACGACCTCACGAAAGCCTCCATCGCTTCGATCTTCGGCCGCGGCATGCGCCTCGACGAGGAGCACGTCGCCTGGATGGAGCAGCGCTGGCAGCAGCGATTCGGCCGGCGGATGCCGGAGTCGAATCGCGCCCAGGCGATGCTCCCCGAAGGAGCACGGAAGCTCACCAACAACCACGGTTCGGCGCCTGGCATCTGGCTCGAGGACGATCGAGGCCGCTGGGTCGCGATGCTGCCCGGCGTCCCGCGTGAGATGCGCGGAATGCTCGCGGATACGCTGCTTCCTGTCCTGCGGGAGCGCGCCTCCCGGGACGGCGCGTCGACGGTGGTCAGGTCGCGGACGCTTCGTACGACGGGTGTCGCCGAATCGCTGCTCGCGGATCAGATCGATCCCATTCGCGACAGCCTCGGTCCGATCAGCCTCGCGTATCTGCCCGCGCCGGACGGCGTCGATCTTCGCCTCACGATTCGGGACGTCGCAGCGAATCAGGCTGACGAGCTCCTCGACGCCGCTTCGAATGTCATCAGCGGCCGTCTTGGACGCTCGATCTACGCGGAGGGCGCCACCGATCTCGCTGAAGTCGTGCTCGATCGCTGTCGCTCGCTCGGGCTCACTCTTTCAGTTGCCGAGAGCTGCACGGGCGGGCTCCTCGGCGCGCGGCTCACCGCCATCCCAGGATCGAGCGACGTCTTCTTCGGCGGCGTCATCGCGTACGCGAACGAGGTCAAGCGCGATCTACTCGATGTCGATCAGAAGCTGCTCGATGCGCACGGTGCGGTGAGCGAGGAGGTCGTGCGACAGATGGCGGAAGGTGCTCGCGCTCGATTGTGCACCTCGCTCGGCATCGGTATCACAGGTATCGCCGGCCCCGGCGGCGGAACACCCGAGAAGCCTGTCGGTACCGTGTGGGTCGCTCTCGCGCATCAGGATGGGACCCGGGCGGTGCAACTTCGGCTGATCGGCGACCGTGATGAGATCCGGCGCCGCGCAACGCAGAGCGCGCTCGAGCTCGTGCGCCGCACACTCCTGGAGAAAGACTGACCCGGCTGTCGCAATCCGACCAAGGCGTTTTGCAAGACTTCTCCGCGCATGGTGTTCGGCAGCACGGAGGTTGCACGCGTCGCCCTTGCCGACCAACTTTTCTCAGGCGGCACGCTCGTGTTTGTCTACAGGACGTTCGAGCGTCGCGCGTCGAGATGCGAGCGTTCGCTCGCGAGGACCAATCGAGATGAAGCGTTCAGACAAAGATCCAGCACGTCGCGCCGAGGGTGATCCGGGCGACGCGATGACTGACGATTTCGCGCCGGCCGTCCGTGATGACGCAGCCGACGACGTCGATGAGACTGAGACCGAATCGTCCGTCGCCGACGCAACGGGTAGCGCCAGCAGCGACACCGCGGGCAGCGGCAGCGAGCGCATGCTTGCCGAGCAGCACGACAGATACCTGCGTCTCGCCGCCGAGTACGACAACTACCGCAAGCGGTCAGTGCGTGAGCGACAGGAAGCGTCTGTCCGCGGTCAGGCGGAGATGCTGCGTGGGCTCCTCGATGCGCTCGACGACCTAACGAGATTCGCCCACGTCGACCCCGCGACGACCGATACCAAGACCGTCGTCGACGGTGTGGCGATGGTCGAGCGCAAGATGCTGAAGTCGCTCACGAGTATCGGACTCGAGGTCCTCAATCCCGTCGATCAGACCTTCGATCCGTCGCACATGGAGGCAGTCGCGACGGAGCCCGCGCTCTCGCGCGAGGACGACCACGTTGTCGCGAAGGTCTACCAGCAGGGTTATCTGTTCAATGGCCAGCTGCTCCGTCCCGCGCGTGTCGTCGTGAAGCAGTGGAACGGCTGAGGACGTACTGAGCGCCATGGCGCAAAACAAAGACTTTTACGCGGTTCTCGGTGTGTCCGCGTCCGCGTCGCAGGATGAGATCAAGAAGCAATACCGAAAGCTCGCGGCCCGCTATCATCCGGATAAGAACCCCAACGACGCGAAGGCAGCGGACCGGTTCAAGGAGATCTCCGAGGCGTATCAGGTGCTCGGAGACGCGGATCGCCGCAAACAGTATGACCAGATGCGCCAGCTCGGCGCATTCGGCGGCTTCGGCGGCGGCGCGCGGCCTGGTGCCAGACCAGGTGCTGGCGCGCCCGGAGCAGGCGGTTTCCCGGGCGGAGCCGGTGGCAATTTCCGATTCGAGGATTTCGACATCGGCGGCCTCGGTGGGCTCGGCGACATATTCAGCTCGATGTTCGGCGGCGGCACGACCGGCGGCACGCGCGCGCGCAGTCGCGGGCCGGAGCGCGGCCAGGACGTCGAGATGCAGCTCGAGGTGCCATTTCGCGTCGCCGCCCTCGGCGACAAGGTCCCCGTCGAGCTCGAGGTGAACGAGGAATGTCCGACCTGTAAGGGATCGGGCGCGGCGCCGGGCGCGAAGCTCCAGACCTGCCCGGAGTGCAGCGGTCGCGGAACGATCTCCTTCGGCCAGGGCGGCTTCGCCGTTCAGCGCCCCTGTCCAATGTGTCTCGGTCGCGGGCAGGTGCCCTCCGAGCGCTGCCCGACCTGTGGCGGAGTGGGCGAGGTGCGCACGCGTAAGAAAGTGCTCATCACGGTTCCGGCGGGCACCGACAGCGGCACTCGCATCCGTCTCAAGGGACAGGGAGGCCGCGGCCAGCACAATGGCCCTTCGGGTGATCTGGTGATCACCTTTCAGGTCCAGCCGGATCGCTTCTTCAAGAGAGAGGGACTCGACGTCATCGCGCCGGTGCCAATCAACATCGCGCAGGCGACGCTCGGCTCCCGCATCAGCGTCAAAACGCTCGACGGCAAGCGCGTCGCGATCAAGATCCCGCCCGGCACCTCGAACGGCAAACGCTTCCGCGTCCGCGGCCAGGGAATCGAGAAGGATGGCGCCAAGGGCGACCTGATCGTTCAGGTGGATGTCCAGGTCCCGGAGAAGCTGACCGAGGATCAGGAGAAGGCAATGAAAGAGTTCGCGGAGGCAAGCGGGCTCAAATATTGAAGAACTGAATGAACGGCGGAGACCGCGTAAACTGCGGAAACCGCGTAAACTGCGGAAACCGCGTGAACTGCGGAAGCCGCATGAACTGCGGAAGCCGCATGAACTGCGGTACGAAAAAGGACTTGCGGGCGCGAAGCGCCCGCTTTCCCTTTCCCGTCGCAGTTCCTCAGTCGCAGTTCCTCAGTCGCAGTTCCTCAGTCGCAGTTCCTCAGTCGCAGTTCCTCAGTCGCAGTTCCTCAGTCGCAGT
>DATEPP010000010.1:0-17353 GCA_035273165.1 Gemmatimonadaceae bacterium
AGCTCCCAGCGGAAACGCCGTGCCGACGGTGCGTACAGGGATCCGGTGAGAACACTCTGCCCGGTGAAGCGATCCTGTGGTGTGACCGCGAGAACACCGTTGGCGGCGAGCGAGTACCTCGCCGCCGTGTAGGCAAGCTGGCTCGCGGCCGTGAGGACGTTCGTCGCCGTCAGGCCGGGCTGCTGCAGGAAGGCCGCACCGAGATCGACGCTTCCCGCGGTCGTCGGGGTGAGCGTTTGGCCGCGACATTGCCGCGCGACCGATGCCAGCATGAGGAGTACGGCGATTCCAAGACCACGCACCGGCTAAGCGTATCGCCGGGCCACGGAGGCGAACAGTGGTCTCGCTTTGGCTCAGGGCTTTTTCTGACCTGTTGTGATGGAGCCCGGCAAGGCGTCACCCGCGACGCCGGCCGCAGCCGGCGACGGAAGCACCGCATTGAGCCCTCGCGTGCGAACGTCGAGCGCAACTTCGGGCGACGCGCCCGCCGCAACGTACGAGCGAACGTCGTCGTTGAGCGCGATCAGCTGCTCGTCACGAGCGCCGCGACGCAGTAGATCGGCGACGACGCGCGTCGCGCGGCTCACGGGAACGCCGCTCGCGACGAGCTGTGTGAGCACCCCGAGCGGCACCGCGACGGACTCGTTAGGCCGGATTGCCCGCATCGCCTTCAGAGCGTCGGGCGTGGCCCCGAAGGCGAGCGCATCGGCGCCGGCCGTGATGTCGCGAGGCGTTGGATTGGGGGCAAGGGCGTCGCGCGCCGCCTCCAGGCGACCGAGTAGCGACGAAACCGCCGCCTGAATCCGCGCACCGGCGGCTCGCTTCGTTGCCCCTTCGAGCGCCTTGTCCACCAGCGGCTCCATGGGCAGGCCACGCGTGCGCGCACTGTCGAGCGTCCGAAGCACGACCGTCTGCGTCTCGAGATCGAGCTTGCCGTCGAGACGATTGGCGCGCGCGTCCTGAGCCGAGAGCCGGAGAGGCAGCCCGAGCATCACCAGGATGACGACTGCTCGCCTGCTCATGGACGGCCTACAAGGATCACGGAGCCGGTGACACCGAAATCCGGATCGCGCGCGACCGGAGCTCGCTTGTCGATGGTCCACACGGAATCGACGAGGAACGCGTAGACGTGCCGACCTCGCTGGATCGGCACCGTCACCGACCAGAGAGTGCTGCGCGGCTCGCGCTCGAGTGGTGTCGCGTGTGCGTCCCAATTGTTGAAGTCGCCGACGAGCGTTACGCGCCGCGCCTGACCATCGAAGACGAACTGTGTCGGGATCGCCACGCCCTCGCCACTCACGTCGCGCGACGCCGGCACCGCGCTGGCGGTGGGTTCCGGAGCTGCCGCCGCAATTCGCGCCGGCTGCGATGAGGAATGCATCGCACGTAAGGCCGCGACTGTACCGCCGGCGAGAATGACCGACGCAGCGGCTGCGATCGAAATGCGCAGTGCGAATCGGGGGCGCGGCGCCACCGGCTCGCTCAGGAGGTCGTCCGCGTCAGGCGCTGCATCCAGTGCACGAATCCGGGCGGCAGCGGTGACAACGCGGCTAACGCTGGCGCTTTCCACCGGCGGCAGCGCGCGCAACGACTCGATCGCGCGCTCGACAACCGGACCTGGGTCGATTCGCCGCTCAACCACGATAGACTCCCGCCAGACGAGTCCGCAGGTGGTCGCTCGCCCGCTTCACCCGCATCTTGAGCGCCGATTGCCTGACGCCGGTGATGCGCTCGATCTCCTCGTAGGAGAATCCCTCGACGTAATGCAGGAGGAAGATTTCTCGATTGTGCTCGGGCACTTCGGCCAGTGCGCGACGCACCTCGTCTCCCCATTCATAATCGAAGACGGCGTCAGAACGGTCCGGCGAGGGGAGCGACCTCAGCGTCTTCTCGTTATCAACATCGATCGTGTCGCGTCGTTGCCGGAGAAGGTTGGCGGTGCGGCAGCAGTTCCCAAGGATGCGGAAAAGCCAGGAGTCGAAGCGCTGGCGCTCCTCGTAGCGCGGCAGCGCTCGGTAGAGCCTCACGAACGTTTCCTGGACGACGTCATCCGCCTCGCCGGGATCGCGGAGCATGCCGAGCGCGAAGCGCATGCAGCGGGCGAAATAGCGCTCGACGATCTGCTCGAACGCCTTGATGTCACCCAACTTGGCGCGACTCACGAGCGTCGAATCGACGGCTGGCGGTGCCGGTTCGCGATCGGGCAAGGGCGCGAGATTGAATGAATGGCTCATGGCGGTTACTCGGAAGCTAAACCGGACGCCGGGGCGGGCGGTCACCGCAAGTCGCCGCACGGGTCAACATCGGTGGCTCCGCCAGCGTATCTGTCGGGGGAAAGCGCGTCTCGACCCGCCTGCGCTCCCCAGCCAGATTGTCCTCCTCCGAACTTCCTCCGCCCCGGGTCTCTCCACCTTCCTCCACACCCACCGTGCGCAACTCCACCCTCTCGCGCTGGCGCGTATACGTCGTCGTTGGCGCGTCTACCGCGATCGCGATGTCCGCGTCGGCCCAGGCAAGGCGGCCGATGACGTTCCTCGACGTGCAGAACATGCGTCAGGTCGCCGCCCCCGACCTCAGCCCAGACGGGCGCTGGCTCCTCTACACCCTCAGCGTTCCCGACTGGAAGGACGCTCGTCGCCAGTCTGACATCTATCTCGTCAGCACCGAACGCGGCGTCGCGAGCGCGCGCCAGCTGACGTTCACCAGGGACAAGAGCGAGGCCCGCCCGCTCTGGTCTCGCGATGGCAGCTTCTTCGTCTTCGCCTCGGATCGCGACGCGTCGCCGCGTGACAACGCGCCAGGCGGGGGCGTCGCGCCACGCGCGGTGGCCGCACCGAATCTTCCCGCGGGTGGCGCCTTCGCCGCACAGACGGGCGGCGGGCCAGGCAATCAGCTGTTCATGATGCGGCCGGACGGCGGCGAGGCGCGCAAGATCACCGACGCGCGCGACGGCGTCTCCGGTTACGAGCTCTCTAAAGACGGGAAGTGGCTCGTCTATCGATCCGGCCGAGCAGATGACGAGCAGCTCTATGGCCTGCCGGTGGCGACGCTCGCGGCGGGCGACTCCGCCAAGCCCGTGCAGCTCACGCGTCATCCGACTGGCGTGGGGCTCTGGCAGTTCGCGCCGGATTCCAAGCGCATCTACTTCGTCACCTCGGACACGGTCGACAAGGACGAGCGCGCGCGCTTCGACAAGCGCTTCGACGTCCGCGTGAGAAATCCCGAGACGCCGATCTCGAGCCTCTGGATGGTGGATCTCGAGAGCAAGCAGACCACCCGGCTCGCGCACGACACGAGCTACAGCGTCGGCAACTTTACCATCTCCCAGGATGGGAAGTGGATCGGGTTCCACGGCATGTCGCCGAACCGCTACGAGCGAAACATCCTCGAGCAGAATGACAACGCCGATTTGTATCTGCTCAACGTAGCATCAGGACAGATCGAGCGGCTGACGAACAACAGGGACATCGGTGAGAGTCCGGTGAGCTTCTCGCCGGATGGCAGGCTCGTCGCCTTCAGCGCGCCGGACGACTTCCAGTTCATGCACCTGAACAAGGTGTACGTGCGCGATGTCGCCAACCGCGGCGGCCAATTCCGCAAGCTCGGCGCAAACTTCGACGGCGACGTCACGGTTGGCTGGTGGTCGAAGGATGGAAAGACGATCTACTTCAATGAGGGGATCAAGGCGACAGATCAGCTCTGCTCCGTCGACGTCGCTTCGGGCAACGTCACCCAACTGACGCACGTCCAGGCATCGCTCCGGGCGTCGCAGAATCCCGAGACCGGTCGCCTGACGATCAACTACTCCGACCCGAAGACACCGCCGACGCTGTTCACCGTTTCGTCGGTGAACGAGATCGGTGACCGGAGTAAGTGGGTGCAGCTCGCCGATCCGAACCCGTGGGTGAAAAACGGCATCGAGCTCGGCGACGAGGAAGAGATCACCTGGAAGTCGAAGGACGGCCGGATGGTCGGCGGCGTACTGCTCAAGCCCGTCGGCTATCAGCAGGGGAAGAAGTATCCGTTGATCGTGGCGATCCACGGCGGACCGGCGGCGGCGGACGTGCTGAGCTTCAACGGCGGCTACGGCTCGCAGGTCTACTCGGGCGCCGGCTACGCGGTGTTGATGCCGAACTACCGGCAGTCGACGAACTACGGCCAGCGCCACAAGATCGAGAGTCAGGGCGACTACTTCACGAAGGGCTTCGACGACATCATGGCCGGCGTCGATTATCTGATCGCCCAGGGGATCGTCGACAGCACGCAGATGGGCGCGTTAGGCTGGAGCGCCGGCGGCCACTACTCCGATTGGATTCTCACGCACACCAATCGCTTCAAGGCGATCAGCACGGGCGCGGGGACGTTCAATTGGATCTCGATGTACGGCGAGAGCGACACGCAGCGTCTCCGCCAATGGTACCTCGGGGACAAGCTCTGGTACGACGACATGGAGCATTGGTGGAAGCAGTCGCCGGCGGCGTACGTCAAGAACGCGAAGACGCCGACGATGATTCACGTCGTCGACGGGGATCCGCGCGTGCCACGTCCGCAGAGCGAGGAGCTGCACATGGCGCTCAAGCGCTTGAACGTGCCGACGGAGTTCTGGGTGTACCCCGGCAACTCGCACGGCATCCCGGACCCGCGGAATCAGTATTTGAAGAGTGTGGGTGAGATGGCGTGGATGGACTACTGGGTGCGCCACAGCGGGAAGAAGTTCCAGTGGCGCGACGTGCTGAAGTCGGTGGAAGATGCGCCTAACGGGCGTCCGACGGTGTCGATGGTGCGCTGACCTCACAACAAGGCATTTGGGAATCGGCGGCCTCACGGGCCGCCGATTTCTTTTTGGACCGTGGTAGTCAGTTCACCGCGCGAAGTGATGTGCGAGTCCGGCCATGGTCGCGAGAATGACGATGGTGATCAGTGAAACGAGCAACGAGACGGAGTCCGGGGCGCGAGGCATGACGGCATCATACGATTCCTCGTAATCCCGCGGCGTACCATCTCTTCGCGACAATCATCGAATCGCACGAAAAACGGGCCTGGAGCGATTGACGCTCCAGGCCCGCTCTGATCTCCGATCCTTCAGGCTATTGCAGATATCGGAAATAATTGTATGCCGACCACGGCCCTTGGCCGCCGCTCGGATAGATCGCGCGCACCCGCCAGCGGCCGGGCTGCGCTCCAACGAAGTCGAAGGTCAAGGTTGTTCCCTGGACGCTTGCTACCGGATAATTGGTCCAGACCGAGCAGGTTGTTGGGTAGTCGGGAAGCGTCCATGATTCGCAGTAAGCTCGATCGAGCTCATACGACACGGCTCCTGGCACCGCGGTCCAACTCAGTGGCGTAGTGCGCGGGAAGAAATCGAACTCGGAGAGGTTTGCCGGCGCGAGGAGTGACGGAGTATTCGCGAGGATGCCCGTTGCCGTGAACGTTGCGTTGTTGCTCAACGTCACGGGCTGTGGGAAGACACCGCCCTCACCCTGGAACTCCTCGACGGCGATGATGCCGTTGTCGATGTTCGGCGTGCTCACCCGGAGCGTGTTCGTCCCTTCCTTGCCCAGGATCCACGATGGACAGGTCGCGATGCCGTTCACATCGGTGAAGACATTCGCCTGGGTAATCGCCGGGCCCTCGATGACGGGGAATGTCCCGCTACCCTGATCGATGGAGCAGGTCACCGGCAGGTTGTTGAGTGGGTTCGGGAATCCGCTCTCGAAGTCGAAGTTGCCGTGGACGGTCGAGATGCGGACCTGCACCGGATTGGCGAGGGCACCACCGATCAGTGCGGACTGGTTGGTGCCAGCGAAGGCTGACAACGTCAGCGGACGCGCCGGGGAGACGTAGCTGAAGCCATCGCCTGATTCGACGAAGCCACCGACGCCGAGGTGCAGCGCGTACGCGGATTTTGGGGTGACGAATTGCTGCACGACATGGCCAAGCTTCGATAGCACGGCAAGAGCGTAGTTTGTACCGCGGCTGTTTGATCGGCTGCCAATCTGCGACTCGCCCTGCTCGCAGAGAGCGGTGAAGTCGACGCCGTCCACCGTGAATCGAATGTTGCGGAGGAAACGCGGCGTCTCATCGACATCGTACTTGAGCAGTTGTTGCGTCGTTTCATCCGTGTGCACGCACACGGCGACCTTCACTGGGCTCGCGAACTTGAATTCCGGATCCGTAGTGAACTTCACGCAGTGGGCATCGGAGAGCATGTGCGTCAGCGGCCCAGCGTCAGAGATGAGACTGCACGTGGGCGCTGGTCCACCGTTCGCGGGAGGGCGGTTAAGAATCGCGGTCTGGTCCTCAATGGTGACTACGACCTGCGTACCTTGCGGGACGCAGCCTGGTGTCGGGCTGCTGGTGCAGTAAGGGATCCAGTTTCCCTCGAACTGCCCGGCGGCAGTATTCTGTGGTGCGATCACCGTGACCGGCGCGCCCACCGGCGTGTTGCCGACGACTTGCGTCGTGCACGTCTTGTTCGTGCGATCGGCACAGTTCCAGCCCTTTTCGATGCGAACTTTGATCGGCATCGTGCGACCGTCGGGCAGCGGGATATCACCTTGCGTCGCGATATTCTTCGGGTTGCCGTTAGGCACCAGGTAAACGTCGGCCCAAGCGATCGTCTTACTCCCAACGTGAATCTCGATACGATAGACGTCGCCCGGATCGACGCCCGGCGCCTTTGTGTCCCAATTGACCATGTAATGAGCGTCTGATGAGGACTTCACTGCGCTCGGAGGGAAGTCGAAATCCGGGCAGCTGGAGGTGCTCACGTGCGATTGACAGATGATCTTAATATCGACGGGCAGATTTACGTCTTCAGGGTCGCCAAAACCGGGCTTACCGGATGGACTGTCGACGAGTGGCGGGAGAAAAAAGACATCGTCGTTGCCGCCATTGTGGGCGCCGTCAACGATGATCGCCGAAGGATTTGGCGCCTTGAGCTGTCGAGGCGCGACCGAATCGTTACACGCCGCGGCAGCCGCCAGGGCAGTGAGTATCAGAAACCAGCGTCGGGTCCTGCCCTGCAAGGCCGTCATAATACAATCCTCTGAAAAGGTACAAAACACCCACAATCCACAACGAAACCATCGGACGCCGCGATGCGTGTCCGGAGGCGAATGACTTTCTGATCGCAGCTGTAACTTTGCCTGCGACCTTATTTCCTAACGAGTATCCACCCGTGCCGAGTCGACCTCAGCGCCCCGCCGCCAACTTCTTGAATCGTGGATCCTGTTGCAGGTCACGCCACCACCACGCTTTTGTGACGCGATGGTCCGGGTGATTAGTGAGGTAACGCTCGAGGAGTCCCAGCGCCTTGTCACGCTCGCCGAGTAGGGTACGAGCAACTGCCTCTAGTCCAACGAGCTCTCCGCCGGGATCGATGTCCTTGCCCACGCGAGCTCGCTCGAGCACTCGATGCGCGCTGTCACGCAATCCCGCGCGCCCAATGACAACCGCGGCGACAATCTGTGCTTCGCGGCCGCTAAACGCCACATCCTGCTTCGGCGTCAATCTCTTGTACTCGTCGACCAATCGCCAAGCCTCGGCCGTATTCCTCCCGTCACCAACGGGTGTCAGTAACAGATACAACTGGCAGCGCACGAAGCGCGGGTCGGATGCGAATCGCTTGCGTCCAACGTCACACCAGTGCGTCGCATCCGGAAACTCCTCGAGATCGTATGAAGTTGCCCAAAGGCGCGTGAGAATCTCCGGCGCCGCGCTCAGGTAGGCATCAGCTTCGTAGGCACGACGAGCCGCGGCATTGGCCTCGACGACATTCGTCTTACCATATTGCACCAAGCTCAATGCGTTCCATGCGCTGGCCCTTCTTGGATCGATCGAGACCGCCTCGTGGAGGTCACTGTCTGCCTGCGCAACCGTGCGGTCGATGTCCTTCTGCTCGGTTAGAAGCTCCCGACGGACGCGTTCATAGCGTGCCGTTCCCCGTAATTCGAACGCCGAAGCGCTCCGCTGGTCGATAGCTATGGCGCTATCGGCAAATGCAACGGCGGTGTCTAGGAATGCAGTCGCCTGCCTCGGCTCGCGCGCGAGTTTCGCCTTTCGCAAGGCAATAGCGCTGCGCTCGGTCATCGGCTCTGACCAGTGCCGATCGAGCGAACCGGCACGTGCAGCAAGGGAGTCCGCATCCCTCAGCCGTAGTTCGGCGGCGGGAGGCTCGCCAGCGGCAATGAAATGTTCGGCTTCCTTGCGCAAGTTCTCACTACGCTGCACGAAGGCCCACGCGTCCGCGTTCGTCGTGGCACTCCTCTGTTCTCGAAGACGAACTTCGTCACCGAGACGCTGTCTCAGCAAGTCAGCTACTGCACCCGCCAAGGAGTCACGTGCGTTCAGCAAAGCGCTGGGTGGAATGCGGAAGCTCTCTCGTCGGAAAGGCGTCCCGCTGCCGTCCACAAGCTGTGCGGTGATTCGAAGCTGACCGCCATCCTCATCGACACTTCCGCGAACAAGTGTCCCGGCATTGAGAGCGCGCGCGATGCTATCGCTTGTTACTTGCGAGTGCTGGTACGGGCTGACGCCGTCTGCCGAGATCACATCGAGGCCATCGACTTGGGACAGACGATTGATGAGGGACTCCGTGAGGCCGCTCGCAACGTGCGCGAGTGAACCGCCTTTGCTATCATCATCGAAATAAAGGACCGCGATGCGTCGTGGGGACATGCCGCCTGAGAGTTCTCCCGACTGCATGACCTGGGGCGCACGCGACTTCACCCAGTAGTAGCGTCCCGCGAGACTCCCCGCCGCCAGCATGGCGATCGCCAGGCCCCCGCCGAGGAGCGTCCGTCGGCGTCGCCGGACCGCGGCCTCCGGCGGCAACGCCATCTGCCTCGTGTACGTGCGAGTATTCGCGCGCGTCCGCCGCGCGTACGCGCTCGTCGCTCCCTGCCCTAACAGCGCTTCCTTGAATTGCGCGACGGTTGAAAACCGGTCCGCCGGCACCTTCTCGAGCGCGTGCATGATCGCGCCCTCGAGCTCGTCAGGCACCGTCCCACGCACGATCTGAATCGACGGCGGCAGCTCCATCGTGTGCCGCGCCATGATCGCGATCGCGTTAGGCCCAGTGAACGGGACCTCGCCCACCAGCATCTCGTACAACACGCAGGCGAGGCTGTACATGTCGCTGCGGCCATCGACGTTCTCGCCGCTGAACTGCTCGGGACTCATGTACGCCGCCGTGCCGACCGACATTCCCGTCTGCGTCAGCTTCTCCCCGCCCGCGTCCTGGATGACCCGCGCGATGCCGAAATCGGCGACCACCGCATGGCCGCCATGGAGGAGGATGTTCTCGGGCTTGATGTCGCGATGCACGACGCCAAACGAGTGCGCGTACGACAGAGCGTCCGCGACCTCGCAGGTGATCGTAATAGCGTCCTCGATGGCGAGCTGCGTCTCGCGCTTCAGCCGGCCGCGCAGCGACTCGCCTTCCACGAACGGCATCACGTAATACAGGAGGCCGTTCGCCTCGCCCGAATCGAAGACCGGGAGGATGTGCGGGTGGCTCAGCCGCGCGGCGATCTGGATCTCGCGCTTGAACCGGTCGCCATCCATCGACGACGACAGCTCAGGGCTCAGGACCTTGATTGCGACCCGACGGCCATGCTTGAGATCTTCGGCGACGAAGACCGTCGCCATCCCGCCTCGTCCGACCTCGGACTCGACAGCGTATTGCTCGCGCAGTGCTTCGCGCAGCTCTTCCAGAAGTGCTGATGCCACGGCTACGACCCGAACGCGTATAGGTTAACGCGCTCTAACGTACAGGTGTTTGGCAACCGCGCCAGAGTGGCGCCAGTAGATAATTCCGATAACGACCGGAATCATCGGCCACCGAGCGTGGTAAACACATTGCCACGTTCGGCCAGCGCACCGACCCTTTCCACGGTGCGCCAGTTTTCGCGCGAGCGCTCAGCGGCCCAGGGCCGGCGTGGGCTCCGCGCGCTGAAAGATCGACGTCAGTTCACTCTCGGGCAGCGCCGGCCAATCATCCGGGTACTCTCCGGCGTAGCGCGTTTCCGCGCCATTAAAAAATCGCAGCGTCGGTGCGTGGGGGTCGCTGCCCGCCCGGATCCGAAGCACAGCGCGAACGACCCATCGTTGGTCGTTGATGACGACTACCCGCAGCGAACCCGGTGTCATAAGAACTCGCGTGTTGATGCGTGAGGCGGAGGCAAGCTCCATGCGCGCCGCGCTCGCGAACGCGTTCGCGCCGAAGCCTCTACGAGACACTGGTTTAGCCGTGCACCTCCTCTCCCGGCAGCGGCGGTTTGTCGCGGTAACGCCACAACGGTCAGCGCTGAATGGCATCAACGAACAGTGGCGAATCGCTCGATCCACGATGCAATGCCGTCATTCAGCGAGACCTCGCAGTTGCGACGGCGTGAGCACCCAGCGCAGAACCGCCGCGGCTGCTGCGGGCGCCCGGTCGAACTCGAGCAGACAGGCGCCACCCTTCTTCAACTCCATCCGCGACTCGCTGCTGCCGGTCATGAGCCAGGTGACGAGACCGCTCAGGTGCGGTTCGTGGCCGACGACCGCAACGGTCGTATCCTCACCGTTAGGCGGGACGCGACTCCGAAGCCAGTCCGTGAGCTCCTCGAACGGACGGTCCGGGCGTAGCGCCTCGACGATCTCGACGCGCGTGATGCGGAACGTTGGCGCCACGATCTCCGCCGTCTCGCGCGCGCGGAGTAGTGGACTGGATGCGAGCACAGCGACGCGTGGGCAGGTGAGCCTCAGCCCCTCGACCGCCCGCCGCATCTTCGAGCGACCCGATTCGGTGAGCGGACGCTGGTCGTCGCTGCGACCCGAGGCCGCGAACGCCTCCTTGTCCTCGGCGATCGCATGCCGGATGACGAGCAGATTCATTGACAATTGGTGAAGCGCTACGCGCTCCGCGCCCGATTGGCCGCGGCGCTCGGCGCGATATCGGCGTCGAGCATCTCGCGCACCTTGCTCGCCAGGAAATCCGGGCGGAACGGCTTTCCGATGAATCCGACGGTCGCCCGTCGCAGTCCCTGGTGCAGAATCGCGTCCTCGGTGTAGCCGGACATGAAGAGGACGCGCGTGTCGCTGCGGCTCTTCCAGAGCTCGAGCGCAAGCTCGCGGCCACCCATGTTCGGCATCACGACGTCCGTGATGAGGAGATGGATGGGACCTTGATGCTTGCCGGCTACCGCGAGCGCCTCCTCGCCGTCTCGCGCGACAAGGACACGATAACCAAGCTCGGCGAGCACGCGCTCGAGCACTTCGCGCAGCGCTTCGCCGTCCTCGACGAGAAGGACAGCCTCGCCGTCCACGGCGCGAAGCGAGGCATCGGCGCCTAACGGGCGAGCCGCGACGCTGGCCGCGCTCGCAACGGAGAGCGGCGTCAGGCGATGGGCCGCGCGCGGAGGCAAGGCCACCTCGTCGACGGCGACCGGGAAATAGATCCGGAACGTAGTGCCACGTCCGATCTCGCTCTCCACCTGGATGTGGCCGCCGGACTGTTGGACGATTCCGTAGACGGTCGCGAGCCCGAGCCCTGTCCCTTCCCCTTGTCCTTTGGTCGTGAAGAAGGGCTCGAAGATCCGCTGCCGCGTCTCGTCGTCCATCCCCGACCCGGTGTCGCTCACCGAGAGCAATACGTACCGGCCCGGTTTTACTCCAGCGTGGGCGGCCGCGTAGGCGCTGTCGAGAAAGGCCTCGTCCGTCTCGATCCGGAGGTGCCCGCCGTTAGGCATCGCGTCGCGGGCGTTGACGGCGAGGTTGAGCAGGATCTGCTCCATCTGCGCCGGATCCGCCCGGAGCGTCGACAGGGACGGGAACGCCGCCGTCTCGATGCGAATGCCGGTATCGATGAGCCGGCGCAGCATCTCCTCCATCCCGGCCACGATCTCGTTGAGATTGATGAGCCGGGGCTGGTGGACCTGCTTGCGGCTGAATGTGAGCAGCTGATTCGTGAGCGCGGCCGCCCGCACGGTGGCATTGTAGATCTCGTCCACGTCCGCCATGCGCACGTTGCCTTCGGCGGCGCCCTGTTTCAGCAGCTCACAGTACGTCCCGATCACGGTCAGCAGATTATTGAAGTCGTGCGCGACACCGCCGGCAAGGCGTCCGATCGCTTCCATCTTCTGCGCCTGACGAGTGTTCTCCTCGTTGCGCCGGCTCGCCTCCTCGACCCGCTTGCGTGCCGTGATCTCGCGCGCGACGACGAGGACGCCGGTGATTCGGTCTTCCTCCCGGAGCGGATTGCAGCTCACGAGAAACCATCCGGGCTCGCTGCCATTCGTCAGGCGGATCTCGCGTTGCCGACTCTCGCCCTCGGCGGCGGCATTCACGTCGGCCGCGAGCATCTCGCGGTCCTCGGGTAGGGCGAGAAGCGCGACCTGCGAGCCTATGATCTCGGAGCCGGGCTGCTCGTCCGCGGCGGCGCGCAGGGCGAACAGGCGCGCGGCTTCGTTCGCGGAGACGATCACGCCGTCGCGATTAGCGCTGAGGATCATGTCCGGCGCCGTCGCGAGGAGCAGTTCGTAGCGCTCGCGCGCCCGGCGCATCACGCGCACGAACGTGACCTGTACGATGCCGAAGGTCGCGATCATCGTCGTGCCGAAGAGGGCGGCGGCAAACGCGATTGCGTAGTTCTCCCGGAGCGGCGGCAAACCAGCGAAGCCCACCGGGACCACGATCCCCAGCGTCTCAGCGAGGATGAGCGCGTTGAAGCAAGCGAGCGCGAAGAGCGCGGCGTACTGCGCGCGCCGGCGCGGGAGCGTCGCGAAGGCGAAGGTGACGCCGAACGCCATCACCGTCACCGCGATCCACCAACCTGCGCCGATCATCGCACAGGCGACCGTGACGATCGTCGCGTCGACGTAATAGCTCGCGGCCTGCACGAGGTCGGCGTCGCGGGCCGAGCGCGCGCGCCGCAGCAGCATGGCCGACGCGAACGTGAGCGCCATCCACAGGGCGAGCACCGCGTATACCCAGGGCGAGGCGCGAAGACCGGCCACCTGGAAGACCGACGCGATCGCCGTGAAGATCCCGATGAGCACACGGCGCCGCGCCGTCGCCAACTCGGCGCGCGCAACGGCCAGAGCGAACCCGGTTGGCGAGGCGATGGGTCGTGTGTGGGTGGCGGCGGATCCGAGGGCCATGGCGTCTGAGTGGGGAAACTCCGTGGTGCGGGCGGCGTCGTCCCCATCGGGCATTGCCGTCGAATCACAGACGTTCGCGAGTAACCGAAGCAACAGCCGCCAGAACCCTCGCCGGCACGGACCGCGGCTATGGCAACCAGATCTGCGTTTTTCCCGACTGCCGGCTCCGCTCTGGACTCCAATTCTGTGAGAGATCGCACATCACCGGCACAGACCAGAGGTCACGGGGTCGCGATTTCCGGCGAAGCTGATCATGGCCGCGGACGCGGTGATGCAGATGCGAGCGCGATTCCAGGGATCCGCTCTGGAGAGGGCTCGGGCCGCGACGGAGCGCGTCCACGAAGCCAGCGACGCGTTGAGGTCGGCCCGTTAGGCGCCGCTGGGCGACGCGAGCGCACTCGACGTCGCGGCGGAATCGACGGGAACCGAGAAGAAGAAGGTAGTGCCCTCGCCGGGCGCGCTCTCGAGCCAGATCCGCCCACCGTGCGCCTCGACGATTCCCTTCGCGATCGACAGCCCAAGCCCCGTGCCGCGCTTGTTCGCGCTGCGTCGCGCCTGCCAGTAGCGGTCGAAGACGCGCCCCTGATCGGCATGGGGAATTCCAGGCCCCGAATCCGAGACGAAGAAGACGACGTTCCCGCCCCTGCTTTCAGCGCCGACGATGATTCGGCCTCCGTCCGGCGTGAACTTGAGCGCGTTGTTCAGGAAGTTCCCAAGGACCTGCACGATCCGCGACGCGTCCACCAGCATCGGCGGCACGTCCGCCGAGGCACGTGTCTCGAGCTGGACGCGGCGCTGGGTCGCCTCGACCTCGAACATGCGGGCGGCCTGAGACACGAGCGCGGGCGCGAATTGCCTGCCGCGCTCGAGGGAGAGCCGGCCCGCCTCGATGCTCGCGACGTCGAGCAGGTCCTGGATGAGACGATTCATCCAATCCGCCGACTGCACGATCGTCGTGAGTAGACTCTCACGTTCGTCGGCCCCCATCTGACCGTTATCTTCGCGAAGCACCTTGGCGCACATGGCGATCGCGCTCAACGGATTGCGCAGGTCGTGAGATACGACGCCGAGCACCTGATCGCGACCTTCCGTGGCGCGCTTGGCTTCCCGGTACAGACGCGCGTTTTCGAGGGCGAGCGACGCGTGTGAGGCGAACTTTTCGGCGAGCGCGCGCGTGTCCGTGCCGTACGGGGGACGGCCGTTCAGCGCGAGCAGCGTGACCGCGCCGAGCGTCCGCTCGCCGGCCGTAAGGGGAACGACAAGCATCGAACGTGCGCCGAGTTGGCGCCATCGCGAGAGCGCCTCTGGGTCGTCCTCGTGCGCCTCGAGCCATGCGTCATCGATCTCGGGCACAAGCTCCGACCTTCCGCGACGGATGACGTCGACGACTGGCGACGGGGAATCCCAGGTGAGAGAGGAGCTCTCCGCCAACGCGCGGAGCGTAGCGCGTGTTCCTTCGTTAGGCGCAACTCCCTCGGCGGTGCGGCGCGCGAAGCGGGCGCCGTCGATCACGTCGACGACGCAGGCATCGGCCAGCGTTGGCGTTGCACACTCGGCGATCGCCTGGAGAACTTCGTCGTAGCCCAGCGACGCCGAAAGCCGCGCCGACGTGTCGGCGAGAAATCGCTCGTTCTCCTGGGCCCGACGCCGTTCGGTGATGTCGCGAACGACCGCGGTGAAGACTCGGCGTCCGCCAGGCAGATCGAGCTTGGAGATCGACGCTTCGGCGGGAAACTCCGATCCGTCGCGTCGCCGCCCAGCAACCTCGCGCCGATGACCCATCCGGCGCGCCGATTCCTCTCCCCGCGCGAAATTGTCGATGAACTCGTTGTGATGCGCGCGAAACCGCTCCGGCAACAACGTGTTCAACGATTGGCCGAGCACCTCGGCGGTGGGCCAGCCGAAGATCTCCTCGGCGCCCTTGTTGAAGTGGATGATTCGATAGTTCTCATCGACCGTCACGACGGCATCGGCGGCGATGGCGAGGATGCTCGCGAACATCGCGTCGGAGGCGTGTCGTTCCTGCTCGAGGCGCTGCCGCTCAGTGAGCGCGGAGCGCACCGCGCGCTGGCGGCCGAGCGCGAAACCGACGGCGGCGAGCGCGGCCACGAGCGCCGCGAGTCGCAGCCATGACGGGACGTCGCCATGACGGAGCAGATCGCGCGTCGTGATAGCGAATGGAACGAGCAGGACGGCGATCGCGAGACCAAGCGCGATCGAGACCGAGCGAATCTGAACGAGTGGCATATCGGCGGCACGCGGGCCGCCCAACCAGGAGTTACGACTTGGCGAGCAGGCCCAACTTCAAGGCAAACTGAACGTAGTCGGCGCGGTGGGCAATCCCGAGCTTCTCCTGGATGCGCTGTTTGTAGGTATCCACCGTCTTTGGACTGATGAAGAGCTGCTCACCGATCTCCGGCGCGGAATAACCCTGCGCCACGAGCCTGAGCACGTTCTGCTCACGCTGAGTCAGCTGCTCGAATCGCTCGTGCTCGGTCTGCACGGCGGCGCGCTTGGAAAGATTCTGCGCGAGGACACGCGCCGCGGTTGGACGCACGTACATGTCACCGCGTGCCACGGCGCGAACGGCGTCGACGAGCTCGCGGTCAGCCACGCTCTTCACGAGGTAGCCGGCGGCGCCCGCTTCCATCAGCGGAACGAGGTAGTCGTCCTCGAGATGCATCGTCAGCACGAGCACGCGGCTCCGGAGACCCTTCTGTACGATCTCCTTCGTCGCCGCTGTGCCATCGAGCTCGGGCATCGTTAGGTCCATCACCACGACGTCGGGATCGAGTCGCTCGGCCATCGCGACGGCCTCGCGCCCGTTCTGCGCCTCACCGATGACATGGATGTCGCGCGCCGCGCCGAGTACGGCCTTGAGGCCAGCGCGCACTACAGTATGGTCGTCGGCGAGCACGACGCGAATTGAGCCGTCACTCATCTTGAGCTCCTTTCTTGGCGTTCGTGAGCGTGCCCGTCAGTGGAACGGAGGCGATGATGCGCGTGCCCTTACCCGGCGAGCTCTCGACGTCGAACCGCCCGCCCGCGAGCGCGACGCGTTCCCGCATCGTGAACAGGCCCATGCCAGGGCGGCGTCGCTCGGCGTCCGCGACATCGAAACCGGCGCCGTCATCACTGACTTCGAGCATCGCGGTTCCGTCGCGCTCACCAGGGGGGAGCGTTAGGCGCAGCTCTACGTGGCGAGCGCGCGCATGCTTCACGACGTTGTGCACCGCCGCCTGCGCCACGCGGTAGAGAACCGCGGCGGTGGTGGGTGGTACGGTGCGCGCATCGGTCGCGATGACATCGACCTCGAGATGGCTGGCCTCGCCAACTTCGCGACCAAGCTTCTTCAAAGCGGCCGGAAGGCCAAGGTCATCGAGAACGCGCGGATGTACGGTGTGCGACAGTAGGCGAACTTCCTCGAGGGTCGCCTTCGCCTGCTCGCGAATCATCTCGAGCCGCTCAGCGAGTGCGGGATCCGTTGAATCACGTGCCGCCGCACTCAGTTGCAGAACGAGGCCGGCCAGCTGCTGCGCCGTGGAGTCATGAAGCTCGCGGGCAAGCGAGGCACGCTCCCGATCGCCAGCATCGATTACGGCGGTTGCCAGCGCTTGCACGCGGCTGCGATCGGTGACGAGGCCGTCCAGAAGGAGATTGAAGGTCGTGCCGATGCGCTTCATGTCCCGATCGGCAACCGGTGAGGCATCCACGCGCGCGCCAAAATCGCCGCGCCACACGCGCGAGGCCACTGCTTCGATGCCACGAAGTGGGAGTAGCGCCACCGCGGCAAGCCCACCAAACACGATCATCCCGCCGATCGCCGCGAGGATCACAATGCCCGTCGACGGCACTACAGGCGGGTGCGCGAAGACCACGGACAGGAGCAACGCGAGCGCGAGCAGATTCGCGCCGAGGAGCTTGATCATGAGCGGAACGCGCAGCGCCGTGGCATGCATCGGTGGAGTGTCAGCCGCACGACCGACTCGGTGCGTGCGCTTTGGCCGGGCAGGTGCTCGCGAGAGGGTGATACCCGGAATGGCTGACACAGAATGCTCCCACAAGTGAAGGTCGAAGAAGTATGGGCATCACCGGCAGTCGATTCCTTCGGGAGCTGCCTGAATCTATGTAGGGAAATACCTGACAAAGCGAGCGGGGCATGACGACTGACGCCGCGGTTCCTGGGGGATATCCTGCTCGTACCGGAG
>DATEPP010000011.1:0-19751 GCA_035273165.1 Gemmatimonadaceae bacterium
CGTGTCCAACTTACCGCGCGTCGAGCCATAGAGCTTGCCGACTTTCTGATCGGGATCACTACCGAAGAGCACGGGGAAGCTCGATTCACGAGCCCAGTTGGCAAGCGTTGTGTCGGCATCGACGCTCACGCCGAGGACGACGACCTTCTTGCCGTTGTTGAAGAGCGTGGCGTACTGATCACGGTACGCCTCCATTTGGATCGTTCAGCCCTTGGTCCTTGCCTGAAAGAAGAAGGCAAGCACGACGGTCTGTCCACGGAAATCGGAGAGGCGAACCGAGTCACGGAGAAGGCCGTACCGCGTCGCGCCCGAGATTGTGAAATCGGGAGCCATCGAGCCGATCTCGGGCGTTGGCGCGGCGGGTGCCGCAGGCTGTTGAGCCGAAGACCTCTGTGCCGAAGCGATTGAGATTGCCAACGCGAGGATGGCGATCGCCGGCGAACGTGCAGTTCGGTGCATTGCTGCCCCCGGGGAGAAGTGAAAGGAAAATAGAGCAGCCCGCCTTGGGAGAGCAATCGACGTCACGCTTTCAGACATCTCAGCGGGAGGACAGACCGGCGTCCTCGAGTGAGACAGGCGCCGGAGTTAACCGCGACCTACGACGCTTAAGGCGAGGAATGCAGCGTGCCCTTGAAGGGGCGACCGCGCAGCAGGCGACGATTGCTCAATGTCGCGCGGCGAACTATTGGGGGGGAGATATGCTCAGCATTCAGTCGTACAAGAGGGTGTTGCTGCTTTCGGCGTCGCTGCTTGCCGTCGGCCTTGGCGCTTGCGGCCGTGGCAGCAGGAGTGCCGCCGACGACGCGCTCCGGAACGATCTGGCACTCGCGTCTCAGGCGCAGGCGTACCAGCCGCAGCAGTTCATGTCCCCCACCGAACAGGGGATGAATCCGTACGCCAATCCTTACGGCTATCCCACGGCGAACGCGCCTTACGGGTACCCGCAGCCGTACGGTTATCCGCAGCAGATCCAGGCGGTGGCCCGTTCGCCTTATCCGGCGACGACGACGGCCCGTCGCAGCTCGAGCGGCGTTTCGCGCTCCTCCGGCTCGTCGGGGACGTACTCGCGTCAACCGGCAGAGCCAGTGCGCAACACGAAGCGTGACGCGGTCATCGGTGCCGCGGCGGGTGCTGTGCTTGGCGCAAGCACCAGCCGGGACAAGGTCAAGGGCGCCATCATCGGCGCGGCAGCGGGCGGGATTCTGGGTGGCATCATCGGCCACACGGTCGACGTAAAGAATCCTTAGCAGCAGGGCTCGAAGCCAGAGAAAGGCCCGCCGCGATGCGGCGGGCCTTTCTTCTGGGTGACGCTCTCGACGGCTGGGCCGTCCTCAATGGAATGGCGTTGCCCCGCCGTGACAGGAGAGCACCGAATGATTCCGCCGCAGGTCGCGCAACAGCTGGATGAGATCCTCGATTCGCTCGTCAAGAGTGTCGAGGGCTCGGTGCACGCTTTCTACCGCGGTGATCACAAGCAGAACACCAGTCAGGTAAAGAGCGATCAATTCCGGAAGGTCGCGCGGGAAGCGCTGCTGTCGATGCTCGGCGGATCGATGACGCCGCGGCCTGGTTCGACGCTCGGCGCGTTAGGCGGCGGGTCGGGTGGAAATGCAGCGTTGTTGCAAGCCGACGAGATCGCCGCAATCACGCGTTGCATCATGGGCTGGTTGCCGATGGGAGCACCGAACGCGGCGAGCGCACAGTCTCGCTGTGTGCCGGCAGCGAAGGAGCTCTCGCCGAGCTGGGGGGAGCGCGAGAAGGCGCGCACGGCGCTCAAGAGGGCCGCGGGCTAGCCCGCGGCCCTCTTGGCTGGGAGCAGCTCGCCGGCTCAGGTCAGCGGCCGTATTCCTCGCGCACCCAGAGGCGCCAGACGCGCTCGAACTCCCGGTCCGCCTGTGGCACGTGGCGTGACTGCGCGACGACGTCTCGTGCCGTACCACCAGCGAGGTAGGTGTCGGCGAGCCGACCGACCACTCGCGGTCCCTCGCGCTCGGCGAGAAAGAGTGTGAGGGCTACACCCTCGGCAGCGACCAATGCACGGCGTTCGCGCGACGTAGCGATCGTGTCGGCAACACCAGCAGTCGGTGGACGCATGTCGAGAAGCGTCGCGACCGGCAGCGCATCCGCGAGATGGTCACGGAGAAAATCCATGACGCGATCGGGGGTGCCCGGATCTCCGAGCACCGCGACCACGGCCTCGACGTACCAACTCGGGAATGGCTCGAAGTGGTAGTCGACGGCGTGAGTGCGCGATTCAACTTCGGGCGCCACCTGCCGGCGGTGCTCGACGTACGCTGCGAACAGCTCCCGTGCGACGCGCGCCGAGACTGGCCAGATCTCGTCTTCAGGTGTATCAGGCGCGACGCCCTCGATGTCGCGCAGGTTGCGCGGTCGCACATAGACGAAGGTGTGAATTCGTCGCTTCGCGAACGAGCCCACCTCGCTCGGTGAAATCACGAATTCGCTGTCGGCGACGACGATCGCCATTGGCGGCGCCTGCACCCCGAAGTGTTTGGCGAATTCGCGGTACGCGCGATCGACCTGGCGCTCAGCGGTGGCAACCGAGGCCGTGCTAGGCCCGTAGATCTCGTACTCATCGGTCCGATAGATGTGGACTTTGGTCGCGGCAAGCGTCGTGGTCGAGTCGCCGATCGCGTTCGCGACGAGCACAGGACGATAGACATACTTCTTGAGGAAGCATCCGTCGAGCGTCACCGTTAGGCAGCAAAGAGCCGTGAGTACGCCAAGGCGCTGCCACGCCGGTGATCGGCGTGGAACAGCGCGTGGGGCGTTTCCGGATGCGTCGTGAAGCTCGGAGGCGGTCATCGCCCTCCAACCAATTGACGCAGGACATATGGCAGAATGCCGCCGTGTCGGTAGTACTGCATTTCCTCTGGAGTGTCGATGCGTGCGGTGACCTTGAATTCCTTCGTGCCGCCGGAACCCTTCGCGCGCACGACGAGCGTCGCCCGCGGGCGCAACGACTCATCGAGACCGACGATGTCGAAGCTTTCGAAGCCGGTGAGGCCAAGCGACTGTCGCGTCTCGCCATTGGTGAATTCGAGAGGCAGCACGCCCATCCCGACGAGATTCGACCGATGGATCCGCTCGAACGATTCGGCAATCACGGCGCGAACGCCAAGGAGGATGGTTCCTTTCGCTGCCCAGTCGCGTGACGAACCCGTGCCATACTCCTTTCCAGCGATGACGACGAGCGGTGTGCCGCTCTTCTGATACTCCATCGCCGCGTCGTAGATGAATATCGGACTGCCGCCCGGCTGCATGGTGGTATAGCCGCCCTCGGTACCCGGCACCATTTCGTTCCGAAGCCGGATATTCGCGAACGTGCCGCGCATCATCACTTCGTGGTTGCCGCGACGCGCGCCGTACGAGTTGAAATCCTTGCGCTGGACGCCGTGAGCGATGAGCCACTTACCCGCGGGGCTCGCGCCGGGAATGTTGCCGGCCGGTGAGATGTGATCGGTGGTGATCGAGTCACCGAGGAGAGCGAGGGCGCGGGCGCCTGTGATCGGCCGGACGCCCGGGGCATTCATTCCCATGTCGGCGAAGTACGGCGGATTCTTCACGTAGGTGGATTCCTCGTCCCACGCGAAGGTTTCGCCGGTCGGCACCTCGAGCTTTTGCCAGAAGTCGTCACCGCGGAAGACGTCGGCATACTGCGTCTTGAAGAATTCGCTCTTGACGCTGCGGAGGATCTCGTCCTGGACCTCTTGTGGCGCGGGCCAGATATCGCGCAAAAAGACCGGGCCGTCTTTGCCGATGCCTAACGGCTCTTTGGTGAGATCGATGTCCATCCGGCCCGCGAGAGCGTACGCGACGACGAGCGGTGGAGACGCCAGATAGTTGAAGCGCGTGAGCGGGTTGACGCGCCCCTCGAAGTTGCGATTGCCCGACAGGACCGCGCAGGTGACGAGCTTGTTCTCCTCGATCGCCTTGGCAATGGGGTCGGGAAGCGGCCCCGAGTTGCCGATACAGGTCGTGCAGCCATAGCCGACGATCTGGAAGCCGAGCTTGTCGAGATACTCGAGCAAGCCGGACGCCTTGTAATACTCGGTGACGACGCGTGAGCCGGGCGCCGTCGATGTCTTCACCCACGGCTTCACGGTGAGGCCGCGCTTCACCGCATTGCGCGCGAGCATGCCCGCGGCCAGCATCACGGCGGGATTCGACGTGTTGGTGCAGCTGGTGATCGCGGCGATGACCACCGCACCGTGCCGGAGGGTGAACGTCTCGCCGTTGTACTCGACTCTCACACCAACCTGCTCCGCCGCCGGCTCGTCGAGCACGGCCGTGCTCGACGCGGACGAAGATCCGGCTGCCTGCGACGCGACGCGCGCGTCGCCCGCGCCGACTGGTGACCCGAGTTTGGCGAGGTCCGTATCGAGCGCCTCGCGGTACATCTGCTTCGCGCTCCTGAGCGGCACGCGGTCCTGCGGACGCTTCGGACCCGCCAGACTTGGCTCGACAGTAGACAGATCCAGCTCGAGGGTGTCGGTGAAGACCGGATCGGGCGTCGAATCGGTACGGAAGAGACCCTGCTCCTTCGTGTACTTCTCGACGAGCTTGACGTGCGCCTCGGGACGGCCCGTCATGCGAAGATACTTGAGCGTTTCCTCATCAACGGGGAAGAAGCCCATCGTCGCGCCGTACTCGGGCGCCATGTTGGCGATCGTCGCGCGATCGGCGAGCGGTAGCCCCGTGAGCCCCGTTCCATAGAACTCCACGAACTTGCCGACGACCTTTTTCTGCCGGAGCATCTGCGTGACGGTCAGAACGAGATCCGTCGCCGTCGCACCCGCCGGCAATCGGCCGTGCAACTTGAACCCGACCACCTCGGGGATGAGCATAGATACCGGCTGGCCGAGCATCGCCGCCTCGGCCTCGATGCCGCCGACGCCCCAGCCGAGCACCCCGAGACCGTTCACCATCGTCGTGTGCGAGTCGGTGCCGACGAGCGAATCCGGATACGCCGTCGTCTCGCCCTTCTCGGTCGATGTGAAGACCGTCTTCGCGAGATACTCGAGGTTCACCTGGTGACAGATACCGGTGCCTGGTGGCACGACACGGAAGTTGCGGAAGGCGTCCTGCCCCCAGCGAAGAAAGACGTAACGCTCCTTGTTGCGCTCGACCTCGAGGCCGGTGTTGATCAGATACGCGGCGTCGGTGCCGTACTCGTCGACCTGAACGGAGTGGTCGATGACAAGATCGACAGGCTGAAGTGGATTGATGCGTTGCGCGTCGCCGCCGAGCTTGACGATGGCGTCACGCATCGCCGCGAGATCCACGACGGCGGGAACGCCAGTGAAATCCTGCAACAGCACCCGACTCGTGCGGAAGGCAATCTCCTTCTCGGCATGCCCCTTCACGTTCCAGGTCGCCATGGCTTCGATGTCGCCGCGCTTCACGAACGCGTCGTCTTCGTTCCGGAGAAGATTCTCGAGGAGGATCTTGAGGCTGAAGGGGAGCGTGTCCGCCGTGCTGCCACGCAGCTGCCGGAGGGCGTCCAGCCGATAGACAGTGAATCGCTGGCCGTCGACGTCGAGCGTCGCGCGGCTACCAAAGGAATTGGTGGAAGGCATTTCGGTCTCTCGCTACGGCCCATTGTGGCCGCTTCGAGGTTTCGGACGGAGCCACTGCCGTGGGCGCGCAGCGCACGACAGGCTGAGTCGCAATCTAGCTGGTGGCTGGTGACTGGTGGGTGTTGGTCCGTGATCACCAACAACTAGTATTCCGGCGATGATAGATCACGAAGTCATCGAGCCGGTCGATCTTGCGGCGCGCTTGATGGAGATCGATTCCACGAGCGGTCGCGAAGGCGCTGTGATCGACTGGATGCAGGGGTTTCTCGCCGGACGCGACTGGAACGCGCGCAGAATCCCAGTCTCGCCCGGACGCGACGATGTGTTCGCGACGGTCGGCGCGGACGACGACGAGAAGCCACGGGTGATTCTCTCGACGCATCTGGATACAGTGCCCCCGTTCATACCGCCGAGCATCGACGGGGACCTGCTGCGAGGGCGCGGTGCCTGCGACGCGAAGGGGATCGCGGCGGCGATGATCTGCGCGGCGGAACGGCTGCGAGAACGACGCGCGCGGGTCGGCCTCCTATTCGTCGTCGGGGAGGAGGTCACCCACGATGGCGCGCACGCGGCGAACGAGTTCGCGCGCGGCTACTTCGCCGATGCCCCGGATTCACGAACACTCATCAATGGTGAGCCGACGGAGAGCACGCTCGCGCTGGGCACGAAGGGGGCGATGCGAGTCTTCGTGCGCGTCGCCGGCGAAGCGGCGCATTCGGCGTACCCGCAGCTGGGGCGGTCGGCAACGCGGGATCTCGTGCACCTGCTCGCGGCGCTCGATGAGGTGGACTGGCCACGCGACGAGCTTCTGGGCGAGACGACGGTGAACATCGGCCATCTGTCGGGCGGGGTGGCAGACAACATCGTCGCGCCAAACGCGGAAGCGCGGCTCATGATCCGGCTCGTGACTCCGGCCGACGAGGTCTGGGGCCGTGTGGAGGACTGGGCATCCGGCCGCGCGGAGATCGAGCGTGGGCCCACGGTGCCGCCGGTGCGGCTCGGCGTCCTTCCAGGTTTCCCGACGTCGGTCGCCGCATTCGCGACGGACATCCCTGAGCTCAGTCAATGGGGCCGGCCGCACCTGTTCGGACCGGGATCGGTGCACGTCGCACATCGCGATGATGAGCATGTACGAATCACCGAGCTGCGGGCGGCGGTGGATGCGTACGAGCGGCTCGCGATGGCGTCCCTAGAATCAGATCCCTCGTCGCTACGCTCCTCGGGATGACAGTAGGGAAGCTACGCTCCTCGGGATGACAAGAGCGTTAT
This sequence comes from Gemmatimonadaceae bacterium, assembly GCA_035273165.1. Classification (GTDB taxonomy): domain Bacteria; phylum Gemmatimonadota; class Gemmatimonadetes; order Gemmatimonadales; family Gemmatimonadaceae; genus AG2. The sequence continues at coordinate 6,870 of DATEPP010000011.1, forward strand.
GCTGCGTCGGCTTCGGTGGGACCGCGCTGAGCGGGGTTCGACGACGACGGAGTCAGGCGCTCGATCTTCTCGACCTCGATCGCGCAGGTGGGGCAGTGATGCACGAAATCGCCGTCGGCCGTGGACCAGTCAGCGGTGCGAGTGCGCGCAAACGCTTTACCCGTCGCGTCCATGCCCATGACCGCCGGGGCGAGCGCGACACAGAGCCCGCAGCCGATGCACTTGTCCTTGTCGACTTGGATCGTGACCCGTCGTCGCGGATAGACCCCGCCCGGCTGCTCGAGCACTGCTTCCCAGTCCTGCAGCGCCAGCGTCGCTTTACGGTAGCCTTCGTCGATGCTTGCGGCCGCATTCGCGAAGCTGAGCCAATCCTGGCCGAGCTTGGGCCTGATGAGGAGCATCGGCGGGCTGTCCCACCTAACGAGGGGATACTGCTGCAGCGCGTGCATCATCGTCGTCGCGGCGCGCATGTAGATCGAAGCGAAGCCCTGAGTGACGACGTCGTTGGTCGGTGAAAGATCAGAGCTGCCGACGTCCACCGCGATGACGACATCCGCCTCGAGGGCCGCCGCTCCCACGGGAAGATTGTCGATGACGCCCCCGTCGACGCAGAGGCGTCCGCCGACCTCTCCCGGCGGGAAGAACCCAGGAAGCGCGCATGACGCATAGACGGCATCCTGGACCCAGACATCCCGGAGCCCCGGAAGTCCCCAGACGAGTTGCGTGCCGCGGGTGATGTCGACCGTGTTGACGAGGAGCGGCGCGGTGAGGTCGCTGAAGCGCAGTGCGGGAACGATGCTCCGACAGAGGTCGCGGAGCGGCTCCTCGAGGTAAATCGAGGGGGAGCGCATGCGCTCGAGGAGCATTCCGAAGTGATTGATGCGAAACAGATCGCGCCGGCGCAGGCTCTCGGCGCGGCGTGCCATCTCCTCGACCGGCATGCGACCGACCGCCGCGGCAGCGATGAGCGCGCCGATGCTCGTCCCCGCGTAAACGCTCGGCTTGATGCGATGCTCCTCGAGCGCGCGGAGAACGCCAATGTGGGCGAAGCCCTTCATGCCGCCGCCGCCCAGTACGAGCGCGACGCGCTTGCCACCACTGCCGCCGGTCTGCTTTACCATCGTCGATTGCCAGGCTCCATCAACTCGTTCGACTCACGTCACTGCAAGTACTTATACAGTCCGTAGAGCCCAACGATCGCACCGCCGATCATGAAAATGTCACCGGCATCTCCACCAACGACGGCCCCGACGAGGATCGCCGCCCCGCCGACGATCATCAGCGCTTCGTTCTGACCCAGTCCGGCACTGCCACGCTGCTGCGTTGGCGTCGTCGCGGGAACGACGTTTCGTACGCCGACAGTCAGAGAGGCGAGGGTCGGGCCAACTTGCGGTTGCGGTACCTGGGTCGCGGTGACGTTTGGTGCGATCAGCGTTGCGGTAAGGGACTGTGCCGCGCCCTGCGGGGCGCGCAGCACGAGAATGAGTGCGGACATCAGGACGAGGGCAGCACGAGATCGGACAATCATCGCTTTCTCCTTTCGAAGTCTCGTGAAACGGCGAAAGATCCGCGCCATTCCGCGAATCTGCCCTGAAAGATGACGCCCGACCCGCCGGTCGCGTCAACCGCCAATTGCCGAATTGCGCGATGGATCACGTGGTGGCGCGCACCGGAAGCGGGATCTAGTGTTGAGGCGATGAGCGACCAGCAAAGCGAGACCGTGCGCCAGGTAGGGCAGGATGGGACGCTTATTCGCGCCCTGGGCACGTGGGGTTTGACGGCCGCCATCGTGAACGTGACAATTGGCGCCGGAATCTTTCGCTTGCCAGCCAGCGTGGCGACGACGCTCGGTGCGGCTGCGCCCGCGGCGTATCTCGTCTGCGCTCTGGCGATGGGCCTCATCGTTCTCTGCTTTGCCGAGGCAGGAAGTCGCGTGTCGATGACGGGCGGACCGTACGCCTACGTGGAAGTCGCGTTCGGACCGTTCGTCGGGTTTCTGAGCGGGACGCTGCTCTGGGCCGGGATCACGGCGGCGCTCGCCGCGGTGACGAGCTTCTTCGCGGATTCGCTCGCCGCTCTCGTACCCGCGCTGGCGCCGTCCGGCGTCAAGGTCGTGGTGATGCTCGTCGTGCTTGCGGCGCTGGCGCTGCTCAACGTTCGCGGCGTGCGTGATGCGAGTCGATTCAATGCAGTGATGACGGTGGCCAAGGTGCTACCGCTGGCGATCGTCGTCGTCATCGGCGCATTCGCCATCCAGAGCGCGAATCTGTCCTGGCACGAAGTGCCGTCAGTCGCTCGCGTGGGCCGAGCGTCCACGGTGCTGATCTTCGCATTCCTTGGCGTCGAAGCAGCGTTGGTGCCGAGCGGTGAAGTGAAGGATCCAGCCCGCACGGTACCTCGTGCGGTGTTGCTGTCGATCGGGATTGTAGCGGTGCTTTACGTCAGCGTGCAGATCGTCTCGCAGGGAGTGCTCGGGGCCAGTCTCGCCGTGTCGAAGACTCCCGTCGCCGACGCCGGGGGCGCCGCGCTCGGCGAGTGGGGGCGAACTCTGATTCTGGTTGGATCTACGGTGAGCATGTTCGGCTATGTGAGCGGAATGACGCTGGCCGTGCCGCGCATGTTGTTCGCGTTCGCCCGAGACGGCTTTCTGCCGCGCGCGGTCGCGTCGATTCATCCGACGTTTCGAACGCCGTACTGGGCAATCGGCCTTCAGACGGTCATCGTGGCGGTCCTCGCGGCGACGGGCACGTTCGAGCGGTTGGCGATCGTCGCCAACGGCTCGGTGCTGCTCGTGTACGCGGCCTGCTGCCTTGCGACGGTGGAGCTTCGGCGCCGGGACGTTCGCGCGGGGGGCGTGCCTTTCCGCGTGCCGGGAGCAGCGTTGTTTCCCTGGCTCGCCCTCGTGGTCATCATCTCGCTGCTCGCCACCCTGCAGCTCGGAGAATGGGTCGGGGTGTTGGCGGTGCTCGTGGCGGCGGCGCCTGTATACGTCGTCACGCGCTCGCGGCGTGGTGCCCCGGCGGCGGCGGCGGTGGGAGACTGATGCACGATCCGCTGCTGGCGTTTCGTTCCGAGTTTCCGATTCTCGAGCGGACGACGTACCTCGTGTCGAACTCGTTAGGTGCGATGCCACGCGGTGTGCCCGATCGGCTCGCCGAGTATGTCGACGAATGGGCGGAGCTCGGAGTGCGGGCATGGGCGAAGGGGTGGTGGGGCAAGCCCGTCGAAGTAGGGAACGAGATCGCGCCACTGATCGGCGCGGGCGCGGGCGAGGTGGTGATGGTGCCCAACGTGACGATCGGACAGGCGAGCGTGCTTTCGGCGCTCGACTACGCGACGCCGCGTGACACGATTGTCATGACGGCGCTGGACTTTCCGTCAGTGCGTTATGTGTACGACACGCTCGCGACCAGGCTCGGGGCGCGGATTGTCGTCGTACCGAGTGAGGATGGCATCGGCATCGACACCGAGCGTCTCCTCGCGGCAATCGACGAACGAACGCGTCTCGTGGCGATCTCGCACGTCCTCTTCCGGTCGGCGTTTATCATGGACGTCGCGGCGATATGCCGGCGCGCGCACGAGGTCGGCGCCCTCGTGTCGGTTGATGCGTTTCACTCCGTGGGGGTGATCCCGGTCGACGTGAAGCAGCTCGGTGTGGATTTTCTCACTGGCGGCGTGCTGAAGTGGCTCTGCGGCGGACCGGGCGGCTGCTTTCTGTACGTGGCGCCAGAGGTCGCGCGGCGCCTAACGCCAGCGCTTACTGGTTGGCAAGCGCACGCCCGGCCATTCGCGTTCGAGACGGAGATGGCGTATGCCGATGATGCATTTCGCTGGCTCACCGGTACACCAGTGATCCCGGCGCTGTACGCGGCCGTGGAGGGTCCGCGGATCGTGAGGCGGGCCGGTGTCGAGCGGATCCGGGCCAAGAGCATGCGGCAGACGGCTCGACTCATCGAGCTCGCAGATGCTCGCGGATACCGCGTCACAGCGCCCAGGAACGCGGAGCAGCGGGGTGGTACGGTCGCGTTCGACGTGCCGCATGGCTACGAGGTGTCCGAGGCGCTCCTCGCGAACGACGTCCTGGTAGACTACCGGCCAGGCGCGGGGATCCGCGTAGCGCCACACTTCTACACGACCGATGAGGAGCTCGAGCGCGTCGTGGCCATGATCGACGACCTGCTCGCCACCGGCGAGTGGCAGCTTCATTCCGGACGCGATACGGCGGCTCGTCGCGGCTGAGCGCCGATTCGCGGCGCGGTGGTTGTGGGCCGATAGAATTGGTGACACAATCGGGTGGCTCATTTCCCAAGGACCGATGACGTTCCCTGCTCGCCTAACGATTCTGATCGCGGCCGTGGCGCCGTTGGTGGCGGGACGCGGCCAGCAATTATTGCCGGACGCCGCATCCGGGGCTCCGCTCCACGGGACCGTCGTCCGAGCTGACACTGCTGGCCTGCACCGCACGCTCGACTCGCTGGCGAAACACTTTCACGGCGTGCTCGGCTACTCGATCCACAATCTCGATACTGGCGAGCGGCTCACGCTTCGTGGTGACGAGACGTTTCCAACGGCGAGCCTGATCAAGGTCCCGATCCTGGTGACCCTGTTCGATCTGGCCGACAAAGGGATGATCTCCCTCGACGACCAGTTGATCTTGCTCAAGATCGATCAGGTGCCCGGATCTGGTGTCCTCCAGTTCATGCACCCTGGAATGATGCTGAGCGTGCGGGACGCCGCCGTGTTGATGAGCATCCTGAGCGACAATACCGCCACCAATCTGCTGCTCGACAAGATTGCCATCCGTCGGGTCTGGCAGAAAATGGAGGCTCTGGGACTGCCCCATACGAAGGTCCACGCCAAGGTCTTTCTGCGACTGGCCAGCGTGGCGCCCGACAGCTCGGCGAAGTACGGTCTCGGAGTGACGACGCCGAACGAGATGGCGCGGCTGTTCGAGATGCTCGCCAACGGCAAGGCCGTGAACGCGAAGGCCGACTCGGCGATGCTGGACATCCTTGGCGACAACCAGGACATGGAGTCGATGCAGCGGACTGTGTCCGGGCTAGCAGTGCCGCACAAGACCGGCGCCACCGACTCCGTGCGCACGGAGTGTGCGCTCTTCCGGCTCCAAAGCCGGGTGGTCGCGTGCGCGCTCACCAAACAGAACGCGGATACGCGCTGGGTGGTGGACAACGAGGCGCAATTGGCGCTGGGAAAGATCGGGGAAGCGATCATGCGCACGTGGCCCAAGAAGCAGGAGCGGGCGGACGATTCGCGCTGAGGAGGCGGGGGCACGAGCTATGCCTCGTAAGTATGCAATGATTCGGAGGTTTACCGTGGAGCTTCGCAAGGCAACGACGGCCATTCTTCTCACCGCAACGGCGCTACTGACGCCGGCGGTATTGTCGGCTCAGTTCACGACCTTCGTGGCCCCGCCGCGCAAAGTCGTGGTCGATTCAGCGCCGACCACCGTCGCGGCGAAGGCGCGCGCCGACAGTGTGGCGCGGATGAGCCTCACCGACATGAAGGCCTGGGTCGATTCGGCAGCCGGGACCAGCACCCAGGTCGCGACGGCGAATGACACGACGACGGCGGCTGCCAACGCCGCGGCGCCGATGCCGCAGGTACCCAGCGCCAACGCGCACTCGACGACCACGTTCTCGAACGGCGCGATCGCACCGAACACGGCGAGCCCGCTACCCGCTTATCTCGCGGCTGGCTTGACGATGTTCTCGGTCGGGCTGTTCCTGGTGCGGCGACGCCGGCGAGCGCCGGTGAATGCGCGTCGTGAACGCTGATCGCGCAGCTCGGATTGCCGGTGCTGGCCTCTGCATCGCGGGAGCGGTGCTGATCGGTCACGCCGGCTTTCGCTATGCAAGAGGGGCCTATCAGGCGGATCTTGCCCGGCAGCAGTGGGAAGCGCGACAGGCGCAGAGCGCGGTCGCCGCGGCACGTGAGCGGGTCGCCAACAGCGTCGCGTTCGCGAGCCGAACCGTGGCGCTGGGGGCGCCCGTCGCGCGGCTTCGCATACCGCGGATCGGCCTCGACGAGATCGTCGTCGAGGGCGTGGGAGACGATGAGCTGAACGCGGGCCCGGGCCATCTGCCCGGAAGTGCCCTACCCGGGATGCGCGGCAATGCCGTGATCTCGGCGCACCGAGACCGGCACTTCAATCACCTGGATGCGTTACAGCTTGGCGACACCATCCGCACTGAAACGGAACAGTCGAACGGTATATGGGTCATTGTCGGTCGCCGGGTCATCGATCGAGACGCGCCTGCGCTCTTTCAGAGTAACGAGCCGGTGCTGACGCTCACTACATGCTGGCCGGTGCGGTACTTCGGCAGTGCGCCCGATCGACTCATCCTCACGGCGAAGCCAGTCGGCGCCGCCGCTACAGGTTCCAAAGGGTCTCTCGGCACGACCTGATTCATCGCGGAGCGATAGCTTAACGCGGTGTCCTCTTCCGTCAGCCCCGTTCTTTCCGCAACCGTTCGCGAGGCGCTCGCTCGCAAGCGGCCCGTCGTAGCGCTCGAGAGCTCGGTGTTAGCGCAGGGTCTTCCCATTCCGGAGAACCGGCACGCCGCGGAGCGCATGCAGCGCGCGGTGCAGTCGGCTGGGGCGGTGCCCGCGATCGCGGCAATTGCGCGCGGGCGGCCGGTACTCGGACTGGAGGGCGCCGATCTCGAGCGATTCCTCTGCCGGGAGGGGGTGCGGAAGGTCTCGAGCCGAGATCTGGGCGTGGCAATCGCCGAAGAAGCCGATGGAGCGACAACGGTTGCGGCGACGCTAGTACTCGCGCGAGCCGCCGGAATTCAGCTGTTCGCCACTGGCGGAATCGGGGGCATTCATCGCCGGACGTCGCGTGACGTAGAGAGAAGCCGCCAGCTCCGGGATGAGTCCGCGGACCTTCCCGAGCTCGCGCGGTCACGGCTCATCGTCGTGTGCGCGGGAGCGAAGTCGATTCTGGATCTGGCGGCAACGTGGGAGCGCCTCGAAACGCTGGGCATCCCTGTCATTGGCTATCGCACCGACGAGCTCCCGGGCTTCTTTACCGCCGAGACCGGAATCACGCTCAACGTGCGATGCGACACAGCGTCGGGCATCGCCGCCATCGCGCGGAGCCACTGGTCGATCGGAAACGGGCAGAGCGTCCTCGTCGTTCAACCGCCGCCATCTGATTGCGCGATGTCAGGTGATGAGATGCAGGATGTGATCGATAGCGCGCTCGCGGAGGCTGAACACAAGGGGATCGAAGGACCTAAGACGACGCCGTTTCTCCTGGCCGCCGTCAGTCGTTTGACTAAGGGGCAGTCTCTCGACGTCAATCTCGCGCTGCTCGAGAACAACGCGGCGCTCGCGGGCGAAATCGCGAGCGCACTCACGCAACAAATTGGTGCCGCGGAGGGATCACAAAACTGAGTTCGTTCGATGTCGTAGTGGATGAAGAATCACGACGGTGACGAGTGATTTTGCGAGTGTCACGACGTCGTCTCGAGCGTGCATCTGGGAGCGGGAAATCCCATTGAACTTCCCAGAAGCGCCGGGTACTATAGGCAAGTAACACCCTCTGAGCTGGAGGCTTGCTCACGATGCCCACTCCGTTCCTGAGTTCGGAAGAGTACGACGAGCGCGCCCATCAGCTTTACAATGAAGGCCAGTACGATGAGGCGCTCCGTGTGCTCCGAGAGGGACTCGCGCTCTATCCCAATGCGGTAGAGCTGCACATCGGAGTGGGGTACGCCCAGCTGGCTCGTGAAGAGTTCGCCTGGGCTCGACGCAGCTTCGAGGATGCGCTGGTACTCGAGCCAGAGCACGAGGACGGTCTGGCGGGCCTTGGTGAATCCATACTGAAGCTGGGCCAGGACGATGCGGCCCTTCGCTGCTTCAACCGCACGCTCGAGCTGGGCTACGGCGACGACATCGATCTAATGCTGCAGATCGGTCGCGCGCTTTTCCGCGAGGGCTCCATCCGCGAACGCGCCGACTTCTTCGAGCAGGCGAAGGAATTCTTCGAGACGGCGGTCCAGCAGGCTCCAGAGTCAGCGGAGGCTGTGTCGTGCGTGGGCTACACGCAGCACCGCCTCGGCGACGACGACGGCGCGATCACGTCGCTCCGACGCTCTCTGCAGCTGGACAACGATCACTCCGAAGCCCGCATCTATCTCGCGAACATCCTCTACGATCGCGGCGAGTACGAGGCGGCGCTCTATCATCTCGAGCAGACGACCCCCGAGGATCACTGGGACGAGCTCGGGATCTGGCGGCTGATCGAGCTAAAGCGGACGCTGTACAAGGTGACGGAGCAGGATCCGGAGCTGAAGCCGTGGGATGAGCGACTGACGGAGCTCGCGGGCGATCTCGATGACGTGGACGAGTTACTGATGGAGCTCGATCCGCGGCACACCGTGGACGAGGCAACCCGTGAAGCGCAGATCGCGCGCGGCCAGCTCGAGCTCTTCGGCACGCTGCTCTCCGGCCTCGCCGATCAGAAGGATCAAACGGGCGCGGCGCATCAGATCGTCGCGCGCGACGGATCCAAGTTTGCCGGATCGTGGGAAGAGATCGTGATGCGGATGCGAGACGCGTTAGGCGATCCGACGCACACGATGGAAGACTTCATGCGCCGCGCGGCTCGACGCGGCTTTCGAGAGACCGGCGTGCAGATTCCGACACACGACGCCGAGAGCTTCATCAAGGGCAGCGCGGACGCAGGATTACTCCGAATCGTACGGTGAACGACATCGCGCGCCGGAGCGCGCTGTCCGCGCTCGATCGTGCCCGCCCGGCGATCGCGCGACTGGACCAGTCCCGGCATTTCGAGGAGCTCGCGGCAGATCTGATGGAGAGTTGGAGCGCGGTGGAAACCGCGCTCCGTTCGCTGGTGGGTGGCACGACGCTGAGTGGCCAGGCGCTCATCCGCGAGGCGCGGCAGCGGCAGATGCTGTCCTTCGAGCAGGCGAATGCACTCGCTGAATTCCACGCCGCGAGCGAACGCGCTCACGCCACGGATTACGAGCCGACGGCATCCGACATCAACGCCGCGCGGGATGCATTTCTCAAGTTCGAAACCGGATTGATGTCGGACCAGGCTGGCGCCGTTGCGCCGGCGCCGATCGCGCTCAACACGGAAGGGATGCGGAGCTCGCCGCTTGGCGCGCCGGAGCCGGTACCGCCGCCCCGGGACGGCCTCGAGCCCTGGGTGAAAGGACTGCTGGCCGCGGTCGTCGTGCTCGTTCTCGTCGGCCTCGGCTTCGCCGGCTACTCGCAGGGGTGGTTCGGCGGTCGCGACGATGCGTTGCAGCGCGGCATCGACGATTATCGGCGTGGCCAGCGCGAGGCGGCCGTGGGCGAATTCACCAAAGCGTCGCGCGATGATCCGAACGATCCGATGCCTCATGTCTACCTGTCGCGGATGGCGCGCGAAGTGGGGAACATGACCATTGCCGGCCAGGAAGCGCAGACCGCGGTGAAGCTGGGGCCAGACAATGCCATTGCCCTTCGCGAGCTCGGACTCTATCTGCTGAGCGCCGGAAACTACGATCTGTCGCGGCGATTTCTCGTGCGCGCGCTGCAGGCGGATACGAGCGATCGCATGGCGATGGGCTATCTCGGCTGCACGCTCACCCGCCTCGGCCGGCCCACGGAAGCACAGGTGTGGTACAACCGAGCGGGGCAGGGTGATTGGAGCCGCTGCGCGATGAGTCCAGCCGGCGTGCCAGTCCCGGGACAGCCACAGCCGGTCGCGCCGGGCACAGGGATACCGCGTTGAGCGTGGCGCGTCGCGCGTACCAGCCAGCACCGTTCATCATGCAGCACGCGTCAGGGGTCACGCGATAATTAGCTTGTTCGCATGACTGCCACCTCTCCGCTATTCGGAGTCGATTCGGCGAGCGTGACCCGCACCGTACTGCCGAACGGACTCAAAGTTCTCATCAAATCGGACTTCTCCGCGCCCGTCGTCGCGATCGTGACATTCGTGAGCGCGGGCTACTTCGACGAGACGGACGATATCGTCGGCATCGCGCACGTCCTCGAACACATGTACTTCAAGGGGACGCCAACACGAGGTGTCGGAGAGATCGCGAAGCAGACGAAAGCCGTGGGCGGCTACCTCAACGCCGCGACGATCTACGATCACACCAGCTACTACACGGTGCTTCCAGCCACGGGCTTCCGACAGGGGCTGGAGGTCCAGGCAGACGCATACGCCAACTCGCTCATCGATTCGGAGGAGCTCGCGCGAGAGCTCGAGGTCATCATCCAGGAAGCGAAGCGAAAAGCCGACAATCCAGCCGCGGTGGCGACCGAGACGCTCTACGAGCTGCTGCATGACAAGCATCGCATTCGCCGGTGGCGGATCGGCCGCGAGCCGGGTTTGCGCGCGCTGACACGTGACGCGTTGCTCGGGTTCTATCGCAACTTCTATCATCCCGGCAACACAGTTCTTTCGATCGTCGGCGCGGTCGACCCTGACGATGCGATGCGCGAGGTCGAGCGACTGTACGGCATACTGCCCGGTGGAACCCCAACGCGATCGCCCGGGCCGACCGAAGAAGGGACGGGTGGCTTCCGATATCGTGAGCTCGCCGGAGACATCGGTCAGACGCAACTCACGATGGGATGGCGAACGCCGGGCACGCTCCACGTCGATACGCCCGCACTCGACCTGCTGGCGATGGTGCTCGGTGCCGGTCGCGCATCGCGATTGTATCGTGCCGTGCGAGAGCGAAAGCTCGCCGCCGCGGTGAGTGCGTACGACTACACGCCGACGGAGCTGGGCGTCTTCGTCGTGCACGCGGAGACGCCGCCGCCGATGACGCTGGATGCCGCGATCGCGACGTGGGATCAGCTGCGGCGCGTGCGCGAGGAAGGGATTGGCGACTACGAGCTGACGCGGGCGAAGCGGCTGTACGAGTCACGGTGGGTGCGTCGCTTCGAGGACATGGAGGGTCAAGCCAACTACTTGGCGGAGTGGGAAGCGCTCGGCGACTGGAAGCTCGGCGACTGGTACATCGAGCGGCTCCTGACCGCGACGAGCGAGCAGCTGCTCGACGTCGCGAATCGGTATCTCACCCCCGAGCAGGCTGGGTTGATCGTCTACCGGCCTAACGACGCAGCACCCGTTGCCGCGGATGGCGCAGCGATGCTGAAGCTGCTCGAGGGTCGTCGCGCGGAAGCGCTCCCCGTGAGCGCGCCGTATCATCCCCAGGCGCCGTCGCCTAACGAGCCAGCAGTGTGGCGCGAGCGGGAAGAGGCGGGCGTCATCGTGTACCGCGCGCCGTCAGGCCTGCCGATCCTCGTCCGGCTCAAAGCGGGCGCGCCACTCGTCCATGTGGGCGTCTTCTCGCTCGGAGGAGCGAGTGCGGAGACGGAAGCGAGCGCTGGCCTCACGACGTTGATGGTGCGCACGGCACAGAAGGGCACGACGACGCGCACAGCGCTCCAGATTGCCGAAGAATCGGAGATGCTTGGCGGGAGCATCGGGGGATCTGTCGGAGCGGACAGCTTCGGGTGGACGATCTCGGTGCCGACGAGCTACGCGAGCGCGGCAATGGCGCTCCTCGCCGACGTCGCGCAGCATCCAATCTTCGATCCGGAGGCGCTGGAGACGGAACGGACCGTTGCCATTGCCGACGTCATCGCGTCGCGCGACGACATGTTTCGGTATCCGATGCGCCTGGCGACGCAGGCCGCGTTTCACGGACACCCCTACGGCGTGCCGGCGACAGGCACGGAAGAGTCGCTGCGCGCCATCGAGCACACACATGTCGCCGTATGGCATCGCGAGCGGCTGCTCGGTCCGTCGTCGGCCCCCGTGGTAGTGATCGTAGCCGATGGCGACCCCGACGCGCTGGCGGCGATCGCCGCGCGGGAATTCGCGGAGCTGGGTCGCGCGGAACCGTCGCGACTGGCGACTCCCGAGTGGCCCTCGAGCGTCGTGACCACGGTCGAGCGGCGGGACAAGGCACAGACCGCGATGGGACTGCTCTTTCCAGGGCCGACGCGGACGGATCCGGACCGGTTTGCCGCGTCGATGATCGCAAGCGTCGCGAGCGGGTTGGGCGGCCGCTTCTTCGACGAGCTGCGCGACAAGCAGTCGTTATGCTACACGGTGACGGCGTTCAGCGCGACCCGTCGCGCCGCGGGGACTTTCGGCGCGTACATCGCGACGTCGCCGGAGAAGGAGGACGCGGCACGGGCTGGGCTGCTTGCCGAGTTCGAGCGGCTGCGTACGGAGCCGGTGTCGGCCGAGGAGCTGGAGCGAGCACAGACGTACGCGATCGGCGTGCACGCGATCCAGCAGCAAAGCGGCGGCGCGGTGCTCGGCGACGTGATCGACGCGTGGCTGTTCGGTGAGTTGAGCGATCTCGAAACATTCGAGCGCAGCGTGCGGGCAGTGACCGCAGAGCGGATGCAGCGACTGGCGCAGCGGTACTTCGATCCGGAGCGGCGTGTGGAGGGGATCGTGCGAGGGGTCGGGCGCGCTGTTTAGCGGGGCGCGGGGCGCGGGATGCGGGACGGGGGACATGGAGCGCCGCGCATAGATCTCACCCGCGACGGCGAGCCCAGATGCGAGAGGGCAAGCTGAGAGCTCACAGCGTCAAGAGAACTACTTCAGCAACCAGCCCATCCTGTACTCGGCTGGCATCCTTGGCGATGAGACTGGATTGAACGCAGAGGACGCTGATGGCGCTGAATCCGCAGAAAATGCATAACATGCGGGAACGCCTCTTTGAAAAAAGTCGTTACCGCTTTTTTCTCAGCGGTATCTGCGACGTGTCAGCGTCATCAGCGTTCCCCTCAGGCGCTGCGCCGCAGGGATCACTAGCAAGGCGAGAGGAGCAGGAGCGCGCGACCAGCGCGCGACTCCATATAAGACGG
>DATEPP010000012.1:0-3996 GCA_035273165.1 Gemmatimonadaceae bacterium
GCGTGGAACGATCGAATGGAGCGCCGCGCGCCGGAGCTGCGATCTTGCGCGAGCCCGTGGGCTCTAGTGACGTAGTCGATTGGGTCTGCGACGTTCGAAGGTACGGATCTCGACCGAAGAGCAGTCGATCGGGGGTGCGACGGCGGCTTCATGCCAAATTTGGGATGCCAGCAATGATGCTCCCAGGGAGCCCGGATGCGCACATCCCAAATTTGGCATGGTGCCGCCTAGCACCCCCGATCGACTGCTCTTCGGTCGAGATCTTTACCTTCAGCCGCCGTGCACCACCGATCGACTGCTCTTCGGTCGAGATCTTTACCTTCAGCCGCCGTGCACTCCGATAGACTGCTCTTGCCTCCGCGTGATCCAGGGGCGAGCTCGCTCGTCCAGCTGGTATGCTCTTCAGTCGACCACTGGCGTTCGAGGCGACGGTCCCCCGTGCCGGTCGCACGGACGCGTCTGCGCGCGTATGCGACCTCCCGCGATCAGTTGGATCTCGCGGCATACCGGAAACGGCAGATCATCGGCTGGAGATTGAGCGAAGCGAACGAGAGCTTCCTCTTCCAGCCCGAATACGGCGAGACGTTCGACGTCGAAGGGGCGCGGCTCCTGGCGCTGATCGAGCCTGCGAGCGCAGGGTCGCGCGTGAGGGGCCGCCTCATCGTTTCCCCTCTGACGAAGATCGTGATCGGCGTGTGGATGCTCACCGTCGCGGTGGTGACGTTCCGAGCTCTCAGCTTGGGTGAAGAAGCGCCGGCGACGGTGTTGCGGAGGGGCGCTCTACTGCTCGGCGCCGCGGTGATCTTTGCCCGGTATTGCCTTACGTCGATGAGCCGGCGCGTCGAGGCGCGGCTGCGGGAGCGGCTCGAGGCATCGCCAACGAGCGCCGCTGCCTAACGACTTCAGCCGCGAGTGTTGATCTTCTTCGAGCCGATGGCCGAGTGCGTCAGGCCGTGGCTCGCGACGTTCTCGCCGTGACGAACGGCGAGCACGACGCGCCGGGTCCAGCCGAGGTCGAGCTCGAGGACGGTATGCGTTGCATCGCGGGCACCGCGCCACCGTTTTGGCGTGGGCCGATCGCCGAGCGCTGACGCGGCGGCGGCGACGAGATTGTCCGTCGGCTCGGCGATGTCGCGGAGCTGCGAGCAGGTCGCGCAGCGGTTGTGGATAGCGTTCATCTCCTGCACGCACACCATGCGCCCGCACCATCCGCAGGTTCGCAGATGCGACTTGCATGTCCCCTGCGCACAGACAGGGCAGTCGACGGTCTGGCCGAGTCGATAGGCACTCTGATCGACGTGACAGATCGCGCCGTGCGCGCGACAGACGAACTTGCCCGGCTCGGTGCGCAGCATCATGGCGTGTTTGTCACAGTAGGCGCGGCCGTCCTCGACGCAGGGATGGGTGTGCCGACTGCACCCCTGCACGCCGCAGGAGGTGCAGATCGCGACCTCGTCCGATGCGAAGATGGCGCCGGGATCGAAGGCGCATTCAGCGCGATGCTTGTCGCAGACGAGACGACGCGACACGTCCGTGCGCCGCAGATGCGTGGAGCAGTGCACGCTCTGATCGACGCCGCAGGTCGAGCGATGGTGCTCGCAGACGGACTTCCCACAGGTCACGCAGCGCGTGACCTCGTCGACGCCAACGTGCTCGCTTCGTCCACCCTCGCACTGTGTGAGACACTCCGCGCAGAGACGCCGCTGTCCCCGTGGCGCGGAGAGCGCGGTGAGCGTTGCATGTTCCTCGCAGATCGCCCGGGCGCAGATGGCACACGGCTTCACGCACTCGCTGCAGGCGGGATGGCCGCCTTCGGCGCATAACGATTCGTGGCCGGTGCAGTAGGGCTCGTGACACGAGACACAGGTGCGCGCGTGCTCGGTGCAGGTCGGATGGCCGTCGACATGACAGGACGCGATGCCGTGATCCCAGCAGAAGTCCTCGTTACAGACGCCGCAGGTGTAGGCGCAGGTGTCGCACGCGACGTGGCCCGACTTGCACACCGAGAGCCAGCGGATACTCGTGCTGCGGCATTCAGGACACGCGAGCGTCCAATCGCCGGAGCCATTGAGCCACCGTTGCGCGATGAGTGGCGCACGCACACCGGCGCGGCTGGAGAGCTCCCATTGCGCGCGCTGCACGAGCAGCTCCCACTCGGTGAGCTGCACCGGATGCACGACCGCTCGCACCTGATGCCGGCGCTCCTCCTCGGCGCGACGGCGCGCATGCTCGGCTTCGATCGCGCGGCGGTCAGACGCGTCGGCCGTCCCGTCAGGCGCGGTGCCGGCGAGCAGTGCTTCGTAATAGCGATCGATACGGAGCAGCTCGTCCTGGAGCCGGCGCTGTGCGTCGTCGCGGAGGCGCATCACTCTTGGCTCGAGGCCCGCGCGGAGTCCCTCCAAGGCAATGGCGATGAGATCGCCGATGGGGCGTGTGGGGGCGACGGAAAAAGCAGATCCCTCGCTGTGCTCGGGATGACAATCGTTTGTCATCCCGAGGAGCGGAGCGAGGGATCTGCTTTTGCTACTACCCTCCACACCAGCCGCGCATTTCGCCGCGACCTCATCGGGGACGGCGATACCGGTCGCCGCGTCGACGAAGCTGCTCTCGAGCAGATGCTCCTCGACATCACTCCCCGCGCGCACGATCACCCGGGCGAGCAGGCGGACGACTTTATGCCAGGCGACATCGGCGCGCGCGGCGCCGGCGGTGCCGTTCGTGATCGGAACGCGCAGCTCCGCCAACTCCGTTCCCGTCGGTTGCTCGGCGGGGAGGCGTCCGTGATACGCGCGGCTGCCGCGCGACCGGATCGCCCCGACGAGCTGATCGACGAAGCTGCTGCCGACGACCGCTATCTCCGACTCCGGCTCACGCTCGAGGGCATCGAGGGTGAAGGCGATTCGCAACTGCGCGCGATTGCGAAACCACTGGCGCTCCGCCTGGGGCAGGCGCAGCTCGACAAGCGATTCGCCGACGTCGATCAGCTCGGCGCCGGCAATCGCCGCGTACCGCTCGAGCAGCGGGCGAATTCTCGCGTCGACGAGCGGCTCGTGCGGATCCGGATTGACGAATCCATCCGTCGCAGCGCCCTGTTGCGGGACTGCCGTCATCGATCGCCTAACGAGAGGGGCGCTTCCACGTCGGCCGACAGGTCGACGAGCGTCATCGGAAGGCGATCCGCCTGGACGGTGAGCCGCACGCCGCGGCCGGTGCCCGTGACACCGGTGAGGATAGTGAGCGGGCCATAGTCCGGATGCATGCCCGCATCTTCCGGCGTGGTCGTGGACTCCAGCGCCTCGAGGATCTCGCCGACGTGGAGACCGATGCGCTGGCGCTTGGCGTCGACGCCGCGGGCAAGCTGGAGATGGTTCGTTCCGTAGGCGAGGCGCACCCGAGCGGGAATGGTGAGCTGCCGGAACTCGCGTTCGACACGCTGGGCGTTGTCTTCCGCGGCGACGTCCGAGTTGAGTCTTTCCTGAAGCTTGCCCGCTTCGCGACTGGCGACGATCTGTTCGCCGATCGCCTCGACGCGCTCCTCGAAGACGTCGTCGGAGTCGGCGCTCAGCCACGCGTCGGCAAGACTCTCCTCGAGTGAATCGGCGCCGCCGAAGTCGCCGAGGATGACGTCGAGCTCACCGATGACGAGCTCGAAGAGCTTGATCTTCTGGTCGAGGAGCCTAAGCACGTGCGCTTCGACCGTCTCGCGGGCGGCGAAGTTGATGATGTGCGCCTCGCGCGTCTGGCCGATGCGGTGGATGCGGCCGATGCGCTGCTCCACGACCATCGGGTTCCAGGGGAGCTCGTAATTCACGAGGCAGTTGCAGAATTGCAGATTCAAGCCTTCGGTGCCGGCGCGCGTCGCCACGAGCACCGCGTCAGCGTCTTCCTTGAAGGCGGCGAGCTTTTTCGCGCGCTCGCTCATCGACAACGAGCCGGAGTAGACGATCGGCTTTCTGCCGTGCTGTCTGACGTGATCGGCGATGAGCTGCAGCGTAG
>DATEPP010000013.1:0-10678 GCA_035273165.1 Gemmatimonadaceae bacterium
AGAGCTCGGGACATTCGTCGCCTCGAAGATCCTGCCGCAGGGAATGAGCTTCCCCTTCGACTTTGGCTTCGTGCCGTCGACGACAGGCGGCGACGGTGATCCACTCGATGTGCTTCTGCTCATCGACGAAGCGGTGCCCGCCGGAACGCTCGTCCCGTCGCGGCTCATCGGCGTAATCGAGGCAATGCAGACCGAGCGCGACGGATCATCGATGAAGAACGACCGGCTCATCGCCGTCGCGACCATCAGCGAGCTGTTCGCGGACGTGAAGAGCTTCGACGACCTGCCGGACGCGGTGTTGAGCCAGATTGAGCATTTCTTCATCAGCTACAACGAGCAGGCGGGGAAGCAATTCGAGCCAACCGGCCGCCGCGGCTCGCGTCGCGCCCGCACGCTGCTCGACGAGGCGATCGAGCGCTACACGAACGGGTAGTCAGAACACTTCGCCGCGCTCGTCCGGATCGGGGTCGCCGTACTGCTCGAGGTCATACGCGAGCTGCACCCATCGGATCGTCGGCCTCGACTTCGTCGGCGCGGCGTCGCCGCCATTCGCCGGCGATGCATTCTCCGCTGCGCCACTCCGCTCGCTGCCGTCATTCACCGGCTCGTTAGGTCGGTCCGACAACACCATCGCCTCCGTCGCTGTTCAAGGTGCCTTGGGGGGGCGCTCGGCAAGCAGAATCCGTGCAACGGAAGCAGCACAGAACCGTCTCTTCGCCTCTGTACGGTAGGGCGCACGGGGACGACGCCGACCGCCGCGCGGATTCCTGCTGGGGTCGTGTCAGAACGGCATCACACCTGCATTAGTACACAAATGTTGTGTTTTCCATCACGAATTGACTGCGGCGGGCGTCATGCCCGGGCCGCCTGGCGGCCAAGGGTCTGGGATGTCTCAATTGGTGGGGAGTGGGATCGCGCCGTTAGACGACCGCATTGGCGGGCTCGTCCCTCGCCGCTGCTATGTGCTCAGCGGCGCACCGGGCACGGGCAAGACGGCGGCCTGCCTGGCCTTCATTGGCGCGGCGATTCTGCGCGGCGAGCCCGCGGTCATCCTCACCCAGGATGATCCGACGGACCTCATCAGCGAAGCCCATTACCTCGGTCTCGATCTCGAGCGGGCACTCGCGGACGAACGGGTCATCCTCGTCCGATACCAACTCGATTTCGTGCGACGCCTGGCGCGCGCCGCCTCTCCCGAGGTTGCGTTCGACGAGCTTCAGCGACTGATCGGTACGACGCAGCCGGCGCGCGTCGTCATCGATTCGGTGGCGCCCCTTCTCGAGGCTGGCGCGGCCTCCGGCGCCGGCATTCTCGCGCTCCTCGCATTTCTCGATCGGCTCGGCTGCACGTCGATGATCACCTATCCCGCCGATCTCGCGGGTCTCTACGATCGACGGGTCGAGCCCCTCGTGCAGCGAGCCGGCGCGATTCTGCATTTCGCGCGTGATGCCGAACGCGAGCTCTGCATCGAGATTCGCAAGATTCGCTACGCGGTGCCGTCGACGGCTCCCGTGCATTTCGCCATTCGCTCGGGTGAGGGCATCGTCGGCCTTGTACGCGATCAGCGCCGGCGCGCGGACGATGTGCGCGGCGAAGTTTCGCAGAAGCTCATCGTCATCGACACGGCGCGGGATTTTCCGGAAGAGCTGCTCGCGACGCTCAGCGCGTCGTATCAACTCACACTGCGGCATTCGCTGCCGAGCGCCTTCGCCGATCTCTCGGCCCCGAGCGGCGGCGTGCTCGTGCAGGTACGGCGCGACACCGTGAATGACGCGCTCACACTGGTGCGCGAGCTCCGGCGTTCTGGCAATCGTTCGCCGGTCGTTCTCGTCACGCAGTTTCATCTCCGGGCGGACGATCGAGCGCGCGCCCTCCGCGCTGGAGCGGACGACTTCCTCGCGGGCGACCTCCACCCGCTGGAGTTTCTGGTCCGCATGCAGGCCATCATCGCGCGCGGCCACACGATGCACGTGGCGCCCGAGCACGAGGTGGCGCTCGTGATGCAGCCCCGCGGCCAGGATGGGCCACAGCTGCTCGATGCGGCCGATTTCCGGGCCGCCGTCGATGCCCGGCTGCGTGACGAGACCGCGGCATTTTTCACGCTGGTGCTGTTGCGCCCAGACGCGCCTTCACAGCTGGACCGCCTCGCCACCGTCGTGCTCGACGCATTGCGCGTCGACGGCGGCGACCTGGCGGGAGCGCTCGGCGGCGCGGTGGCCGTCTACCTGCACGCGGCGCGTCGAAAGGACGTGGCACCGTTCGTGGAGCGCATTCGTGAGAGCTGGCATCAGCTCGGCGAAGGGGAGATCGTTGCCGACGTTGCGTCGTATCCGGTAAAGAAGGAGCGCGTCATCGGCTTGTTGAGCGGCGCGCCCGCTGACGCACCGACATCGTCTGGCGTGTCTGGCGCTCCTCCACGAGAGAATCGGGGCGCGCGCGCGGAGGGTCGTTAGGTGGCCACGCCGCGCCAACCACTCGTGCCACGCCGCCATCGCGGTGCGCGATACGCCGCAATGCTGGTCGCCGCCATCGCGGTGCTCGCCGGCAGCGCCGTCTATGCGATCCACACGCTCTATGCTGCCATCGCCCACGAGAAGCCGATCGCTCGAGTGGAAGGCGACGACCAGTTTGCCGTCATCGCTCCGGCAGCGGTGCGACCGAACCGGAGCGCGTATGAGGCTTTCGCTCGCGACGATGCCCTCTGGCGCGCTCGCAACGCGCCGCGGGTCGATTGGTGGTCGCTCGAAGAAGGGCCGTACGTGTGGCACAAGCCGCCGCGTCAGGCGGTAACGGACAGCGCATTCCTGCTGACGCAGGCCGGCCGCCTCAGCGACGCCGCGGATGTGATCGATGGCTGGCTCGCGACCCACCCTTCGGACACCGAGCTCCTTCTGGAGTCGGCGCGGATCGACAATTCGTTAGGCAGGACAGCCGCGACCGTCACACGCTACCGGCAGCTCCTCGCGCTCGAGCCACGCGCCGAGGCGCGTGCCGAGCTCGCGGCGGCTCTGCTCGCGGGTCAACGATACGTCGAGGCCGCGGAAGAATACCGACGGCTCGTTGCGCGCGAACCCGCGTCGCGGGATCATCGCCTCGGTCTGGCCCGTGCCCTTCTCTGGGGCGAGCGGCCGCGCGAGGCAGAGCAACTGCTCCGCGGGCTCTGGGCAGCCGCTCCCGGCGACAGCTCGGTTGTCGCGCTCTTGCATGCAGCGCGGGCGAGCTACGACCCCAATGTTTCGGAAGCGCGAAACTGGGTAGCGGAAGAATCGACGTACGCTCCCTATCGACTTGCCTATGCCCGCGCTCTGGTGAACGAGGGGTTGCCGAGCGAGGCCGCCGAGCAGTTCGACATTTTGCTGGCCGGCGGAGCAACGGCAACGCTTCTGCGCGAGGCAGCCGCTGCGCATGGCGCGGCCAATGACTCGTCAGGCGCGGCAGCATTGCTCGGCCGCGCGGTGGCGCTGGAGCCGCCGAACGACAGTCTCCGGCTCGATTACGCCCGTGCGCTCGCGTGGTCGGGTGACAGCCAGCGGGCGATCGAGCAGTACGGGGTGCTCATCGCGCATCAGCCAACGGCCGGGCTCCTCCTCGCGCGTGGGCAACTCTACGTCTGGCACGGTGACAATGACCGCGGCGCGGCGGATCTACGCCGCTCGGTCGCCATGTCGCCCTCCTACGAAGGGTATGCGTTGCTCGGCGACGTTGCTCGCTGGGAGGGGCGCTTCGACGAATCGCGAGCGATGTACCTGCGAGCGCTCGCGCTCGTGCCTAACGACCCACGAGTGACGGTGGCCCTCGCCGAGCTGCGCCGGCGGCAAACGCTCTACGTGGCGAGCATCGGCCGGGCCGAGGATGGCTGGAGCACCGAGACGGCGTACACGGAGGACAACACCGGCTTTCTGTTCCTCGCGGCCGGGATGAGCACGGGGATCGCCGTCGACGACCAGACCGTCATTGGCGTCGGCGTCGAGCAGCGGCGAGTCGCGCAGCGTTCCGCCAACGCGCGACAGAACCACGTGGACGGCTTCGCGGCGGATCTGCGCGCCCAACACCGATTCGGATCGCACGTCACGCTTTCAGCCGCGGCGGGTTTGGCCCGACACGCGCGAGTCCGCGACATGGGCTTTGGCGGCGTCGCCCTCGACTGGGAGCGAGGTCGCGTGTCCGGCAGCGTGGCGGTTGGAACGGGACCGGTGTACGGCTCGCTGATGTCACTGGCCACGCTGGTGCCGGCGGGTGTGCCTAACGCTTCGGCGGGGCCGATCGTCGGGCGCACGGCGTCGGCGAGCGTGTCGGTGCCGGTTGGCAGCGCCTCGCTGACAGTGAGTGGTGAGCGGCTCGAACTGAGCGACGGCAACGCTCGCAATCTGGTGAGCGCCGCCGTGCGCGTGCCACTCGCGTCCAACGTCGCCGCGATCTACGACGGGTCGGTGATGGGCTTCGCCCGCCAGAGCGACCTCTATTGGGATCCACATCGGTACACGAGTCAGGCGGTCGGGATCGAAGTTACGGGGCAGCCGGCGCGTGGTCTCAGCGTCGCCGTGCGAGCACTTCCCGGTCTTGCGCGCAGCGAGGAGCCTGTGGTGGCGCCCGGCGGAAACACCAGTGGGCTTTTCTCCTCGCGCCAGGCGTTCGAGTTCTCGACTGGCGGCGAGTTGCGGTATCACGTTGGCCGATGGGACGCCAGCGCGGCAGCTGGCTACGGTCGTGGCCGCGAGGGAAATTATCAATCGCTCAACGGCTCGATTCGTCTTCACATGAAGTGGTGATCCGCGGTGCGATCGCGCTATCTCCTGGTTCTGCTCGCGGGCGTCTTTCTCCTGCTCGTGGTGTCGACGGTGATGTCGGTCGCGATGGCCAACGCGCCGTTGGAGGCCGACAGTACGGCGTTGCGCATCGGCATCGGCATCGTGCTCACCTTTCTCGTGCTGCTCGTCGTGCGGTACTTCGCGCTGCTCTGGCTCGGCTATCTGCAGCACATCGAGAGTGAGAGTTCAGCAAACGAGTACGACGGCGCGGCCCCGACTCCACCCGTGACGCTGATCGTCCCCGCGTTCAACGAAGCGCCCGTCATCCAGTCGGCGATCCGCAGCCTGCTCGAGCTGGACTACCCGGCGTACGAGGTTCTCGTGGTGGACGACGGCTCGACGGACGAGACGTACGCCCGCGCCGCGGAGCTCGAGGGACGGCATGGCGGCGTCGTCGTGCGCGTCGTGAGCAAGGCGAACGCCGGGAAGGCCAATGCATTGAACACCGGCATCGCCATCGCTCGGCATCCGTTCGTCGTCTGCATGGATGGCGATTCACGTCTCGATCGCCGGACCCTCACCGCGGCGATGCGGCATTTCGTCGATCCCAAGGTCGGAGCGGTGGCTGGCAACGTGAAAGTCTGCAACCGTGACAGCATGTGGACGCGACTGCAGGCACTCGAGTACATCGAAGGGCTCAACATGGCGCGGCGCGCTCAGGGATTTCTGCGCGTCGTGAACATCATTCCTGGGCCGATCGGCATCTTCCGCCGCGAGACGCTCGCGGCCGTCGGCGGTTACGACAGCGACACCTTTGCGGAGGACGCCGACCTGACGCTCAAGATCCTCACGGCAGGGTGGCACGTCGTCTACGAGGATCGCGCCGTCGCGTATACGGAGGCGCCCGAGTCGCTCCTCGATCTGATCAAGCAGCGTTATCGCTGGACGCGCGGCATTCTCCAGGCACTCCGGAAGCGCGCCTCGTGGCTCATTGCACCGAAAGGCGGCTTCAGCGTCTGGGCCTCGCTCCTCGCGATGCTCTTCGAGGCCATCGTCTGGCCGGTAATGAACATCGTCGGGAATCTGTTCTTCGTCGTTGCCGCGCTCTCGGCCGGCGCGGCGGACTTTGTCGTCTACTGGTGGATTCTGCTCACGCTGCTCGACGTCGCGGCCGCGCTCCACACGGTGGCGATGGAGGAGGAAGACCTCGGGCTCGTCCCGTACGCTGTGATCTATCGATTGTTCTTCGTCGTGCTCATCGACGTTGCCAAGCTGTTCGCCACGGTCGAGGAGCTGTTCCGCGTGAAGATGAGCTGGGGCAAGCTCGAGCGCGTGGGTCGAATCTGAGAACGTGTCACTGACTGCAAGGGAGACGTCCATGTCCATCAACGTGCTGCTCTCGACGATCATCCTCGTCTCGTTCATCGTCACGCTCATCCTCGCGGTCGGGAGCTACATGGCGTACAAGGTTCGCGAACGGCGCCGGCCGGCGATGATCCGGCCCGGCGAAGGCGACGAGCCCGTATTCTTCGAGCGCTTCTTCCCGAGCCGGGTCGAGGTCGCGCCGGCGCAGGTGGACGATCGTGCACCCTGACCGTCCGACGCGGTGGCGATCGTTCGCAGGCGGCGTCGCGTTCGTCGCGGCCGTCGCGCTGCTGACCTTGGGCGTCGTCGCCTGGCAGCGGCAGCGTGCGCTCGCCCTCACCGCCGAACGTGACGCGCGCCGATTCGCGGGTGCGAAGACGGTAGTCGATCGCGGCTCACGATTACCGCCGGCTACGTTAGGCAGCCCCGTACGGGTGGCCATCCTCCGCGACCCGGCATCAAACAGCTACTACGATCGCGGCGCGACGATGGACAGCATCGTCGCCACCTGGCGCGAGGCCCTCCGCGCCATCGGAGCAAGTGCGCGGGAGGTATCGCCAGCGGCCGCGGTCGGGATGACGGATGATCAAGTACTCATCGTACCGGCCTCCCCCTGTCTCGGACGCGACGCCCGCCACGCGATCGACGTCGCCTCCAAGCGCGGTATTGGACTCCTCGTCACCTGGCTTTCGGGCGTTCGCGATGGCGGCTGTCGTCCAGTTGGCTACGGTCTGGTTGCGCAGCTCTCCGCCGCGACCCGGCTCGACACACTCGACGCGTCGCGCGCCGAGTGCTACGTCACCTTCCTCCGCGGCGGCCCGCTCGGCATGGACATCCCGCCGGGCGCGCGACTCGAGCTCACCGTGGGGAATCACGTCGCGCTGCGCACGCCCGAGCGCGAGGCGTATTTCTCGGACTACACGCTCAATCCGCGCGAGGTGCGCGGCGAGCAGTTGGTCGACGGTGCCTTGGTGC
This sequence comes from Gemmatimonadaceae bacterium, assembly GCA_035273165.1. Taxonomy (GTDB): domain Bacteria; phylum Gemmatimonadota; class Gemmatimonadetes; order Gemmatimonadales; family Gemmatimonadaceae; genus AG2. The sequence continues at coordinate 7,089 of DATEPP010000013.1, forward strand.
ACACCGCCATCGGTTCGTCGCGTGCCGTCTATTGGGGATTCGACCTCCGGAGCATCGCCGACCGACCATGGGACCGTGCGCTCGCGCTTCGCCTGACGCGGAATTCCGTCGCCTGGGCAGCGGGCATCCCGCTCGCCACCGTCGAGCCATGGCCGAACGGCAAGACGGCAGCGGCCGTCTTCGCGCAGGACGTGGAAGACGAATTCGCCAACGCTCGTTATGCCGTCGACTCGTTGCGCGCCGCAAAGGTCTCCGGCAGCTACTTCCTCGTATCGCGGCTTGCCCAGGCCAACGCTGATCTCACGCGCGCGATGGCTGCAAACGGCGAGATCGGCAGCCACACGCCGCGACACCGCCTTCTCGGTGGAGCGAGCAAGGAGCAGCAAGTCGCAATGCTCGAGGAAAGCCAGCGCGAGCTGACGAGCCTTCTCGGTCACACCGTCGCCGGTCTCCGGCCACCCGAGGAGCAATACGACAACACGACGCTCGAGAGCTGGCTCGAGACGGGGGGACGATACGTCTTCGCGACGCTGAACGGCCGGGCGGCGAGTCCCGAGATCCTCACGGTCGGGGCGCGCCCGCTCGTCGTGCTTGGTCGAGTGACCAACGACGACTTCATCGAGGTCGGGCGCCGCGGTGACACCAGCGTCGACTCGCTTGCGTCACGTTTCATCGCAGCCTTCGACAAGGTGCACGCGTTAGGCGGGCTCTATCTGCTCAGCTATCACTCGCAGATGTTGGCGCGACCGGAGCTCGTTCCGGCGCTCGCGCGCGTCGCGCGCTACGTCGCCAGCGACAGCACGACCTGGGTGACCACCGCCGGTGCCGTCGCCGACTGGTGGCTTGGACGGAGCATGGTCAACATTCACGCGCGCCGGGCGGGTCGCACGCGGCTGATTCTCGACGTCCGGAACGCAGGGACCTCCCCGATGCAGGGTGTCGTGACGCGCATCGCCCTCCCGGAGGGTCGGGCCATCTCGACTGACGGCGGCGCTCGGCTCCTTCCGAGCGACCGGGACATGATTCGGCTCCTCCTCCCTTCGCTGGCCCCCGGCGCGTCATCGACGACGACGATCGAGCTCGCTGCGCGTTAGGCACGCTACGGGTGTGCGGTTGTCCTCCGCGGGTCCCAGGACGGTGCGGACAAGCTCGCCATTCCCCATGTGGCCAGCAGCAATAGATTTTGAGGGATGGAGAAACCAACCAGATGACACTGACCGCAGAAGACGTCGTCCGCCGAAATCACGTCAAAGTCTTCGGCCGTGGGCAGACGCCGATGATCTTCGCCCATGGGTTCGGTTGCGACCAGCACATGTGGCGCTTCATCACCCCGGCCTTCGAGAAGGACTACCGCATCGTCCTCTTCGACTACGTCGGTGCGGGCAGCTCCGATCTTGGTGCGTACGATCCCAGCCGCTACGCGACCCTCGATGGATACGCCGAGGATCTGCTCGAGATCTGTCGCGCGCTGGACTTGCGGAACGCAATCGTCGTCGGGCATTCCGTGAGCTCGATCATCGCGGTGCTCGCCGCCAAGCGCGAGCCCGAGCGCTTTTCGCGGCTCATTCTCATCGGGCCGTCGCCTCGCTATGTGAACGACCCGCCGGGCTACGTCGGTGGCTTCGAGCGGAGCGACATCGACGAGCTGCTGTCGACGATGGAGCGGAACTACATCGGCTGGGCGAATTACCTCGCGCCGCAGATCATGAAGAATCCGGAACGCCCGGAGCTCGCCGAAGAGCTGACCGAGAGCTTCTGCTCAACCGATCCCGAGATTGCCAGCCGCTTCGCGCGCGCGACGTTCCTCGCGGACAATCGCGCGGACCTGCGCGACGTGCGTGTTCCGTCGCTGATTCTTCAGTGCTCCGACGACCTCATCGCCCCAGGCGAGGTGGGCGAGTACGTTCATCGCAACCTCGCTGGCAGCACCTTGCGATTGATGCAGGCAACGGGACACTGCCCTCACATGAGTCATCCGGAAGAGACGATCCGGCTCATCCGGGAATATCTGCGTGACCAGAACGCCGGCACAGCTCGAGGCTGAGCGAGCCGCACCGCCAGTGACGGAGCGCTGGGATCTTGCTCCGTGCGGGCTGATGTCGGTCCGCGACGACGGCATCATCGTCGCCGCGAACCTCACGCTCGTGACGATGACCGAGAATTTCGGCGAGGTCCTCGCGGGGCGAAGCGTCGAGACACTGTTGACGGTGCCGTCACGCATCTTCTACCAGACGCACGTCTTTCCGATGGTGAAGCTGCACGGCCGCGCGGACGAGCTGTACATGACACTGCGTACGCGCTCGGGCGCGCCGGTCCCTGTGCTCGTGAACGCGGTCCGTCGCGAGATGGACGGCGGCGCACAGATCGACTTCGCGATCCTCCGCATCCGCGAGCGGGAAAAGTACGAGCTGGAGCTGATCCGCGCGAAGAAGGCCGTCGAAGCGGCGAGCGCGGCGAAGTCCCGATTCCTGTCGATGATGTCGCACGACCTGCGCACGCCGCTCGGCGCGATCTCGGGCTACGCCGACCTGATCGCGTTAGGCGTCCGCGGCCCGGTGACCGAGGACCAGGTCGCGGATCTCTCGCGCATCAAGCGCGCGGCGCGGTCGCTGCTCGGAATGCTCGACGACCTGCTCACCGTCGCGCGCGAGCAGGATGCGAGGCTGCCGCTGCGTCTCGAGCCGCTGTCCGCCCGGGCGGAGCTGAGCGAGGCCGAGGCGACGGTGATGCCACGCTACATGGAGGCGGGCGTGCGGCTCATCCTCGAGGAGTGTTCGCCCGAGCTGGTCGTCCGCGCCGACCGCGACCGACTGCAGCGTATCCTCCTCAACCTGCTCACGAACGCGGCCAAGTTCACGCCTAACGGCGGGCAGGTGTCGGTCGGCTGTGTCGCGGTCGCGGACCGCGCCGCCATTCATGTCGCCGACACGGGTCGTGGGATTCCGCCGGAGATGCTGGAGCGGGTCTTTCAACCGTTCGTGCAGGTCGAGATGGGAGACGCGGGCAACGAGCACGGCATGGGGCTCGGCCTCGCGATCGGCCGTGAGCTGGCGCGGGCCATGGGCGGCGACTTATCCGTGGAGAGCGCGGTGGGCCGGGGCTCCATCTTCACCCTCACTCTCCCTGTTGCGCCGCCGGGCGACGCGCCTAACGGGTAGCGCGGCTCAGCGCGTAGCGTCGAGCGTCCGGCGATATCCGTCGATGCTCAGCTGCTCGGCCCGAACGAGGAAGCTATCGAGCAGGTCGTGCGCGCGCGGCATGACGTTACGTTCCGCCTCGCCCGCGCCGCTTCGGCTGCTGTGCGCCTTCCGTGAGCGGCGACGCACGCCGGCGTCCACCTCTTCACGCAGGATGACGAACTCGCGCCGGATCTCCGCTTCGCTCCATCCCAGGCGAGCGCGCTGAGCACCGTGGCGCTGCGAGATCGCTCGCTGGATCGCCGTTCCGTCGCGCAGGTTGGCCTCCTTTTCGGCGCCGGCCACCTGAAGGCTGGAGACTGTCCCGGCAAGGTCGGCGAGAAAGCTGGCGAGGTGGTCCTCGATGAGAGAATCATCAATCGTGTGCGCACTCGGCGTCGCCGGATCGCTCCG
>DATEPP010000014.1:0-10584 GCA_035273165.1 Gemmatimonadaceae bacterium
TCCTCGGAAGTGACGACGTCGCGAGCATCCTCGACGGCGTGAAGGCGACGCCGCCAATGCCGACCCCGCTGAAGCGCCGCGGCAAGAAGACGCCACCACTTCCCCCCGACGATCGCGCGCTCTTTCGTGGCGTCCGCTATACCGCATTCTATGACCCGCACCGGCCCGTGAACGCCGAGGCGAAGCATTTTGCCGCCGAGTACACGCGGCGATTCGGTCAGGCACCGCCGCCCCAGGCTGCACTCTCGTACGACGCCGCGATGCTCATCGGTCGCGCCGCGCTCGCCGTCGGTTCCGACCGCAGGCGCGTTCGGGACTGGATTGCGTCCGTCGGCGTGAGCGCGCCGGCAATGCGGGGGATCACCGGTGACATTCGCTTCGACGAGAATGGTGACGCGGTCGGCAAGCCGGTCCTGATCGGGCGAATCGAGCCATGAGCCGCCTCAATCTGCAACCGATCTGGGGACGCGATCAGACCACGCTCCAACGACTGGGCCTTTCCGTGCGGCGTTGGCGGCTGCGGACCATTCGCGGCCGGCTTCTCGTCGGCTTCTCGGCGACGCTCGCCGCTCTCATCGCATCGGGCGTGTTGAGCATCTTTGCAATACAGCGGCTCTACCGTGAGATGGGGACGGCGGTGAGCGCGGCGAGCAAGATCTCGACGCTGCTCTTCGAGGGGTACGACGTCACGCTCCGCTACGTGGCCACGGCGCAGTCCACGATCCTCGACAGTCGCCCCGAGCGCGTGGCCCAGGCGGAAAGCCTGAGCGTCGCCGCCGATTCCCTGCGCCGCGCTCTTCTACGCTCCGACGGTCTCGACATCGACGATCGCCGCGCGCTCGAGCAGCTCGGCGCGATGCAGGGCCGCATCGAGGTTCGGTTCAACGTCGCTCGAGCCTATCGCGACGTCGGGAAGACGGCCGCAGCAACACGCCAATCGATGCTCGCGACGGGGATGCTCGATTCGCTCTTCGCCGAAGCGCGCCACCTCACGACGGTGCAGGACGAGCGCGCGGGCGAGTCGTTGAAGAGCATCCGCCGCGCGATGACCGCGCGGCGCACGCTTCTCTTCGGCGTCCTCGTGCTCGGCTTCGCAGCGGCGATCTTCTGCGGCATCTGGACCTGGCGAGCGATCGCCCTCCCACTCGATCGCCTAACGATGGCGGCGACCGCGCTCGGAGAGGGGGATCTTCGCGTGAGCGTGCCGGTCGCGGGACTCGATGAGGAGTACCGCGTCCTTGCGACGACGTTCACCCGCATGGCCGAGCGGCTGCGCCGCGTCGTCGATGACATCCAGCGCGAGGCGGCCGAGATCGCCCGTGCGGCCGAGTCGCTGAACTCAGCCGCCGAGCAGGCCGCGTCATCGACGGGCGAGATCAGCAGTGCCATGGCCGGCGTCGCCCGCGATGCGGAGACCCAGCGTCGGCATCTCGTTGCATCGGAGAACGTGCTCGGCGACGTCGGGAGCTCGGCTCACTCGCTCAACGATGTCGCGGCGCGGTCGCGGGAGCTTGGCGAGTCGATCCGATCGACGTCACTGAGGACGCGCGCCGGGATTCTCCAGGCGCTCGAGGTCCTCGATCGCGCGAAGCTCGTCATCGATGGGTCGAAGGGTGAGGTGAATGGCCTCGAGCTGGCGTTCGCCGAGGTCGTCCGATTCACGAGCGCGATTCAAGCGGTGGCCGATCAGACCAATCTGCTCGCGCTCAATGCGGCGATCGAGGCCGCGCGCGCCGGGGAGCATGGTCGCGGCTTCGCCGTCGTCGCGGAGGAAGTGCGAAAGCTCGCGGAAGAGAGCGGCCGCTCCGCCGACGAGGTGAATGGCATCGTGCTCGCGATGCGCTCGCGCATTGCCGGCACGGCGAAGGCGTTCTCGCAAGGCATTCACGAGCTCGGAGACGTGGGCTCGGTCTCCCGCGCCGCCGTCGCCGCGCTCGAAGCAGTCGACGACGCAGTCTCCGGGGTGAATCAGGTTGCGACGTCGGTGAGCGCCGCCGCCGCCTCACACGCCGGCGCGGTCGCGCAGCTCGTGGCAAGCCTAACGGCGGCTGGCGCGCAAGCGGAGACGCAAGCGTCGAGCAGTCAACAGGCCGCCGCGGCCGCCGAAGAAACCGCCGCCACCGCCGAGCAAGTCGCCGCCACCGCCCAGCAGCTGTCCACGAATGCAAGCCGGCTCGAGACGCTGGTGGTGGGGTTCAAAACCTAGTGGCGAGCGGCGAGTTGTTAGTGGCGAGCAATAATGAGGAAGCCCCGGCTCTGCCGGGGCTTTCCATTTCACCCGCCACTCGCCACCAACCACTCGCCACTAGTATCGGTAGTGCTCCGGCTTGTACGGGCCCTGCACAGCCACGCCGATGTAGGAAGCCTGGTCGCTCGTTAGGGTCGTGAGCTTCGCGCCGAGCTTGTCCAGGTGCAATCGCGCGACCTTCTCGTCGAGGTGCTTCGGCAGCACATAGACCTTCTTCTCGTACTTGCCTGGGTTCGTGAACACCTCGATCTGGGCCATGACCTGATTCGTGAAGCTCGACGACATCACGAAGCTCGGATGGCCCGTGGCGCAGCCAAGGTTCATGAGGCGGCCCTCGGCGAGAATCATCACGCTGTGGCCGTCAGGGAACGCGTACTCGTCGTACTGCGGCTTGATGTTGATCCGCGTGATCCCCTTCACCTTCTTCAGGCCAGCCATGTCGATCTCGTTGTCGAAGTGGCCGATGTTGCCGACGATCGCCTTGTCCTTCATCCGCGACATGTGCTGCGCGGTGATGATATCCTTGTTGCCCGTCGCTGTGATGAAGATGTCAGCCGTGGAGACGACATCCTCCAGCGTTACAACTTGATAGCCGGCCATGCACGCCTGGAGCGCGCAGATCGGATCGATCTCGGTGATGACGACACGTGCGCCCTGCCCGCGGAGCGCTTCCGCGCAGCCCTTTCCGACTTCGCCATAGCCGCAGACGACGGCGAGCTTGCCCGCGATCATCACGTCCGTCGCGCGATTGAGTCCATCGATCACCGAGTGACGGCAGCCATAGATGTTGTCGAACTTCGACTTCGTCACCGAGTCGTTGACGTTGATCGCGGGGAAGAGTAGTGTCCCGGCTTTCATCATCTCGTACAGGCGATGCACGCCTGTGGTCGTCTCCTCCGTCACACCCTTGATCGCGGCGGCGACTTTTGTCCATCGCCCGGGATTGCGGCTCGCCTCCTGCCGGAGCAGGTCGAGAATCACACCCCACTCCTCCGGGTCATTCTCGGCGTCGAAGTCGGGGATGCGGCCTGCCTTCTCGAACTCCGCGCCCTTGTGGACGAGGAGCGTCGCGTCGCCGCCATCGTCGAGCAGCATGTTCGGGCCGGAGCCGTCCGGCCACATCAGCGCCTGCTCCGTGCACCACCAGTACTCCTCGAGCGTCTCCCCCTTCCAGGCGAAGACGGGCGTCCCGTTAGGCTTCTCCACGGTGCCGTTACGCCCAACGACGGCGGCAGCCGCGGCATGATCCTGGGTCGAGAAGATGTTGCATGACACCCAGCGCACGTCGGCGCCGAGGTCGACGAGCGTCTCGATGAGCACCGCCGTCTGCACCGTCATGTGGAGCGAGCCCATGATCTTCGCGCCCGCGAGCGGCTGCTTTCCCTTGTACTCGGCGCGAATCGCCATGAGGCCAGGCATCTCCTGCTCGGCGAGACGGATCTCCTTGCGGCCGAATTCGGCGAGCGCGAGATCGCGCACCTTGTATGCGGGACGCTCGTCGGTGTTGGACGTGGTTTGCTTGCGTTCGGTGAGTTGCGCGGTAGCCATGGTTCGTTCCGGTGAATGAATGTAATGCCTAACGATCAGCTCTTCGTGTCTTCTTGCGCGCCGTCGCCGCGAAGAGCGATGGCCCCTTGGCCGCGGGGTCAGCCGGCAGCGCGCGACATCTCGCGCCGGTGAAGCCGGTGCCGTCCAGCCAGTCGATGACCTGCGCGTCGTCGAAGCCCTGCCAGATGTGGCCGAGCTGGATGGCGTAGTCGGCGCGCTCGTGAATCATGAAATCGACGAGCAGCAGCTTCCCGCCCGGCTTGAGCACACGCTGAACCTCGCGCATCAACGCCGGCGGGTCAGCGATGAAGTGCGCGACGAGGAAGAGAAGGGCCACGTCGAGCTCCGCGTTCTCGATGGGCAGATCCTCGACGGTGCCCGTTCGCAGCTCGACATTCGCCCACTTCTTCAGCCGCTCGCGAGCAGCGGAAAGCATCGGCCCGGACTCGTCGACCGCGATCACCCGACCGACGCAAGGCGCCAGCAGCTCGCTGACGTGGCCCGTGCCGCAGCCGAGATCTCCAACGACCCACCGCTCATCGAGGAGATCGAGGAGCGCGAGCAGATCGGTACGACGTCCGATCATCTCGGCCCGCATCTCGTCCCAACTGCCATGAGCGGTCGAGAAGAAAACCTGGGAGCGACTGCGCCGCGCCGCCACTCGCTGAGCGAGTACGCTCTCCAGGCGTCGTGTATCGTGCGCCGCACCCGGCGCGGCCGCGACCTGCTCCCGCACGACAAGCCAGAGCCGCTTGGCGGATGGATCCAGACGACTCTGCACCATCGAATAGAATCGGCTGGTCCCCTCGCCACGAGCGACGACCCAACCCTCGTCGCTGAGAATCTTCAGGTGACGGCTCACCGTGGACTGCGGCAGCTGGAGCACGGCGCAGAGCTCCCCAACCGTCAGCTCGCGGCCGTCGAGCAGCAGGAGAATCCTGCTGCGCGTCGGATCGGCGAGCGCGCTGATGCGATCGAGGATTGTGGTGGACACGAAGGGTGGACCGAGGTCAGACGGTAGAAAGCATCCGAATATCCGGATAGAAGGTCAAACACTCCCTTCTATATGTCAAGCGCGGACCCGGATTCAGAGCCGATCGCCCAAGCTCGCGAAGAACTTGCATCGGCCCGATAGGCCGTTGTAACGAATCGATCCAGTCAGGGATTCGACGACGGCGAGCGGCAGGTACACAACTTCAATATGTGCACCGACTTGCCGCTGTCGGCGTGGCTGGCGCTGGTACTGCTAAACGAGGTCTCCGAGAACGAATCAGCACTGAACCAATCGCTCCAAGGAGACTCCCATGTTCGCACATTCCAGCATCCTCCCTCGCGGCTTCGCGTTCGCCTGCGCAGTCCTGGGCGCGAGCGCCTGCAGCGACGCCACCACTGGCGGCGCGCGCCATCCGCTCACGGTCTCGCTCACGACACAGGCACCGGGCGCTGCTGCCGATCGTGTCCTCGCCGACATCACGATCGCGCTCGGCAGCAATGATCTGGTGATCACAAAGGCGCAGGTCGTCGCGCGCCGCATCGAGCTCGCTCCCGCTGACGCGGCTACTTGCGCAGGCACCGCCGAAGCGGACGACGACAATGCCAAGTCCAACGATGGCTGCGCCGAGGTCGAGTCGGGCCCGGTTCTGCTCGACCTTCCGCTCGACGCGAGCACGAAGACCAACATCACGGCCAGCGTTCCGCCTGGCAGTTACCGGGGCCTCGAGCTCCGTATCGGACCAGTGTCGAGCGGCAATCGGCGGTCAGTGGAATTTCTGACCGCGCATCCTGATTTCAGGAATGCCAGCGTTCGCGTCGAAGGGACCTACAACGGGAAAGCATTCGTGTTCATGAGCCCAGTCGACGCACGGATCGAAACGCTCTTCTCGACTCCGATTACCGTTGACGCGTCGAGCCCTAACGTGACCGTCGCCATCGATCTGTCGACCTGGTTCAGCGACGGCGCGGGTGGAACGCTTGACCCGAGCAACAGCGCGAACGCGTCACGAATCTCGGCGAATATCGCGAGCTCCTTCCACGCATTCGAGGACGACGATCACGATGGACACGACGATCGTCATCGCTAACTGCGCCACACATCCCGGCCCTTGAACAAGCTCGTCGTTCTCTCACTTTCCGACTCCTTCTCCACCATGTGGTCGACGCTCGCTGACCAGATCGGTCTCGCGTACACGCCCATTGACGCCCCGGCGGGCTTCGACCGCCTGACTGCGTCCGTCGGCGTCATCAGCGCCGGCGGAGCGGAGGAGAAGCTGGAGGCAGCCGTACGGCAGACGGGCGGCCGCGATCACGGCTCGATCGAGATCGCCACAATCGGGGCGCGGGCCGATCACCATCTGGCGTCGGCGCTCGTGCGGGCAGGCGCATCGACATACTTCGCGCTGCCCGAGGATGTAGGACTCCTCGGCTCCTGGCTGCGCGAGCGAGCGGACGCTTTGCGGACGGACGTGCGCCGGCTGGAGTTCGCCGCCAACGAAGCATCGAAGTATCGCTTCGAAGGCGTGCTCGGTGAGAGTGCCGCGCTCCGGGCGGCGCTCGCGCGCGCGTCGCGGATCATCCCGCACGCCTCTGTGACGGTGCTGCTGACCGGTGAGACGGGCACAGGGAAGGAGCTCGTTGCCCGAGCGATTCACTACAACGGGCCGCGACGGGGTGCGCCATTCGTGGACATCAACTGCGCCGCGATTCCCGAGCAATTGCTCGAGAGTGAGCTGTTCGGCCACGAGAAGGGTGCATTCACCGGCGCGACCGTCACGAAGCCCGGTCTGTTCGAACTTGCTAATGGCGGCACGCTATTCCTCGACGAGGTCGGACACCTGCCGCTCGTCCTGCAGGGCAAGCTGCTCCGAGCGCTGGAGGAGCGATCGATCCGTCGAGTCGGCGGCACGCGCACGATCGCGATCGACGTACGGGTCATCGCCGCCACGCACGTCGATCTCGCGTCCGCGGTGGCGCGGCGCGAGTTCCGCGAGGATCTCTATCATCGGCTGAACGTCGTGCCGATCGAGCTCCCGGCGCTCCGCGCCCGCCGCGACGACATCCCGCTCCTCGCCCGTAATTTCCTGACGCGGTTCGCCAACGAGTACGGACTACCAGTCCCATCGCTGGCGGCCGATGCCGAACGCGCGCTGGCGCGGCGGGAGTGGTCGGGCAACATCCGGGAGCTCCGCAATCTCATGGAGCGCACGCTGCTCCTGACGCCAAAGCGGATGCTCGACGCCGAGGACTTCGCCGAGTCCGCGCCAGCGCAGGCCAACGAATCCGGAATTCCATTTCCCGCGACGATGGCGGACATCACACGCGCCGCCGCCCGTGGGATGCTCGCCTTCTGTGACGGGAACAAGAGCGAGGCCGCGCGTCGGCTGGGAATCTCCCGGCCGCGATTGCAGCGCCTGCTCGACGCAACCGACGACAACTCCGACATCACCGACGAGGCCGAGGTGGAACAATGAGCAGATTATCAACTCGGATCGGCATCATCATCGCGGTGGCGGCGCTCGCTGCCTGCGGCGGGGATAGCACCGGTCCGGCTGTGAACACGAAACCAACGACCGACCTCCACTTTCTCCGTCTCAGTGCGACGGCGCCGCAGCTTCAGTCGACGGTCGTTTCCTTCTACGCCGTGAAGGGGCAGGACCGCGAGATTCGCGTTCGGTTCACGAACGGCGAGGACTTTCTTCGCTTCCGCGTCTTCGCGAGCTCGCTGGAGAAGCGACCGGACGGCAGCGCGATCACCAATGGTGATTCGGTTCTCATCACGATCACGATCACGGATCCGACGAAGCTGCAGGCGGACTTCCAGCCGGCTGGGCTCAAGTTCGCGGATTCGAATCCCGCGAGACTGCAATTCGAGTTCGGTGAAGCGGACAAGGATCTCAACGGCGACGGTGCGGTGAACGGAATCGACACGTCGCTCATTCCGCAGATTTCCACCTGGCGGCAGGAAGTAGCCGGTGGCGAGTGGCTGAAGGTGAGCAGCGTCGTCGAGATCGAGATCAACGAGGTGCAGGCTGATATTTTGGGCTTCAGCGGCTACGCCCTCGCGTACTGAGACGCATGGACTTCGCCTCTTCCCTGGACGCGCAGCTGCAGCGCGCACGCCACTACGCCGTGGCGGGCGAGTGGTCTGAGGCGCTGTTGATCCTTCGGGAACAGAGTGACGCCGTGGCACGAGCGCATCCAGAGCTGGCGACGATGCGCGCCGAGGCGGAACTTCGGACTGGCCACCCTCGTGAGGCGCGGCAATGGCTGACCGATGTCTTGCCGTCGATCGAGAAAAGCGGCGATCGCGCGGCGCTCCGTCGCGCCATTAACCAGCTTGGCGTCGCGGAGACGGAGCTCGGTGCCCTCGATGATGCGGAACGCGTTTTCGGACACGCCCTGGAATTGGCGCGAAGCGACGGTGACGATCTTCTCGTCGCCCATGCGACCAACAACATGGGCGCGATCGCAAATATTCGCGGCCGCCGCGAAGAGGCATTGTCCATGTACCAGCTTGCCGTACCCGCATACCAGCGGTTAGGCAACGCCGCCGGTTTGGCGCAGAGTCTTCATAACATGGCACTCAGCTTTCGCCACCTTGGACAGCTGGAGCAAGCCAGCGAGTATGAGCAGCGCGCCATGCAGTACGCCACGGAGTGTGCGAACGGCCCACTGGTCGCGCTGGCGTGGCGCGGTCGTGCCGAGCTCTCGCTTCTGTCCGGGGACGCGAAGCTCGCCGAGGTGGGAGCTGAACGGGCCGCGGCGCAGTTCGCCAGCGTACCAGACCCGATTCGCGAGGCTGACGCGTTGCGCGTCGTCGGGGCGGCGCGCCTCACGCTCGGGCGCATTACCGACGCGCGGTTGGTGTTGGAGCGTGCTCTGCGACTCGCGCGCGACCACGGCAGCCGATTGGTAGAGGGAGAGACGCTGCGCGTTCTCGCGGAGTGCTTCGTCCGGCTCGGCGATCGAGAAGGAGCCCGGCGCGAGCTCGCTACGGCGATCGGGATCTTCGAGGTTCTCGGCGCCGAAGAGCAGCGAAGCGAAGCCGTGCACTGGGCGTCCGTGGTCTGGAGAGTAGGACCGACGCCGGACAGTTCTTCGGCTTCCTAACGACGGCAAGCCGGCTGTCTGTCGGGCATCCCCCGACAAAAAAGCGCTCGGGCCCCGACACGATTTCCACTCTTCCCCGACGGAGCCGGTCGGTCGGCGCTGGCAGTTTCCGGTATCGCAAAAGTCAGCCAACGATACTGGAGATAGAGATGACCGCTCGCTCGCATACGACCACCGCACTCCTCGCCCTCAGCTTGGGCGCGAGCTTCACTGTACTCACAGCGGCGCGCTGGGGAAGCGAGCGTCGCAATTCGCGCGTCGAGCGCGTCGATTTCGGCACGGTCGTGCGCGCGACGACGCCAGCATTCGATGCGCGTCTTGCGCCGGTTTCGGATGCAGGTGTCAAGGAGTTCCGCATTCCCATCAGGGATGCGACGATCGAGATCGCGAAGGGCGTGATGTATCAGGGGTGGACGTTCGGCGGCACTGTTCCCGGCCCGGTCGTTCGGGCGCGCGTCGGGGATCGCGTACGGATCACCGTCGTGAATCAGTCGCCCATCCCTCACTCGATCGACTTCCATTCGGCGCGCATCCCGGCGAACGTCGCCTACCGGATGATCATGCCTAACGACTCACTCGCGTTCGAGTTCGTCGCCCGCGATGCCGGCGCCTTCATGGTGCATTGCGGTACGCCGCCGGTGACGATGCACATCATGCAGGGGATGTATCTGCCGATCATCGTCGATCCGAGAGACGGCTGGGGCACGGTCGCGGACAAGGAGTTCGTGCTCGTGCAGAGTGAGTTCTACGCGAAGCCGGGTGACACGACGAAGGTCACGAGCGCGGTGACGCCGCCGATGCAGCCCGACTGGCAAGCGGCGATGGCGAAGCAGGCGACGCAGGTCGTCTTCAACGGTCGCGCGTTCCAGTACAAGGACAATCCATTGAAGGTCGACGTCGGCGACCGTGTGCGATTCTTCGTCGTCAACGCGGGGCCGAGCTTCAACAGCGACTTCCACCTCGTGGGCGCGATCTTCGACCGGGTGTATCCCGATGGCAATCCGGACCACGTGCTCACCGGCGTACAGACATACATGGTGCCCGCGGGCGGCGGTGCCGTGTTCGAGACGGTGTTCTCGCGCGATGCGAGCGGCGAAGGTCTCTATCCGTTCGTGACGCACAGCTTCGCCGACGCGGAGAAGGGCGCGGTCGGCATCATTCAGGTTGGAGTGCCCAAGCAGTACGCTCACATGGATCATTGAGCGTGCGCGGCCCGGTGTCTGCGTGTTGCGTCCGAGTTCTCGCGCTCACCAGACACTGGGAGAAAGCTCTATGGCACTGATGGACATGGTACAACAGCATCTCGGACAGGCCGAGGTGAGCCAGATCAGCCAGCAGCTCGGGATCAGCCCGGGCGCAGCGCAGACTGCAATTGCCGCCGCGATCCCGATGATCGTCGGCGGCATGGCGCGTCATGCATCTCAGCCGCAGGGGGCGGACGCCGTTCAACAGGCGATCACGGCTCACGATGGCGTCACTGACAATGTCGGGAGCGTGATCCAAGCTGGTCCACCGGCTGATGTTGGTGGCTCAGGCGGTCTCCTCGGACGCATTCTCGGGAATCATCGAGACACGGTACAGCAAAGCGTGCAGCAGGCGAGCGGACTCGATGGCGAGAAGGTGAAGAAGCTGCTCATGATGCTCTCGCCGGTCGTGCTTGGTGTGCTCGCGCGGCGTCAATT
>DATEPP010000015.1:0-4513 GCA_035273165.1 Gemmatimonadaceae bacterium
GGCGCTGCAGCGCTTCGATGCGGGACGCGCGCTCTGGGAGATGGGACGGTTGAACGCGCTGATGCGAATCGTGTCGGCTCAACTCGATTCCCTCGAGACACTGCCGCCGCAACACTTCGCCGAGTTTCGCGGCTACCTCGGCGCGTCGAGCGGCTCGCAGAGCATCCAGTTCCGCGCGATCGAGGCCGCCAGTGGTTTACGAGATGCTCATTTCATGCACGCGCTCGAGGAGCATGGCCCGATCCCACCGCTCGTGCAGCGCGCGCTGGCGCGGCCGACACTCCAGGAGCTGTTCCTCGGGCTGCTGACGAAGGAGGAGACGACGCTGGAGGAGCTGTACGTCGGCCCGGGACCGTCGATGCTGTTCTTTCTCGCCGAGGCGCTGCTGGAGTACGAGCAGCAGTTCGCGCAATGGCGGTTCAAGCACGTGCAGCTCGTGGAGCGAATCATCGGCCCGACCACCGGGGGAACCGGCGGCACGTTAGGCGCCCGCTACCTGCAACGCACGATCGACCAGCGATTCTTTCCGGAATTGTGGGCCGTGCGGGGACAGTTCTACTCGCGGAAATAGAGGTACGGCAATGATTCCTCATCGCCTGAGCAGGGATCGCGACGTCGAGAGCGAGTCCAGGAGCGAGAAGCCAGGAGCGCGACGCCAGGCGTGAGACGGAGGGCGATGTCAGACTTGAGACAGGTCTAATTCCTGATACCGCCGTGGCTCTCACGCCTGCCTTCTCGGCCCTGCCGTCTCGCACCTGGACTGGCCCAGCGTCGTCGCGATCTCTATTCGGGTCACATAGTTGAGAGTTAACGCCTCCGTACCTTCGGACCGACCCACAGGCCCGCGTAGATCGTGATGAGATTCGCGGAGCCGTAGAAGGGGCTCACCGTGATGCTCCCGTCGGACTGCGTGCTCAGGGCGCGATCGTTCGCGTAGCGCGCGCGCTCGTTGCGGCGGAAGCGGATGCCGACGTCGAAGAGACCGGAGCGCGAGTCGTGTGAGCCGATTCGCAGACCGATCCCCGTGCTCCAGGCAAAGTTGCCGGCGCTGAACACCGTGTGGTCGATGGGGTCGTCACCGACGTACTGCGGCGGACGCACGTTGACCTTGCTCACGAAATACGAGAAGCCGGCCGTGGCGAAGCCGTAGGGCCGCACCGTGCCGCTCAGTGCCGTGATCTCGGGACCGAAGTCGAGATTGAACATCTCGTGCTCACGGGCTGCGTACGAGACGTTCTCGTAGCCGGTAAATCCGCCGGTCTCGTCGTAGGCGGGAAGATCGATGTCGCGGCTGACGTAGCCGTACATCAGATACCCACCCTCGAGCCGGAGGGCGACATGCTTCGCGCGATCGACGGCGTATGCGCCGTGAAAGCCGAGTCCGAGGCCGCCATCCTCA
The DNA here is from genome assembly GCA_035273165.1 of Gemmatimonadaceae bacterium. Taxonomy (GTDB): domain Bacteria; phylum Gemmatimonadota; class Gemmatimonadetes; order Gemmatimonadales; family Gemmatimonadaceae; genus AG2. The sequence goes on from DATEPP010000015.1 coordinate 1,400, forward strand.
TGGCTATGAAACGCACCGACAGGTAGTCCCCAGTCGCCGAAGAGAGATCCCGAGAATGCGTCGCCCTTGCTCGGCTGCTGCTCGTCGCGAACCGAATCAGGGGTCAGGTCTATCGGGGGACGATCGGGTGGCTTCTGCGCGAACACGTTCGTGCCCGCGAGAAACATCAACGATGCGATCGATGGCAGGAATGGGCAGCGCCGCATGATTATGTCCCTGGGAATAGCCCTCGTACCCACGCTGAAAAGAATCGTTCAACGCGGTATATTCTTGCCATGCCGGAGCCTATCTATCTAGACCACGCGGCGACTACGCCGGTTCGGCCCGAGGTGCGCGAGGCGATGGAGCCGTTCTTCGGCCCACGCTTCGGCAACCCCTCGAGTCTGCACCGGTGGGGCCGGGAGGCGCGCGTCGCGCTGGATGAGGCGCGGGAGCGGGTGGCGGCGTGCCTGGGCGCGCGCACCGACGAGATCTGCTTCACCTCGGGGGGAACGGAGTCCGACAACCTGGCTGTACTCGGCGCTTGGCGGGCGCGTCGCGGCGGGGGTCGGAATGCAGTCGTGAGCACGCCCATCGAGCACAAGGCCGTGCTCGCGGCCGTTCATCAGGCGTCTCGTGAGGGCGCGGAAGAGCGCCTCTGCACCATGACCACGAGTTGTACCGTGGATACGAGCTCGTTCGACGATCTCGTTCGGCCCGATGTCGCGATCGCTTCCGTGATGTGGGTGAACAACGAGGTCGGCACAATCCAGCCGATCGAGGAGCTCGCGGCAATAGCGAACGGGCGTGGCGTTCTCTTCCACACCGATGCCGTACAGGCTTTCGGCAAGGTGACGATCGACGCGTCGCGCGTGCCGTTCGACATCCTCTCGATCTCGGGTCACAAGATTGGTGCGCCAAAGGGGTGCGGTGCGGTGTTCGTTAGGCGCGGCACGGTCATCGAGCCGCTCTTTCACGGCGGAACGCAGGATCGCGGACGGCGCCCGGGTACGGAGAATGTCGCCGCAGCAATGGGCCTCGCCCGCGCCGCGGAGCTGACGATCGCCGAGCGCGATGAGGAGTGCGCACGTCTGACGGCACTGCGCGATCGCCTGGAGCGTGCAATCGTCGCAGCCATTCCTGACGCCGTGGTGCATGGACGCGGCGCGCAGCGAGCGCCACACATCCTGAGCGTGAGCGTGCCTGGGACGGACAGCGAGTCGCTACTCATGGCTCTGGATCTCCAGGGAATCGCGTGCTCCGCCGGCTCCGCGTGTCAGAGCGGGAGCGTGACACCGTCGCACGTGCTCACGGCGTGCGGCATCCGCCCCGACATTGCAAACGCGGCAATCCGGATGAGCCTCGGTAGTCTGACGACGGAGGCGTGCATCGAGCGCGTCGCGGTCGTCTTTCCGTCGCTCATCCGCAAGGCGCGCGGACAGGCTCCGCTTCCCGCTGCCTCAGCCGTCGGAGTCTGACGGATGAAGGAGCGCGTACTCGTCGCGATGTCTGGCGGCGTCGACTCGTCGGTCGCCGCGGCGCTGCTCGTCGAGCAGGGCTACGATGTCGTGGGCGCGACGATGAAGCTGTTCTGCCACGGCGACGACGTTCCCGACCGGCCGTGCTGCTCGCTCGACTCGATCAACGACGCGCGCCGCATCTGCCAGCAGCTCGGCGTCCCGCATTACGTGCTGAATCTGGAGAGCGCGTTCGGTCGCGACGTCGTCGGGAACTTCGTCGACGAGTATGCGCGGGGCCGCACGCCCATTCCGTGCGTGCGCTGCAATACGTTCACGAAGTTTCGCGATCTGCTCCACAAGGCGGACGCGATCGATGCCCGCTTCATTGCGACGGGGCACTACGCGCGAATCGTCGATGGGGCGCTCCATCGCGGGCTCGATCCACTGAAGGACCAGTCGTACTTCCTCTGGGGAATCCATCGCGACGTCGTTAGGCGGATGCTCCTCCCCGTCGGCGCGAGCACGAAGCCCGAGACGCGGGCCGTCGCCCACCGACTGGGGCTCGAGCTCGTCGCGGAGAAGACCGAGAGCCAGGACATCTGCTTCGTCCCCGACGGCGACCATATGAGGATCCTCCGACAGCGGCTCGGTGCCGACGCGCCGGCGCTATCGAGCGGACCGCTGATGCTGTCCGATGGCCAGCAGGTTGGCACGCACGACGGGTATGCGCGCTTCACCATCGGTCAGCGGCGAGGGCTTCCGGGCGGCTTCCGCGAGCCGATGTACGTCGTCGACATCCGGCCAGCGGAGCGCGCCGTCGTGATCGGTCCGCGCGGCGAGCTGCTTGGACGTGGCGTGGTGGCGCGCGAGATGAACTGGCTCGGAGAGCCGCCCGTCGTCGGCGCGAACGTTCTCGTGCAGGTTCGCCATCGGGCGACGCCGGCGGCGGCCGAGGTCGTGCGCCTTGCCGAGGACGAGATCGAGCTGGCGCTGGACGAGCCGGTGTCGGCGATCACGCCAGGGCAGTCGCTCGTTCTCTACGACGATACGCGTGTGCTGGGCGGCGGGATCATCGAGGCCGCGCGCCGAGTGCGACCGTCGCTCCCGATTCTGGCGGCGTAATTGGGGCGTACGGCGGGCTGCCTGACGAGTGCTGCCTAACGATCCTGGTCGTCGCGGCGGCGATGCTCCGCGGCGCTCGACTGCACGGCTTTCGCGAGGCACTGCTGCAGAACGGCGGCGCCGAAGCTGCGCCAGTTTTCGGGGATGGGCGTATAGCGTCGCCGCTCACCGAACTGCGACTCGAAGAGGAGCCACCCCTGGCGTCGCTCCGGATGCGGGAGGAGCGCCATGACTCGCTCGGAGAAATCCATCCGCGCGATCTCGGAGACGGTCCATACGGTTCCACTCGCGTCCGCGAAATCGAGTGCGCCGCTGGCGTGGTGGACGACGGAATGAGAAGGCATGGCGATACTCCTCGGAGGACCGAGTGAACTGGAGACGGCGGGACTGCATGGAACTGCGACTTTCCGGAACTGCGACTGCAGGAAGTGCGACTGCAGGAAGTGCGACTGCAGAAAGTGCGACTGCAGGAAGTGCGACTGCAGGAAGTGCGACTGAGGAACTGCGACTGAGGAACTGCGACTGAGGAACTGCGACGGGAAAGGGAAAGCGG
>DATEPP010000016.1:0-5825 GCA_035273165.1 Gemmatimonadaceae bacterium
ACTTCGAGTGCACCCCCAGCGTTGCGTTCCATAGCAGAGTCCATGGCGTCTCCTCGGTCGGGTTTGCTCGGATCGTTCGTTCCGGTCGAGCGAAATGGGCAAGCGTCGTACCCGAGCCCGGCTGCGGCGGCGGGAGGCGAATGGTACGGCACCGTACGGGATGTTCGCACACCGTCGCTAGGCCGAATACTGAAGCTCCAATGACGCCCCGCCAGCGACCACACCCGTGGCTGGGTGACGTCGATCACGAATCAAGAGCCATGCACGGACGATCGACGGCCGCCAGCGCGGGGCGCCCGCGACCGTGCTTCGCTTCATCAAGCGCTTCGTCCGAGCTGGTGAATTGAGTCTTCGCTCAACCAGGGAGGATCGCGGGTCGCGCAGCGGAAGCACAGCAGAGTTTGGTATCTGCTCAACTTCGTTCGCGGCCGGCGATTTGCACTGCATGAGCAGGCCGTAACGGAGGAAGCCAATGTCCATCATCGACGATCCTGATTTTCTCACGAACCGAGGGAAACAGCTCAGCGCGGTGCGCGAGCTCGCGGGCCTGCGTGAACGACTGGTCGACCTGCAGTCGGAGCTCCTCAACCGGATGCACGAGCGGCGGCAGATCATCCAGCGCGTCGCCGAGCAGGACCTTGCGCGCCAGCGGGAGAGCGGACGCGCCAGCCGGACAGCGGCGGTGCAACGGGCCCGGGCGAGCGACGAGGTGCGCTCGTTCGATCAGAACGTCGCGTCGCTGCGCGAGCGCATTCGCCGCCTCGAGATCGAGATCGAGCGCGACCGGCTGAGCATCGATGTCGCGATCGCTGGCTCATCGGATCGCGGCGCGAACCTGACAGCGCACCGGGGAGCCGCCTGAGAGCGAGTCTTCAGATCTCGAGACCTGAGATCCGGCTCACTCCCATGCACCTAACGAGCATCTCACCCGGTACGGCGAGATGCTCGCGCGCCGCGTCGAGAAGGATTCAATCTGAGATCTGAGGGCTCAACGCTCAGTCGTCCTTCTGGCCAAATAGCCCCATATTCGACGAGTGCCCCGGCGCGATCTTCTTCTCCGGGTAGATCCAGTGCACCGCCTGGTTCACCGCCGTGGCTGCCTCGCCGAAGCCCGTCGCGATCAACTTCAGCTTCCCCGGATACGTCGTCACGTCGCCGGCGGCGTAGATCCCCGGCCGGCCCGTCTCCATCTGGCTGTTCACGGTGATCTCGTCGTTGTGGATCGTCAGGCCCCAGTCGCCGATCGCGCCCATGTCGCTCACGAAGCCCAACATCGGGAGCACGACGTCGATCTCGAGCTCCCGCGTCGACTTGGCTTTGATGTCGCGCAGTACGACGTGCGAGAAGCGGTCGCTTCCATTCCGACAGCTGATGTCGTTCAGCTCATGGAACGTGTAGAGCTCGGCTCGGCCCGCGCTCACCGCCGACTGGAACTCCGCCACAGTCGCGCCATGCGCGCGAAACCGGTCACTCCGGTGGACGAGGGTCACTCGTGAGGCCCGGCTCAGGAGCTGAGTGCCCCAGTCGAATGCGGAATCGCCTCCACCAATGATGAGGACGCGACGATCGCGGAATTGCTCGGGGTCGGTGACGACGTCGTAGATCCCGCGGCCGTACCAGGGCTCCGCGCAGCGTTGTGGAAGGCGGCGGGGAGAAAATGCCCCGATCCCAGCTGCAATGACGATCGCGCGCGTCGGAAACCGGTCGCGATCCGTGACGAGAACGAACTCCTTTCCGTCCTGCTCTAGGCCGATCACTCGCTGCGAAAGGTGGATCGGCTGCTGGAATCGGCTTGCCTGCTCGACCAGCGATCGCACCAAGTCCTTCGCCAGTATCTGCGGAATGCCGGCAACGTCAAAGATGTACTTCTCGGGATACAGCGCTGTCAGCTGTCCGCCGGCCTCGGGAAGCGCGTCGACAATCTGTGCCGACACCTCTCGCATCCCAGCGTAAAACAAGGCGAAGAGCCCTGCGGGCCCGCCGCCGATGATCGTGATGTCCTTGATGTCCTGAACCATGAGATAACCTTCGCCGCCTCTTGTCTTTCCGACAAGCGCGCGCTTGCTGTTTTCGCGTTGACTCTCAGCCCACTGCTCTCCGCCCTCTGCCCGGATGATCGACCCGAATCGCGTGCTCGACTACCACGGCTCCTTCCGACTCGTCAACAAGGTCGCGGAGGGCGGCATGGCGACCGTCTACGAGGCGCAGCAGCTCGGCCCGTCCGGATTCTCGAAGCGTATCGCGCTCAAAGTCATTCATCCTCACTTCGCACAGCGCCCGGAGTTCCTGCAACTCTTCATCGACGAGGCGAAGCTCTCCGCGAATCTGATGCACGGCAACATCGTCCAGATCTACCAGTTGGGCGAGGTCGCGGGCGACTACTTCATCGCGATGGAGTTCATCCCCGGACCGACGCTCCGGAGCATCATCGATCGTCATCGCGAGGTCGGCCGAGCGATGCCGCAGACGCTCGCCGCGTACATCGCGAGCCGTGTCTGCCGCGCACTCGATTTCGCGCACAACTTCGTCGGCCCGGACGGTAATCGCCTAGACATCGTCCATCGCGACGTGTCCCCCGGCAACGTCATGGCGACGTGGGACGGCCACATCAAGCTCGCCGACTTCGGCATCGCGAAGGCGCGCACGTCCATCGATCCCGCGAGCGACGGCATTCGCATCGGGAAGAAACACTACATGAGTCCCGAGCAGCTCACGGGACTCGAGGTCGACGGCCGAAGCGATGTCTTCTCGCTCGGCCTGGTGCTCTACGAGCTGCTCGCTCTGGAGCGGCTCTTTCGCGAGGACGTCACGGCGCTCGCTCTCTCGGAAGTGGCGATCGCGCCTCTCCCCGCGCTGCGCGACCTCGTGACCAACCTGGACGAGGAGCTGGAGCGAATCATCCTCGCGGCGCTCGAGCGAGATCCTTCGCGTCGACCGACGGCGGCGGCTCTCGGTCAGGCGCTCGACCGATGGGTCGTCGAGCAGCAGGAAGTGGCCACACCCGACCGCCTCGAGGCACATCTCGCCAAGATCTTCCCGGCCTCGTATCAGCCGCCGACGGCCGAAGACGAGGATACGGACTTCACGAACCTCAGGTCCGCACTGAGCGCGAGCTGGGGGAAGAAGAAGGCGAGCCGATGAGGGGACCGAGATCCTTAGTCAAGGTGCTAGGTTCTAGGTGCTAGGTGCTAGAACTCACAGCTCGCAGCTTCCTAGCACCTATCACCTAACACCTCGCTCGTGCGCATCTACACTCGAACCGGCGACGGCGGCGACACCGGGCTCTTTGGCGGGGGGCGCGTGCCGAAGAATCACCCACGCGTCGAGGCGTATGGCGACGTCGACGAGCTCAATGCCGCGATCGGCTTCGCGAGGGCGATCGAGCCGATGCCTCGAATCGACGAGGTGCTCGTTCCGATTCAGCGAGACCTCTTTGCCATCGGCGCGCTGCTCGCCACACCCGATCGTGAGAAGATGCGCCAGCACCTCGAGAAGGCCCGGGTCGACGAGGAGCGCATAGGCCAGTTGGAGCGGGCGATCGATGACGGAGACCGCGAGCTGGAGCCACTTCGGTCGTTCATCGTTCCCGGTGGAGCACCCAAGGCCGCGGCGCTGCATGTCGGGCGTACGGTCTGCCGGCGCGCGGAGCGGCGGGTGGTGTCGCTCGGCGAGTCCGGCATCGACGAGATTCCGCCGGTCGTCGTGATCTATCTCAATAGGTTGTCGGATCTTCTCTTCACGCTCGCCCGCGTCGCCAACCGGAAGGCCGGCGCCGGCGAAGTGACGTGGTGATCTCCGTCACATCCCCGTAACGCGAATCGTCGTATGACCGTCCGGTAATCATGGATCCGGTCGAGATCGAACTGCCGACGTATCGCATCCTCATCGCCCGCGGCGCGCTCGCGGAGGTGGGACGCGTCGCGTCCGCGACGACCCGTGCTCACCGCTACGCTGTCATCGCCGACGCCAACGTCGCGCCGCTCTATGCCGCGCGGGTTCGCTCGGCCCTCGGCGAAGGGCGCACTCGCCTCTATACGATTCCCGCCGGGGAAGAGCAGAAGACGCGCGCGAACTGGAGTACCCTCACCGATGCCCTGCTCGGCGACGATTTCGGCCGCGACTCCGCGATCATCGCGCTCGGCGGGGGAGTCATCGGGGATCTCGCGGGTTTCATCGCCGCGACGTACATGCGCGGCATTCCGTTCATTCAAGTGCCGACGACGCTGCTGGCAATGATCGATGCTTCGATCGGCGGCAAGACCGGGGTTGACACTCCGGCGGGAAAGAACCTCGTCGGCGCGTTCCACGATCCGGCGGCGGTGATCGCCGACCCCGATGTCCTCCGGACTCTCCCGACGGAACACCTCCGGGCCGGTTTGGCGGAGGCGATCAAGCACGGTGTCATCGCCGACGCGTCGCACTTCGACGAGGTGGTGGGAGCCGCGCCGGAGATCCTGAGCGGCAGCCGCGCCGCCGCGGCGGCGCTCGAGCGCATCGTGGTTCGCAGCGTCGCGATCAAGTCAGACGTCGTCAAGCGTGACAAGCGTGAGGGCGGTGTTCGAAAGACGCTCAACTTCGGTCACACCATCGGCCACGCCATTGAGTTCCGCAGCGCCTACCGGATGCTGCACGGCGAAGCGGTGGCCGTAGGGATGGTCGTCGAGAGCAGGGTGGCCGAGCAATTGGGTGTCGCCGAGCGCGGCACAAGCGACCGAGTGCGTGCGGCGGTCGAAACCACGGGCCTGCCCGCCGCCCGTCCCGCGGAGCAGTCGCCCGCCGAGATTCTCGCGGCGACGCGCCACGACAAGAAGGCACGGGCTGGGGTGGTGGAGTACGCTCTGCCGGCGCGCATTGGAGAGATGGCTGGCGCGGACAGCGGATGGGGCGTTCCCGTCTCGGACGAAGTCGTGCTCGGGGCGCTCCAATGAGCGGCCATCTGCGGCGCCAGCCTGGCACGCGGTCCTCGTTAGGTGCTCTCTGCGCCGGACTTGGCGCGGCGACGATCGCGTTGGGTGTCGTGGTCGCGTTCGGCGTCCGCGACGAGCAGCGCGTCGCCGCGCGAGCCAGGGTCGCGGCAGCCGCCGCCGCTGCGGAGCCGCCGAGGGTCGCCGCGCCGATGGCGCCGATTCAGATGGAGGGAGTAGTCGTAAAGGCGGCGACCAAGGACTGGAATCGAAAGCTGCACCATCGGGCGCTCAAGGCCGGCGAGCCGGTTCCAGTACTCGTCACCGCATACTGCCTCAGCGGAACCACCCGGCGCGGACGCTACGTGCGGCCTGGTATCGTCGCCGCCGACCGAAAGCTCTTTCCTCTATCCCGATATATCGAACTCTACGCAGGCGAGAAATATCTCGGCCGGTTCCTGATCGATGATACGGGCTCGATGATCCGCGGGGCGCACATCGATGTCTGGGTGCCGACCTGCCGTGAGGCGAAGATCTTCGGCCGCCAACACGGGACGGCGATGCTCCTTCCCCGACCTGAGATCCAGGTCGTACAGGCCGGCAGCTCGAAGTAGCCGTGGGGGATCGTCAAGCTTCCGTGCGCTCGAAATGAGCCTGGAGGTGGCCCGACTCCTGCCGCAGCTAAAGCGAACCTAACAAGGCACCAGCACCATGTCTTCGTTCGCGACGTACCTCATCGGATTCGTCATCCTGATCGTCGGGCTCGCGTTTGGCGCCTACCTGCTGAACGTCCCGCAGACGTGGATCATCGTCGGGATCATCGTCTTGCTGGGAATTGGCGTCCTCATGGCGACGAGCCGAACGCGGCCGCGTGACCCGCCGCCTCCGGGGTCGGGGCCGCAGCCACCGGCTGGATGACGG
>DATEPP010000017.1:0-3131 GCA_035273165.1 Gemmatimonadaceae bacterium
GGCGTAACGACAAGCAGTGAGCGCGGACATTCCCTCGGACGCGGCGCTGCACACAACTTCCTGCACCCGGAGCACACTATGGCACGCGAGGGCACTCAGAAAAAGCTGGAGCGCGTCCGGCCGCCGCGCGTCAACATCAGCTACGACGTGGAAACCGGCGGTGCGATCGAGACGAAGGAATTGCCCTTTCTCATGGGAGTGCTCGCGGATCTCAGCGGCAATCCCAAGGAAGCGCTGCCACGCTTGAAGGATCGCAAGTTCGTCGAGATCACACCCGACAACTTCGACGCGGTGCTGAAGAGCATGCAGCCGCGCGTCCAGTTCACCGTCGAGAACAAGCTGCAGCCAGAATCGGGTGGAAAGATCGGCGTCGACATCACCTTCGAGTCGCTCGAGGACTTCAACCCGGAAGCGGTCGCGCGGAACGTGGGTCCGCTGAAGGAGCTCCTCGAGCTCCGGACGAAGCTCGCCGATCTCCGGGGGAGCCTGCAGGGGAACGACAAGCTGGAGGAGATTCTCCAGAACACGCTGAACGACGCCAGCGCAATGAAGAAGCTCGAGTCGGAGGTTGGTCTCCAGGGAGGATCGGATGTCTGAGGCGCAGGCGCAGGGTCAGCAGCAGTCCACGTACGACGCGACTCAGGAGGTCAGCCTCCTCGACAAGATCGTCGATCAGGGACGGCTAGGCCGCGACGCGGCCGCGAAGGAGCGAGGCAAGGACCTCGTCAAGAACTTCGTCACCGAAGTGCTCAAGGGCACGGTGACGATCGCCGCGGATACCGAGGCGATGATCAATGCCCGCATCGCCCAGATCGACCAGCTCATCTCGATGCAGCTCAACGAGGTGATGCACCACCCCGACTTCCAGCGCCTCGAGGGGACCTGGCGGGGTCTCAAGTATCTGCTCAACAACACCGAGACGAGCGACAAGCTGAAGATCAAAGTCTTCAACGCGTCGAAGAAGGACCTGCTCAAGGATCTCCAGAAGGCGCCCGAGTTCGATCAGAGCGCGCTGTTCAAGAAGGTGTACGAGGAGGAGTTCGGCGTCTTCGGCGGCACGCCGTTCGGCGCGCTCGTCGGCGACTATGAGTTTGGCAAGGGCGGTCAGGACATCGAGCTGCTCGAGAAGGTCTCGCAGGTGGCTGCCGCGGCGCATGCGCCGTTCATCGCCAATGCGAGCACGGACATGTTCAATCTGGAGAGCTACACCCAGTTGGACGCGCCGCGCGACATGGCGAAGATCTTCGATACGACGGAATACGCGAAGTGGAAGAGCTTCCGCCAGAGCGACGACTCGCGCTACGTGGCCCTCACACTGCCGCGGATCCTCATCCGCCAGCCGTACGGCCGCGACACCGTTCCCGTCGAGGATTTCGACTACGAGGAGCAGGTGGACGGTACGGATCACTCCAAGTATGCCTGGTCCGGTGCCTCGTGGGCGCTCGCGTCCCGCATCACCCAGTCGTTCGCGAGCTATGGCTGGTGCGCCACGATCCGTGGCGTCGAGAGCGGTGGACTGGTGGAAGGTCTCCCGGTGCACAACTTCAGGACCGAGTCGGGCGACATCGCGATGAAGTGCCCGACGGAGACGCCAATCTCCGATCGCCGCGAGAAGGAGCTCGCCGATCTTGGCTTCGTGCCCCTCGTGCACTGCAAGGGGACGGACTACGCTGCGTTCTTCAGCGTCCAGTCGGCTCAGAAGCCCAAGGTCTACGACATGGATTCGGCGACGGCGAACGCGCGCATTTCGGCGCAGCTGCCGTACATCTTCGCCGTCTCGCGCTTCGCTCATTATCTGAAGGCGATGATGCGCGACAAGATCGGCGGCTACACGTCCCGGTCCGAGGTCGAGCGCTTCCTCAACAACTGGATCAACAACTATACGGTTGCGAACGACGACGTCGGGTTCGAGATGAAGGCGAAGAACCCACTCAAGGAAGCCCGCATCGAAGTCGTCGAAATCCCGGGCAAGCCGGGCGCGTACCGCGCCGTGGCGTTCCTGCGTCCGCACTTCCAACTCGACGAGCTGACGATGTCGATGCGGTTGGTCGCGGACCTGCCGGCGCCGGCAAAATAAAGCGAGCACGGCCGAGCGACTGTGTCACGAGTGCATCAGCAAAGTTCACAATGCACTCGTGACCGTCGATACGGCATCAGCGCGCGTCGCATGGTATCGTAGTCGCGCGCAAACCACTGAGGGCCCTCGAAGCAGAACTCCCGGTTCATCATCTCATCACGTTCGGCGCGGAGACTTCCCATGGCAGCGGTTGACTATTTCCTCAAGATCGACGGCATCGCCGGTGAATCGCAGGATTCGAAGCACAAAGGCGAGATCGACGTCGAGAGTTGGAGCTGGGGCGCGAACAACAGCGGCAGCCACGCGACGGGAAGTGGAGGCGGCGCCGGCAAGGTCGTGATGCAGGACTTCCACTTCTCGATGCGTGAGAACAAGTCCTCGCCTCTGCTCATGCTGGCGTGCGCCACCGGCCAGCACATCAAGAGCGCGCAGCTGACGTGCCGCAAGGCGGGAACGGATCAGCAGGAATTCCTCACGATCAAGTTCAGCGACCTGCTCGTGTCCTCCTTCCAGACCGGCGGCCACGCGGGTGGCGACGTGATCCCCGAAGATCAGATTTCGCTCAACTTCAGCAAGATCGAGTACGAGTACAAGCCGCAGAAGGCGGACGGCACGCTCGACTCACCGGCAAAGGCCGGCTGGGATCTCAAGGCCAACAAGAAGGTCTGAGCTCGATCACAATCCCTGGCGCCGCTTTCCGGCGACGCCGAACGCCGGCCGCCCCACGGCGGCCGGCGTTTGCTTCGGCTCGCTTCGCTCGCCGAACATCCTATCAGATGTCGCGTGTGAAATGCGCACGCTCTCGAGGTTCTGCCATGACACCACGTGATCTCCTGCAGGCCGGCAAGCTCGACGAAGCGATCGACGCCCTGAGCGCCGAGCTGCGCGACAATCCCTCCGACGAGCGGCGCCGCACCTTCCTCTTCGAGCTCCTCTGCTTCGCCGGCAAGTACGATCGCGCCGAGAAGCATCTCGACGTCGTTGGTCAGGGGAGCAAGGAGGCGGAGATGGGCGCACTCCTCTATCACAGCGCGCTGCACGCCGAGCGCATGCG
>DATEPP010000018.1:0-16467 GCA_035273165.1 Gemmatimonadaceae bacterium
GTGTTAGGTGATAGGTGCTAGGAGAGCACCCACCGGCCTGGCACCTAGCACCTATCACCTATCACCTAGCACCTCTGTGGCCACTACCATCGCTGCACCTCAAACAAGTCTCGAGTCGGACGATCTCGAGCTCGCGCGACGCCTCAAGAGCGGGCACGATGGCATCATCGCCGAATTGCGAAAGCTCATCGTCGGGCAGGGGGACGTCATCGAGCTCGTGCTGCTCTCGCTCTTCACTGGCGGCAACAGCCTCATCGTCGGCGTGCCGGGGCTCGCGAAGACGCTGCTCATCCACACGATGGCTCAGGTGCTCGACCTCAAGTTCTCGCGCATCCAGTTCACGCCGGATCTGATGCCGAGCGACATCACGGGCACGGAGATCATCCAGGAAGACGCCGAGTCGGGACGCCGGCATCTCGTCTTCACGCCCGGACCGATCTTCGCGAACATCATCCTCGCGGACGAGATCAACCGCACGCCGCCAAAGACGCAATCAGCGCTGCTCGAGGCGATGCAGGAGCATCGCGTCACGGTGCAGGGGCGGAGCTACACGCTGCAGGAGCCGTTCTTCGTCTTCGCGACGCAGAACCCGATCGAGCTCGAGGGCACGTATCCGCTGCCGGAAGCGCAGCTCGACCGGTTCATGTTCGAGATCGTCATCGATTATCTGAGCGAGGAGCAGGAGATCGAGGTCGTGCAGTCAACGACGTCGATCCAGAACTACCGCTTCCAGCACGCGGTGAACGGAGCAGACATCGTCGCGTTCCAACAGCTCGTGCGCCGCGTCCCGGTCGCCGATGCCGTCGCTCGTTATGCCGTGAACATCGCGCGGATGAGCCGACCGGGCCCGGCGTCGCCGGAGATCATCAAGAAGTACGTCTCCTACGGCGCCAGCGTCCGCGCGCCGCAGCACCTGTTACTGGGCGGCAAGGCACGCGCGCTGATGCATGGGCGCACGCACGTGAGCTTCGAGGATATCCGTGCCCTCGCGAAACCGATCCTCCGCCACCGAGTGCTCGTGAACTTCCACGCCGAGTCGGAGCGTGTGACGTCCGACATGGTGATCGACGAGCTGCTCAAGGCTGTGCCTGTGCCGAGATCTGGTATGTGACCTGTTGCTGGTGGCTGGTGGCTGGTAACCGACAGCTGCCAGTCACCAGCCACCACGCACCAACCACCAACATGACCTCCCTCCAACCAACCGCCCCGACCCGTCTCATCGACCCCGTTGTGCTCGCGCGCATCGGGGATCTCGAGCTCGTCGCGCGTATGGTGGTCGAGGGAGTCATCAACGGGTTGCATCGCTCGCCCCACCTCGGCTCGTCGATGGATTTTGCGGAGCATCGGGCGTACATGCCTGGCGATGATATTCGGCGCATCGACTGGAAGCTGTTCGCCCGCAGCGACCGACACTTCATCAAGGAGTTCGAGGCCGATACCAACACCAACTTCACGGTGCTGGTCGATACATCGGCGTCGATGCGCTACGGCGCGTCGACGGAAGGCAAGGGGACGCTGAGCAAGCTCGATTACGCGCGCTATCTCGCCGCATGTCTGGTGTATCTCGCGAGCACGCAGCGCGACCGCGTCGGGCTCGTCACCTTCGATCGCGAGATCCGCGAGTATGTGCCGCCGTCGGCTAAACACCTCAACGTCGTGCTCCATGCGCTCGACCGACTGGGCGATGCGCCACCGCTGGCGCCCGCGCCCGATGCGCAGGGCACCTCGGCCGCGCCCGTGCTGGCGACGATCACACGCCGTATCGGCGAGTCCTTCCGCCGCCGATCGATCGTTCTCCTGATCTCGGATTTCTACGAGGATCCGCCGGCGATATTGGACGCGCTCGCGTATCTGCGCGGCAAGGGAAACGACGTGATCGTCTTCCACGTTCTCGATCGTCGCGAGATGGACTTTCCATTCACCGACAGCGCGAACTTCGTCGATCTCGAGACGGGTGAGCGGATGCCGGTGATCCCTGATTATCTGCGGGCACAGTACCGCACGCTCATCACCGATCACATCGCGAGCCTGAGCCGCATCCTCGGCGAGAACCGCGTCGATTACGCGCTCTTCGATACGAGCAAACCGCTCGATCACGCGCTGTTCAAGTTCCTGTCTGCTCGCGAACGAATGCGGCAGACGCGATTCATGTCCTCTCGCCCCTAACCACTCGCCACTCGCACTCCGTTGTCGTTCCTCGCTCCGCTCTTTCTCGCCGGCCTGACGGCCCTCGCCGTTCCCGTGATCATTCATCTGATCAATCGGGAACGACGTGAGGTCGTGCCATTTCCGTCGCTGATGTTTCTGCAGCGAATTCCCTATCGGTCGGTACGGCGTCAGAAGCTGCGTCACATCCTGCTGCTTGTGCTTCGCTGCCTCGCGCTGGCCATCGTCGTGATGGCATTCGCGCGGCCGTTCGTGCGGCGCGATACGCCGCTCCGTGCGGCGGGCAGCGGCGCACGCGAGCTGGTCGTGCTCGTCGACCGGTCGTATAGCATGGGAGCCGGCGACCACTGGAGCCGCGCGCAGGCAGCCGCGCGCAGGGCCATCTCCGGACTCGGCCCGACGGATCGAGCGACACTCGTCGCATTCGACAATGATGCCGCGGCCCTCACGCCACCGACGCACGACGCGGCGACGTTGAACGCCGCCGTCGCGGCACTCCAGCCGAGCTCGGAGGGCACTCGTTATGCGCCGCCGCTCAAGCTCGCGTCGCAGATTCTCGCTGCCTCGAATCTGCCTCGCCGGGAAGTCGTGCTCATCACCGACTTCCAGCGTCGCGGCTGGGCCGTGCGCGACGAGATCGCCTTTCCAACGCAGACCACGCTCACCAACGTCGACGTGGCCGCCGGCGACACCGCGCTCGCCGACGCGGCCGTGGCCGACGTCAGCGTCCAGCGCAACGAGGGCGAGCGCGATCGGGCCGTGATCGCCGCCCGGCTCACGAATACCGCCGCGGCGGCGGTCGACAACGCCGACGTCACGCTCGAGATCAACGGACGCGTCGCCGAGACGAAGCGCACGACGATTCCCGCGCGCGGAGCCACCCAGGTTCGCTTCGCTCCGATCGCGATTCCCAACGGCACGTCCGCCGGCCTCGTGCGCTTCACCGCCGCTGCGCCGCCGCGCGCGAACAGCATCGCCGCCGACGACAGGTACTACTTCACCATCGCGCCGGATGCCGGCGTCTCGGTGCTGCTCGTCGAGCCATCGACGCCGCGCGCAAATCAGAGTCTCTATCTCACGCGCGCGCTCGCGATTGGCGACCGGCCGTCGTTCCGCATCGACGTGAGAAAGACGGGCGGGCTCGCCCCCGCGGATCTCGAGGGCCGTTCGCTCATCATCTTCGACGAGGTGCCGCCGCCATCTGGCGATGGCGCCACTCGACTGCACGACTTCCTCGCCGCCGGGGGCGGCGTGCTGCTCATTGCCGGCGATCAACTCCCGGCGGGCACGTGGAGCGGCGAATGGAGCAGCGCGCTTCCGGGCACGATCGGGCCGGTCGTCGATCGCGCGGGTGAGGCCGGCGGGACGCTTGCCTGGATCGACTACGACCACCCCGTCTTCGACGTCTTCAACGCTCCCCGCTCGGGCGACTTCGCGACGGCGCGCTTCCTCCGCTATCGGCGCCTAACGGTTCGCCCCGACAGCGTACGGCGGTCGAGCGCCGCTGCGGACACGGCTTCGGGCTCACATGTGCTTGCCCGGTTCGACGACGGCGCCCCGGCACTCGTCGAGCAGCGGATCGGACGCGGCAAGCTGCTGGTTTGGACGTCAACCTTCGACAGCTACTGGAACGATCTGGCGCTTCAGCCAGTCTTTCTTCCGTTCGTCCACCAGGTCGCGAAATACGCGGGACGCTACAGTGGTGCGCGAGGCTCGTTTGCGGCCGGCGAAGTTCTCGATCTGTCGCGCCACGCGGAGCTCGCGGGCGGCGCCGGCCGTAAAGCGTCGCCGGTGGTCGTCGAGGCGCCGTCCGGTTCGAAGACAAGACTTCCGTCGTCCAATGAAGGATTGGTCGCGCTCCACGAGCAGGGATTCTACGAGATCCGGCCCGAAGGCGCGCCACGAGGCATGGGCCAGCGCGTTGCCGTCAATCTCGATCCCGCCGAAGCGAATCTTGCACGTATCGATCCCGAGGAGCTGAAGGCTTCGGTGCTCGCGAGTAATGGTGGGCAGACCGCCGGGGCTGTCGCTGCCGATGCGCCGACGCGTGAGGACACCGAGCGCCGCCAGACGATCTGGTGGTATCTGCTCGTCCTCGCCGGTGCGCTGCTGGCGACGGAGACGTTGATGTCGAACCGATTGTCGAGACGCGCGGGGTGACTGGTGATTGGTGGTTGGTGACTGGTGACTGGTAGCTGACGGTCACAAGCCACAAACCACCAGCCACCAATCACCAGTCACACAACGAGGAGAGGGCCATGGAATCCACTCATCCACTACCGGACAGCGCCCGCCTAACGGGCGTCGTGCACCGTGTGCGCGATCGCTGGCGGCTCAAGCGCGCGCTCCGCGGGGCGAGCATCGTGCTCGGGGTGGCGTTCGTCCTCCTCGCGGGCTCGGCCTTCGTCCTCGATCGACTCAGTTACGGCCATACGGCGCTCGTCGTCGCGCGGGTAATCGTGCTCGTCGTCGTCGCCGTTCTCGCGGCGGTGCTCGTCGTTGCCCCTTTTCTCCCGAAGCGTCGGCCGAGTGACAGACGCGTCGCGCTGTACCTGGAAGAGCACGCGCCGTCGCTCGACGCGGCTGTGCTCACCGCGGTGGAGTTGCAGGAGATCGAGGTGGCAGTAGCGCGGGAGGACGCGGAACGGCTCCGCGCGCGCCGGCCGGTGTCGAGCGCGCTCCTCGGGCAGCTCACGCACACGGCGCTCGAGCGCGTGCACACGATCGACGATGGGAAGCACGTCGACGAGCGCGAGCTGCACATCAGCGCGGCGCTCCTTGCCGGAGTCGCCGGGATCGCGCTGCTCGTCACTCTCCTCGGGCCATCTGTGCTGCGGCATGGGATGGGTCTGATGCTCGTGCCGTGGGACCGAGAGCCAGCAGCGGCTGTCTACGCGATCGCCGCCGAGCCGGGCAACGTCACCGTCGCTCGCGGTGGGGATCTTCTCATCTCGGCGAGGCTTCGTGGCTTTCAGTCGGATGCGGTCGACCTGCTCGTCAGGCAGCGCGACTCCACCAACTGGCAGCGCCTGACGATGGCGCTCGACAGCGTTGGAAAATTCGCTGGCCGGTACACGTTCCGGCTCTTCGACATTGCCGCGCCGATGGAGTACGTGGTCGAGTCGAATGGCGTGCGTTCGCCCGCGTATCGCATCGACGTCGCCGACGTGCCGTACACGAAGAAGCTCGGGCTCGAGTATCGCTTCCCTTCCTACACGGGCATGTCACCCCAGGCGGTCGACGAGGGTGGCGACATCGCCGCGCTCAAGGGCACCCAGGTTCGTGTGCGCATAACGACGACCGTACCGGCGCGTGGTGGCCGTCTCATCGTCGAGCGCGGTGATCGCTCGGATACGGTCGCTCTCACTCCGAATGCCGACGGCACTCTCGGTGGAACGCTCCGCGTCGATGCGGCGGGCTTCTACAAGGTCGAGCTCGCGGCGCAGGATGGACGCGTCTTCCCCGGCTCGCTCGACTACACCATCGACGCGCTTCCCGACCGGCCGCCGACGATCACCTTCACGAAGCCCGGCCGCGATGAGAAAGTGCTCAATGTGGACGAGGTCTACGCCGAGGTGCAGGCCGAGGACGATTATGGCGTGCAGAAGCTGGAGCTCGTCTATTCCGTGAACGGTGGGCCGGAAAAGACGGAGCCCCTCTATTCCGCGACGCGTCGCACGCCGCAGATGACCGCCGGACACACCTTCTCGCTCGAGGACTTCAAGCTTCAGCCTGGCGACGTCGTCTCGTACTACGCGCGCGCCACGGACAACGACGCCGTGAGCGGAGCGAAGACCGCGAGCACCGACATCTATTTCATGACGGTGCGTCCGTTCGCGCAGGACTACAAGCAGGAGCAGGGTGGTGGGGGTGGCGGCGGCGGAGGCAACGATGACGCTGGCCAGCTCTCGGAGCAGGAACGGCAGATCATCGCCGGTACCTTCAACACGCAGCGAGATAGGGCGACGAAGCAGCCGAAGGAGCTCCAGGAGGATCTCTCCACGCTCCGCATCGCTCAGCAGAAGCTGCGGGGGCAGGCCGAGGAGCTCGCGCGTCGCATCGTCGATCGCGGGATCGCGGCGCGGGACAGCAACTTCGCCAAGATCGCCGAGATCCTGAACAAGGCGACCCCGATCATGGACACGGCGGAGAAGGCCCTTGCCGATGGGAATGCGCAGGCGGCCCTCCCGCCGGAGCAGCGCGCCCTGCAGCAGCTGCAGCGCGCGGAAGCCGTGTTCCGGAACGTCCGCGTCAGCATGGGCGGCGGCGGTGAAGGGGGTGGCGCGGGCCAGCAGCGCGCCCAGGACCTCGCCGATCTCTTCGAGCTGAATCGTGAGAAGTTGCGAAACCAGTACGAGAGCGTGCAGCGCGGCCGCGAGCAGCAGCAGCAGGCCGACCAGCAGATCGACGAGACCTCCGAACGGCTGAAGCGGCTCGCGTCGCGTCTGCAGCAGGAGAACGAACGCGCACAGCGCAAGGCGGACAGCCTGAGCCAGCAGATGGGCGCGTCCGGCTCGTCGGGAGGCGCGGCCCAACGGCAGATGGCGCAGGAGGCGGAGGAAGCCGCGCGCCAGCTCGAGCGCCTCGCTCGTGAGAAGGCGGAGCAGCAGCGGCAGGAGCAGAACAGCGGCTCTCAGAGCAACAGCTCCTCGTCATCCTCACCGTCCTCGTCGCGGTCGGGCCAATCCTCGGCCAACGCGCAGGCGCAGCAACGAGAGCAGCGCGCCCTGGAGGACGCGGCGCGGCGTCTCCGCGAGGCCGCGGACGCCATGCGGCGGTCGGCGAGCGGGTCGAGGTCGTCGCAACAGTCCGCCGCCGACGCGGCTGCGGCGCAGCAGCGGCTCGAGGAGGCGCGGCGGCTCCTCGATCAGCAGCGTACGGGCCGTCTCGAGCGCGACGTCCAGGACATTTTAGAGAACGCTAAAGAGCTCGGGAAGAAGGAGCAGCAGGTGGCCGGAGACGTCAACAAGCTCTGGGAGAACCCGAACGCGCAGGAGCGTGCCCAGCAGCTGCAGTCGTTGACGGAGCGCAAAGGCGAGATGGCGGACCAGCTCCGCGATCTCAAGGCGCGAATGGACAAGCTCTCGCTCGACTCGCGTCGTGAGAACAAGGACGCGGCGAACGGCCTCGCCGAGGCGTCGAAGCAGGTGCGCGACAAGAAGACGGAAGAGAAGATCCGCGCCTCCCAGGGCGCCATGCGCTACGCCGGACCCGAATACACGAAGGGTCTCGAGAATGCGATCGGGAATGACCTCAACGATCTGCAGCAGCGGCTCGAGCAGGTTGCGACCGCGGCTCGGCAGGGTGCGGGCAAGGAGAGCGATCAGAACGCCCAGTCTCAGGCGCTCGACAAGACGCGCGATCTCGTGCGTGGGATGCAATCGCTCGATGAGCGGATGCGAAACGCGCAGGGACGTGGTCAGGAGCAGCATGGTCAGAACGGGCAGCAGGGGCAGAATGGACAACAAGGTCAGAGCGGCGCGCATGGACAGTCCGGACAGCAAGGCCAGAACGGTCAACAAGGTCAAAACGGGCAGCAGGGCCAGAACGGCCAGCAAGGCCGGAACGGCCAGCAGGGTCAAGGCGGACAGCAGGGCGCACAGAGCCAGCAGGGCGGCGCTGGTCAGGGCGGAATGCGCGGCGGACAGAACGAAGGGGGACGGCCGGGCAATGAGGCGGCCGGTGGTCCGCCGGGCAGTCAGTCGTTAGGCCAGTACGGCCGCGAGCTGCGCGAGCGGCTCTCTGATGCCCAGGCGTTGCGCCGCGATCTCCAGCGGCAGAACCTCGATACGCGAGACCTCGACCGCGCCATCGCCGGACTCCAGTCGTTGAGCAACGATCGCATTCTCAGCGACGAGCGCACCGCCGCCGATCTGCGGGCGCAAACGCTGGAGCACCTCAAGGCGTTCGAGTTCGCGCTGCGGAAGAAGCTCGGTGACTCGGAGGCCAATCGCGTCCTGCTCGGCCGCAGCGGCGACGTGCCCGCCGCGTTCAAGCAGTACGTCGAGGAGTACTACCGGTCGTTGGCAAAGAAGCCGTAGCGCATCGGCGCGCTACGGCTTGATGACCTTCAGCTCGCTCTGACCCAATTGCCGGAGGAGCGAGCGAAGGACGTCGGGCGTCATCCCTCGGGAAGCGGCTCATGAGGCGGTGCTGCTCGAGAATGTCGCCGGCGAGCTCGCTGCCACGGCGGACGACGAGATCGCGAAAGTTCGACTCGTCGATGGCGAAGAACAGGAGCCATTCGCCTCATGGCACATCTCCGTTGAGAATGCGAGCCAGCTTCGCGGTGTCGATGTTACCGCCGGACACGATACAGACGATCGGCCCGTTAGGCGCTCCACTCGAGAGCGCAGCCGCAACCGCCGCAGCACCGGCACCCTCCGCCACGACTCTCACTCGCTCGACGAGCAGTCGCACCGCGTTGGCCACGGCGATCACCGGCACGACGAGCGATCCGTCGAGGAGCGTCCGCGCCAGCGGCCACATTTCGTCGGCAACCCGCTTCGACCCGATGCCGTCGACGAAGCTCGGGGCGTAACTCGCCGCGGTGGGCATTCCCGCGCGGAGCGCCGCGTCGAGCGGCGAAGCGCTCTCCACCTCGCACGCGAAGACGCGCGGTGCTCGGCCTTGCCACGCGGCGCGCACCCCCGCGGCGATGCCGCACGCCAGGCCACCACCTCCGTACGGCACGAGTACGGCTGCAGCCTCAGGCAAGTCCTCGAGAATCTCGAGCGCGATCGTCCCGTTCCCCGCCATCACGTCCGGGTCCGCGAAGGGATGAATGAACGTCCCGGGCATCGCTGGGTCGCCATGCTCGCTGATCACCCGCCACCACTGATCGAATGGTCGCTTGTCGACGCGGGCGCCGAGGCGTTCGATCGCCGCGAGCTTGGTGGTCGGTGCCGTTTCCGGGACGACGACGGTGCAGGGAATACCTAACGATCTGGCACCCCACGCCACTCCCTGCGCCATATTGCCGGCGCTCGCCGTGTAGACACCCTTCGTCAGCCGCTCCGGTGATTCGGCCGCTAAATGTTGAATTGCGTTCGTCGCGCCGCGGAGCTTGAACGAGCCGATCGGCTGCAGACACTCCAGCTTGAGCCAGATCTCCGCGGGAGCATCGATGTGCAGGCGCACCAATGGCGAACGCAGCACCGTGCCCGCGATGCGGGCACGGGCTGCGTTGATCTCGTCGAGTGTGCTCGGCGCGAGCGTCGGCGTCGTCATGGTCGGGACGGCCGCCGCGCTCGCGCCCATTTGACTTTACTGATTTGCAGCGATGAGGGGTGCGGCCTGGGCGAGGATGTGGTGATCGTACCGTGCGTCGAGCGCACGGGCCGCTGCCTCGGCGAGGATGCGCGCGCCTGCTGCGGTCGGATGGACTCCGTCGAGGCTGATGTATGGACCATAGGGCTCGAGGCTCGTCATCAAGGCGATCGGATTGAACGGCCCCTTGATGTCCGAGCGGCCGTACAGCTCCTGCAGGGCAAAGTAGGCGAAGCCGCGCCGCTCTGCCTCCTCGCGAATGTGCGCGTTCATCTGCGCGAGCAGGGCATTCACCGCTCCCGCTTCGGCTGGCGAGAGAACGAAGTCCTGTTTTGCCATGCCGCTGTCGGCGCAATCCAGCGTGGACGAGCCGAGCGCGGCAGCCCTTCCGACGGCCGTCGGCACGAGGACGGGCACGAAGAGGAGGTTGGCGCTACCGGCGCAGTCATTGGAGACGTTCACGTGTAGCGCCCCGAAGAGAAAACGCTGCTGCCACATCTCGTCGCCGCGCCGGAAGGCGGGGAAGCTGCCCACGTCGTCGATGAGACCCACGATGACTGCTTCCTTCGCGACACTACCGACCTGATCGAGCACCTGATCGTAGAGCGGTGCCCACGTCGCGAATGGGACAACGGTCACTCCGGGAATGACGATCCCGCTGCGCGCGTTGAGTACTTCGTTACCGCCAAGCTCCACCGACACGAGCTTCGGGTTCTGGGCGATCATCGACGAGACCTGCGTCATCCCCGGCTGGAGCACGCGGCCGATGAGCTGACGGTTCGATGCATCGGTCGTATTCTCGGGGGTGGTGAAGAGCGCGTCGGCCGTCGTCGCGGCGTTGATCGCCAGATTCTGCACGGGTTGCACGACGTCGGCGCGCAGTGGAGAGCAGCTGAGAGTGGCAGGGTCCTGGCCAGCACCCTCGCCACTCAAGCGACGGCCTGACGCCAGCGGCGCGATCAGCGGCGATCGGCAGCCGGTGCCATCGATGTACGGCTGCGTGATCGAGCGGTGCGCCAGCTCCGCGAGCTGCTCGGGCCAGGAGGTCTCCTGGGTGGCGGCAATGACGCCGTCCGACTGCCACCCCATGCTGACGCTCGTACCGATTGCCACATAGCGATTGAAGACGCCTCGTCCGCCCGAGCGATCGAGATCGGCGTCGCTTGCCGGCGAGAGTGCCGTGTGAGGCGTGCGAGCGGGGGCGACGCTGTCGGAGCAGGCAGCGACCGACAGCAGACTGAGTGCAGCGGCGAAGACGGAGCGGCGGCGCATCGTATCCTCCTGAGCGAGCAGGGGTGGGGGGACGGCTGCTTAACGAGCGCCGAACCTGCGCCTGCAGGTACGTACCCACCATACGCGCGTTTACGTATCACCCCGCCACGCGGGCGGGCTACGTCACACCCTCGCCGCCCCCCTAACGACACATCGGCGTTATGCGGGCGTCCCGGCTGTGGCCTCCTCCCTGGCTCCCCCGAGCGCGATCCAGTTTCCGGAACCCCTCGCTTGTGCCTTACGATAGACATGATGGGCTGCGGCGAGATCCTCAACCGCGAGTCCGAGCGACTTGAAGAGGGTGACCTCGTCTTCGCTTTGGCGCCGCAACCGCTCGCCTCCCTCGATCAGGAGCTCGCCGATCTCGGCGACAATGTGGTCCGCGTCGATCGCACCTTCGCGGAGCGGCATGAGGATATCCCCAGGCTCGGCGAGCGCCGACTCGCGGCGGTCGACGTACAACCGCGCGCGCCGTACTGCCTCCGTGTCCAGCTCGCGAGTGGTGGGGATGCAGGCACCCACAGCATTGACATGTGTGCCGGGTCGCAGCCACGCCCCCTCGAGCACCGGCGTCGCCGCCGCGGTCGTGGTGCAAATGATGGACGCTCGCTCCACCGCGTGTGCCGGCGTCGAGCAGACCTCTGCCGACAGATCGAACTTTTCACGCGCAAGCTGCGCCAGGGCGCGCGCGTGCTCCGTGGTGCGGCTCCAGATGCGCACGTGCCTAACGGGACGCACTACGGCCATCGCCTCGAGATGCATCCGTCCCTGCGTGCCCGCGCCGAGAATGGCCAGCTCGTCGGCATCCTCGCGCGCGAGCAGCCGCGTCGCCAGGGCCGATACCGCCGCCGTGCGGATCGCCGTGACCGTCGTCGCGTCGAGAATCGCGAGCAGCCGGCCGTGATCGGCCTCGAACAAGAGCACGGCACCCTGGTGCGCGTCGATGGGGGTCCCGTGGTTCACCGGAAATACCGTGAGAACTTTCACACCGACGGACCTCGGCTCGCCGAGGTAGGCGGGCATCAGCGCGAAGATGTTCGGCGAGTCGGGAAGCCGGATCATCGGGCGGAGCGGAAGGATGGCGTTCCCGCGTGCGACGGTGGCGAGCGCGCTTGCCATGACGTCGACGCACTCGTCCATCGGCAGCAGGCGGGCGACCTCGTGCCGATCGAGCACGACGAGGCGATCCTGTTCGCGTTCACTCATCATCGGTCTTCTCTCCTTTCGCCGGCACGGAGCAACGGCCACGGATCTCGGCGCTCACCCGGCGGGGTCGGCCGGTGCGAGAATCGACCGGACACCAGAGGGTGCGCGCCCGCGCCAGCACGGCGTCGTCCGCGCGGCGACGCATCTCGGTGAATCGCTCGAAGCTCAAACCCTCCGCCACGCCGACCCAGGTCGTGATCGCGATCTCGTCGCCGAGGAATGCCGGCTTGAGATAATCGATCTCGTGGCGGAGCGCGACCCACGCGATTTCCTCGCTGGCTCCCTCGGGCGCGAGCGCGGACCAGTGGGCGAAGGCGGCATCTTGCACCCATCGCAGATAGACGACGTTGTTCACGTGCGCTCGCTCGTCGAGATCGTCCGCTTCGACATGTCTCGTGAGCCCGAATGGCGTCGCGCGGACACCCGCCGTCGTCACGGTAGAGCTAGCGTGTGTGGAGGTGAAGCGGGAGCACGAACGTGCCCCACTGCAACTGCATGACGGCGCTGTCTGCGTCCACCACAGGGAAGGAGAGCTCCAGCGTCTCGACGGATTGAGCGGCGGTGGTGGCCCTCGCATCGACGCGAAGGGCGTCCTGGCTCTCGTCGTACGAGAGGTGAAAGACATCGGCCGCGCGATTGAAGATCACGGTCCAGACGTCCTTCTCCCGCGGAATGACCCAGATGCTGTACTTCCCCGCGGCCAGCGATTTCCCCTCGATGTCGAGTGGCCCGGTCGTTTCGATGCGTGTGGCGCTGTCGGCGCCGGGCGTCCACGTGCGCCCCCAGCTCACGACGTTGGGGAACGGAGTGCGTCCGCGAAGGACGGGGCGAAAGTAGCGGATGCTGATCTCGGTGCCGTTCACGGACTGCGTGACGGTGCCGCGCTGGCTGCGCCGGCCGGGTTGCGCTTCGGCATGACAGGCGCACAACAGAAGAAAAATCACCAAAGCGTTGGCGCGGACTAACACAGAGGCGATCGACGGCGACTCTCGCGGACAGCCATTGATTGCTTCCATCACCGAGCTCCGTGTCGTGTCCGTACGTGTCCGTGTTGGTCAGCGCCAACGCTCTGCCGTTCGAGTGCCTATTACTCCTCGCTCATGAACGGATACTTGTAATCCGTCGGCGGCGAGAAGGTCTCCTTGATCGCTCTCGGGCTCACCCAGCGGACGAGATTCAGCTTCGATCCGGCTTTGTCGTTCGTCCCCGAGCCGCGTGCGCCACCGAAAGGCTGCTGGCCGACGACAGCGCCGGTCGGCTTGTCGTTCACATAGAAGTTGCCGGCGGCGTTGCGCAGCGCCATCATCGCCTCGCGGATCGCGCCGCGATCGGTCGCGAAGACGGCACCGGTGAGCGCGTACGGCGAGGTCGTGTCGACAGTCTCCAGCGTCTCGTCCCAGCGACGGTCGTCGTACACGTGCGCCGTGACTACCGGCCCGAAGATCTCTTCGCAGAGCAGCCGATAGCCCGGATCCTCGGTCTCGATGAGCGTCGGGCGAACGAAGTAGCCGTCCTTGTCCTCCGCCTTTCCGCCAGTGATGATGGTGGCGTTTTTCTTCGCGTCGGCGAGATACTCGGAGATCTTCCGGTGCGCCTTCTGATCGATCACCGCGCCGATGAAGGTGCGGAAATCGGTGATGTCGCCCATACGCATCTCCTCGATCATGGCGACGGTGCGATCACGCACCTCAGGCCAGAGCGATCGCGGTACGTAAACGCGGCTGGCGGCTGAGCACTTCTGGCCCTGGTACTCGAAACCGCCGCGCGCGATGGCGACGGCCAGCGCCTGCGGGTCGGCCGACGCGTGCGCGACGATGAAGTCCTTGCCACCGGTCTCGCCGACGATGCGCGGGTACGATGCGTACCCCGACATGTTCGCGCCGATCGTCTTCCACATGCTGTTGAAGACAGCCGTGCTGCCCGTGAAGTGCACGCCCGCGAGATCGCGGCTGCCTAACGCCACCTCCGAGATCGCCGCCGCGTCGCCCGGCACGAAGTTGATCACGCCCGGCGGCAGTCCCGCGGCCTCGAGCAGCTTCATGATGTAGTACGCCGAGAGCATTGCGGTCGACGCGGGCTTCCACACGACCGTATTGCCCATCAGCGCGGGCGCCGTCGGAAGATTGCCACCGATCGAAGTAAAGTTGAACGGCGTCACCGCATACACGAAGCCCTCGAGGGGCCGATAGTCGAGCTGGTTCCACATCGACGACATCGACACCGGCTGCTCGGCGTAGAGCTCCTGCGCGTAGAACGGATTGTAGCGCCAGAAATCAATGAGCTCGCACGCCGAGTCGATCTCGGCCTGGAAGACCGTCTTCGATTGGCCGAGCATCGTCGCGGCGTTGAGCGTCGCGCGCCACGTCGTCGCGAGCAGCTCGGCTGCCTTGAGGAAGACCGCGGCCCGATCTTCCCATGCCCAGTTCGCCCATTCGACGCGTGCCTTGCGGCACGACTCGATGGCTTGCGTGACATGCTTCGGCGACGCCTTGTGCCAGTCGGCGAGCACGTGCCGATGGTCGTGCGGCATCACCGACTGCGCCGTCTCGCCGGTGCGGATCTCCCTGCCACCGATGATGAGGGGAATCTCGATCCGCTCCTTCGCCATCTCCTTGAGTCGCTCCTTGAGTGCCTTCTTCTCTGGGGAGCCGGGCGCGTAGCCTTTGATCGGCTCGTTCACCGGTGCCGGAACGCGCCGCGTTCCGGTGAAGCCAGCGAGTGGCGCGCTCGAGGGCGAGATCGTGCGCTCGGCCTGCTGCGATTCCGCGGCCGCGCGGGCGGGGGGTCGCGTGTCGCGCTTGGAGTCCTTGGCGGTTCGCTTCGTGGTTGCGACGGGTGCGGCCATGGTGAACTCGAGGTGAAATGGTCCGAATTGGGACGAAATGGTCCGCCGCGGTACGCCCTTCGCAAACGGGTGTCGCGGCGGCGCGAAGTCAGTCAATCGCTAGAATTCGCCGTGCGCGTTCGACAACGATGAACGTTACGGGACACACTCAAGCTATCAGGATCGGGAGACGGTTGCTGCTGGCGGCGCTGGCAGCGGTCGTTGCCTGTGCAGGTGACGACATCGCCTGGACGGACCCGCTAACGATGGCCTCGGCTTCGGATGACGCCCGTCTGATGGTGGACACGAGAGGTCGTGCACGGCTCGTCGCGGATACCTCGATCAGCGCGCATCCCATCCGGGACACGAGTGCATGTGCCGGCTCGGTGCGCTCGGCAAGGCTCGACGACGGGACGCTCGCGGCGACCTGGTGGTCGGTGCGGCCGGACAGCAGCGCGGTGCTCGTGGCGGCCATGTCGCCGGATGGTGGTGGGTCGTGGCACAATGTCGTTCGCGTCGACACCCTGGACGTGAGCAGCATTGGCTGCGCCCGGCCCGCGCCTGCGATCGCCGCGAGTTCGGGATTTGTACACATCGCCTACGCGATGCGTGCCAGCGAAGGTGTCGGCGTCTTCTACGCGCATTCGATGAATAACGGCCAGAGCTACGAGCCAGCTGTCACCATTCTGTACGGTGACCGACTCACACGCACGGATGTCGCCGCGGAAAAGGAAACTGTCGCTGTCGTCTATGAGGAGCCGAGTGGTTCGACGCCGCAGATTGGACTCGCGATTTCGCGCGACTGGGGACACATTTTTCGAGATCGGGTCCGCGGTTCGACCGGTGTCAGCGCGGCGACGAACCCGCAGGTCGCCGTCGCTGGCCGTGAGATCGCGGTCTCGTGGTTGGTAGGCCCCATAGGAACGGGAGACGGTGCTCATTCCGACGCCAGAGCGAGCCGTATCGTCCGCGTTGGCCGACTCCCGTGAGTCGCCCACTCTGCATGGTGAGTTTCAGTTCACTCCAGCCGTCCGGTCAATGAAAGCACTCGTTGCGGACGACGACGCGACTACGTGTGCGCTCCTGTGCGCAGTGTTGCAGGAGCTTGGTCACGAGGCGGAAGCGGTGGCCGACGGCGCCTCCGCCTGGACGCGCTATCAGGAGACGAAACCGCCCCTCGTCGTCCTCGACATCATCATGCCGGGCGTGGACGGCATCGAAGTCTGCCGCCGCATCCGTCAGATCGACGAGCGTCGAGAGACGTTCATCCTCGTGCTCACCGGTCGCGATCAGCCCGGCGATCTGACCGCCGTCCTCGACGCCGGCGCCGATGACTACGTGACGAAGCCGGCGACCGCGGAACACATCCGCGCTCGCCTCGTGATCGCCGAACGGCGGAGCGCGCAGGACGTGGCGCGTCGCAAAGCGGAGGCGGAGCTCGCGGTGGCGCGGTGGCGGGCGGGAATCGGCGAGACGGCAATCGCGCTCCAGCACGAGATCAACAATCCGCTGGCGGCGCTCCTCGGTCACGCCGAGCTCCTGCTGATGGAGTTCAACGATCGCGGAGAGAAGAATGAGCAAGCGCTCATCATTCTCGAGCAGGCCAAGCGCATCGGCGACGTCGTGAAGCGCATCGCCAGACTGCGGAACCCGCAGAGCGTCGAGTACGTCGAGGGCTCGCGGATGCTGGATTTATCCAAGCCCGAAGAGAAGGGGGAATAGCTATCAGT
>DATEPP010000019.1:0-3558 GCA_035273165.1 Gemmatimonadaceae bacterium
CCCCAGCGGGACGCTCGCGATCCTCACGACTGGCGGCAAGACCGGTGTGCTCGGCGCAGGCGCGACCCCGCTCGATCTCGACGTCAGTCAGGACAGCAAGTTCCTTTACGTCCTCAAGGCAGGATCGAACACGATTGGCGCGTTCGCGGTCAGTCACGACGGATCCCTCACGAATCTAACGGATGGCGTCGGTGGTCTTTCCTCCCGCGCCGGTCAGATGGGCATCGCGGCGTTCTAGTCGGTTGACGGTTGACGGTTGACGGTCCACCGTCAACCGTCAACTGTCCACCGCCAGGAACCATCTTCCCGGCACTTTCGTTCTCGTCTTCATCCGCCTCCCTCACAGAAGAATGACACTCACGAAGCGCACGCACTGGGTCGTCCGCGTCACGCACTGGGTGAACGTGATTGCCTTACCGCTGATGGTCGCGAGCGGGTTGCGCATCTTCAACGCGTATCCCGCGTTTGCGCGCAAGGGAGAAAGCTTCTGCTGCTATCCGTTCGCGGGGAAGCCGATACCGGCACTCCTCACCTTTGGCGGCTGGCTCGCCGGGGCGCGGCACTGGCATTTCGCGGTCATGTGGGTGCTTGTGGTGAACGCCATCGTCTACCTCGCCTTTCTGTACGCGCACGGCGAATGGCGCGAGCTTGCCCCGCGGCACGGGGACGCACACCGCGCGTGGGAGATGATCCAGTTCTACGCTTTCATGCGGAAGGAGCATCCGCATCAAGGGAAGCACAACGCGCTGCAGAAGACGGCCTACTTCGCCATGCCCATCATTGCGACGGTGATCGTGATCAGCGGCATCGCCATCTGGAAGCCCGTCCAGCTGCACTGGCTTACGATGCTCTTTGGCGGCTACGTATGGGCGCGCTACGTTCACTTCGTCGCGATGGTGCTCCTCGTGCTGCTCGTGCTCGGCCACGTCTTCATGGTCTTCGCCGTCGATCCGTACGCGCTCCGCTCGATGATCTCCGGATGGTACGACGATGACCTCTCACCGGAGGCTCGCAACGCGCGACCCTTCTATCATCTGCTGCCCCGGCGCAAGCGTGCCCTCACCGGTACGGAGGCCTGACAGATGCCCGTACGCGCTGATGATGAGCGTTCGCTCATCGATCGCCGTCGTTTCCTCGCGGTCGCCACGACAGGCCTCGCCGCGGCAGTCGCGGGGTGCGATTCGTTCGGGTCGCGCCGGCTCGAGCCCGTGCTTGCTGCCGCTCAGCGCGCCAACGAGCGTGTCGAGCGGCGACTCTTTCGCCACCGCTCCGAGGACCGCATCCCCGGCGGCGCGCGACTCACGGGCAATGCGTTTCCCCAATACTTCGTGTCGGACACCGTTCCCCTCTGGGACGAAGCATCACGTGGCACCTGGCGTCTCGAGGTCGCGGGAGCCGTTAGGCGGCCTCTCTCGCTTTCGCTGGACGAGCTGACGAAGCTTCCGCGCGTCGCGCAGAGCGTCGATCATTTCTGCGTCGAGGGTTGGACGGCGCGCGCTCAGTGGATCGGCGTCCGCGTCAGCGAGCTCGCTCGGGCCAGCGGGGCCACCAGCGACGCCCACTACGTGGACTTCCAGTCCTTCGACTCCGATTACCACGAGAGCTGGGACATGGAGAGCGCGATGCATCCGCAGACGCTCGTCGCGTACGCCATGGACGGCCGCTACCTCGGCGCTGGCCACGGCGCGCCCGCGCGAGTGCATTCGCCGGTGAAGCTTGGCTACAAGAACACCAAGTATCTCACTCGTGTCGTCTTCATGCCGGCGCGGAATGGAGGCTATTGGAGCGATCGTGGGTACGAATGGTACGGAGGTACCTGACATACCGAATCGCTCGCCGCGCCACTCGTCACTCTTCGGACCCTTCCGAGCGGTCGCTCCTCGTGCTACGGTTGTCGCTGCAACTCGCGACACATTCACCGGTGCGCACGTGGCCGACCAACCAGACAGCATTGCGACGATCGCGGCGACTCCCGTCGCGAGTGCGCCGATTGTCGCGGAGCGCTTCAGCGACCGCACGCTCGCGCGTCAATCCTTCGCCAACCTGTCGCTGCGCGACGCCGACTTCCGCAACAGCGATCTGTCGATGGCGGACTTTCGGGGCGCGAATCTCGAGCACGCGAACTTCGAGGGAGCTGATCTCAGTGGCGCCCAATTCCGCGACGCCGACGTGCGCAACGCGCTCTTCACCGACGCGCGGCTGCTCTACGTCAACTTCGCGGGTGCGCTTCTCGAGGAGGCCGTCTTCACCCGCGCCTTCATGCATCATGCTGATTTCACGAGTGCGTCGGCGGGCAGCGCGCGCTTCGTCTGGGCGCGCCTGATGCACGCGACGCTGCGCTCCGCGCGTTGCTCAGGTGCCGATTTCACGGGGGCGTGCCTCCGCTTCGCCGACGCGCGCAATGCCGACCTCTCCTTCACGACGATGGAGTTCGCCGACGCGGCGTCGGTGAAGCTCACGGGCGCCTCGCTCCGCGACGCCATTCTGTTCGGGGCGAATCTCGATGGCGCCTCGCTCGCCGGAGCCGACCTCACCGGCGCCAGCTTCGGCCGCACGGTAATAACCGGTTGTCTCGAGCTCGATAGAGCCGTCGGGCTGACGACGATAAATCATGCCGCGCCGTCCGCGCTGGATGTCGTCACCTTCGAGCGGCTGCGGGGAACGCTGCCATCGGCCTTCGTTGCGGGCCTTGGTATCAAGCCTGACTGACGGGTGTCGAAGCAGATTGGGAACCCACCGACCGCGGCGTCAGTTCTGAGCGGTATGCCGACGCCACCCGCGGAGGACGAGCTGCCCGCCACGAGCGCGCCTTCGCACGAGCGCGTGTCCGACGAGGAGTTCGAGACGCTCCTCATGGCGTCGCTCGAGCCGGCGTATCGGCTCGCGCTCCGGCTGGCCGGTGATTCAGAGGATGCTCAAGATCTCGTCCAGGAGGCCGCGCTCCGTGCTTCGCGCTTCCGGCACACCTTTCAAAGGGGGACGAGCTTCAAGTCGTGGTTCTACCGGATCATCGTCAATCAGTTCTACACGAGCACGCGCCGGCGTCAGAACACGACGACGACCTCGCTCGACTCACTGAGCGACGCGACAGACATCTTCCTCTTTTCCCGGAGCGCCGAGGCAGGTCTCATCTCGCCCGATGCGGATCCGGCGGCCAACGTCGTGTCGCGCATGGCCGAAGACGACGTGGCCCGCGCACTCGCCACGCTACCTGAGGAATTTCGCACCGTCGCCACGCTCTATTTCGTCGACGATCTCTCGTATCAGGAGATCGCCGACATCCTCGGCGTCCCGATCGGCACCGTGCGATCGCGACTACACCGCGGGCGCCACATGCTCCAGAAGCAGCTCTGGCGAGTCGCCGAGGAGCTGGGCATCGTGCGCGCTCCTTCCGTGGCCGGTGAGCGATGACCCTCGACCGCTACACCTGCCTCGAGACGGTGCGTCGTCTCGACGATTATCTCGACCGCGAGCTGAGCGAGTCCGAGCGCGACGAAGTCGAGCGGCATCTGGAGACATGCGACCGCTGCCTCCAGCGCTTCCGCTTCGAGGCCGCCG
>DATEPP010000020.1:0-1574 GCA_035273165.1 Gemmatimonadaceae bacterium
TCGCGACGCGCGCCAACGAGCGGCTTGGTGTGACGAGCGTCACGTCGGGCGACGTCGTGGTCTCGACCGGCAGCAAGCAGTCGCTCTTCAACAGTTGTTTTGTGCTCTTCGGTCCGGGCGACGAGGTCCTCGTCCCGACGCCCGCGTGGACGAGCTACTACCAGATCCTCACGCTCGCCCGCGCTCGCCCCGTCGCGGTGTGTGGCCGTCGTGAGAACTCGCTCAAGGTCACGCCCGCGGAGCTGACGCGCGCAGCGACGCCGCGGACGCGTGGCGTGCTGCTCAACTCGCCGACGAATCCGACGGGCGCCGTCTACTCGCTGGAGGAGCTGCGCGCGATTCTTCGTCTGGCTGAATCGCGCGGCTGGTGGGTAATCAGCGACGAGATCTACCGCGAGATCAGCTATGAGGCCGAGGCGCCGTCGCTACTCGATGCAATCGGCAGCGAGCCGTCGTTGCGCGAGCGGGTCGTCGTCGTGGATGGTGTGGCGAAAGCGTATGCGATGACCGGTTGGCGGATTGGCTGGTCGATCGCGCCGAACGCTGTGGCGCGCGCGATCTGTGCGTTGCAGTCGCACACGACATCCAACGCGAGCACCCTGTCCCAGCACGCTGCTCTGTGCGCGCTCTCATCGCGCGAGCAATCGGACGCGGCGATCGCGAACATGGTGGCCGAGTTCCGCCGTCGCCGGGATGCCGCGGCAGCGGTACTCAAAGCGGCGTGCGTGGATTTCATCGACCCCCGCGGCGCGTTCTACCTCTTCATTCGCGCGCCAGAGCGCGGTAACGAGGACGCCGGCGCGACCTTCGCGCGCGAGCTCCTCGACACGCGCGACGTCGCCGTCGTACCCGGTACGGCCTTCCGGACGCCGGAGTGGATTCGCGTCTCGTACGCCGCGCCGATGGAGGATGTGCTCGAGGGAGTGCGCCGGATCGTCGAGCTGATCCGTCGTTGAGCGTTTACTAACAATTCAGACCGTCGGCGCGCGACGCGACAACAGCTCGCCCCCGTTCGCCGTGCACATGTAATCGTCTTCGATGCGCACGCCCCAGATCCCCGGCATGTAGATCCCCGGCTCGACGGAGAAGACATAGCCCGGAGCGAGCTCTTTCGTATTCCCTTCGACCATCCACGTCGGCTCGTGGCCATCCATCCCCATCCCGTGGCCAAGGCGATGGGTGAAATACTGTCCGTAGCCGCCTTTGGTGATCACGGCTCGGGCGGCGCGGTCGATCTCCTGAGCTGGCACGCCAGGCCGCACCTTTGCCATCGCCGCGTCCTGCGCCTCGTGAACGAGATTGTACACCTCGCGGAACCGCGCCGGCGGCGCGTCGCCGAACCAGCGGGTCCGCGTGATGTCCGATGTGTATCCTTGAAACTCGCCGCCCGCGTCGATCAGCACGATCATCTGCGGTGCGAGCTTGGTGCCGATCGTGCCGCCATGCGGCAGCGCCGACTGCGGACCGAATTGCACGAGACCGCCGCCCTCGATGCCACGTTTGGCGTGCTCCTCGGCGACCATCTTCGCCACCTCCCGATCATGCATGCCGGGTTGCAGCCGATCGAAGGTGGA
>DATEPP010000021.1:0-3693 GCA_035273165.1 Gemmatimonadaceae bacterium
GATCATCGGCGCCATCGTCTTCGTCGCCGGGGCGATCTTCAATGCGGATCGCGCGTGGAGTGCGTTCCACGCGAACTGGCTCTTCTGGGCCTCGCTGTCCCATGCCGGCGTCGTCTTCGTGGCGGTCCAGCGCATAACGACAGCCCGCTGGTCGCGCGCCGTGATTCGCTTCATGGAAGGCTATGTGGCGTTCCTTCCCGTTGCGTTCCTCTTTCTCCTGCTCACGCTCTTCGTTGGTCGCGGTCACGTCTTCCCGTGGACCCACGAGGCGTATCCCGTCCCCGAGAAGGCGACGTACTACAACGGAACGTTTCTCACGATCCGCGATATCGTCATCTTCGGCCTGATGACGCTGATGGGCTGGTGGTACGTCTGGACGTCGTTGCGACTCGACGTCGGCCGCATTCCGGAAGGTGGTGCGCCGTGGGCGCGTGGCTGGCGCGATCGCATGCGCGCGGGCTACGGCGAGGAGCGACGCGAGATCCATTCGACCCACTCGCTACAGGGCAAGCTCGCTGTCTGGACCGTGCTCCTCTTCGCCTTCGGCTGGTCCGTGCTCGCCTGGGATCTCTCGATGGGACTCTCGTTGCACTTCCAGAGCACGCTCTACAGCTGGTGGTTCTTCATGGGCGCGTGGCTGGCGGCGCTATCGCTCTTTGGACTGCTCGTGCTCTGGTGGAACCGCTACCTCAACACGGCGGATGGTCTCATCGAGGAGCGGCACTTCCATGATATCGGTAAGCTGATCTTCGCCTTCACCGCATTCTGGGGCTATCTGACATTTGGCCAGTACCTCGTGATCTGGTACGGCAACATGGGCGAAGAGACATTCTTCATGCGTCTCCGACTCGTGCAGCCATGGGTCTGGATCACGGTGACGTCGGTGATCCTCATCTTCGTGATGCCGTTCTTCGGCCTGCTCTCGCGCGCCGCCAAAGTCTTCCGGCCGACGTTCCTGCTCTTCGCGTTATGCAGCGTGGTCGGTCTCTGGATCATGCGCCACATCGAGGTCTATCCCTCGAAGTACGGAACCACCCTCACCGGCGGCCCCTTCGGTCTCTGGGAGATCGGCATCGGGCTGCTCTACGTCGGACTCTGGGGCTGGCTCTACTGCGCGTTCATGGATGCCTTCCCGCGCATGCGTGTGACGCTGCTGACGTCACCGTTCCGCGACGAAGTACAGGTCCCGGTCGACCCCGAGACGATGGAGCCCCTCCCGGCGCACGAATAGAGTCGAGAGTAGAGGGTGGGCTGGGCGCAAAAAACGAGGGCCGACGTTCGTCGCGTCGGCCCTCATTGCATTCACTCTCTGCTCTCCACTCTCTACTCTCTGCTCTCAGAGTGCCCCGTCGAGCAGCTTCGCGAGCACAGGCTTCGGCACCGCGCCCGATTGACGCGCGACTTCCTTGCCGCCCTTGAACACAATCGTCGTCGGAATTCCGCGGATGTCGAACGACGACGCCGTCCGCTGGGCGTGATCGGTATTGAGCTTGGCGACCAGCGCGCGACCCTGATACGTCGCCGCGATCTCGTCGACCGCGGGGGCCATCATCTTACAGGGGCCGCACCAGTCCGCGTAGAAGTCCACCAGCACCGGGACCTCCGCCCCTTCGATCGTACGAGCGAAGGTGTCGTCGTGAAGAGGGAAGGGACGATCGAGAAGCATCGGCTTGCCGCACTTGCCGCACTTCGGCCGATCCGACGCGCGCGCGGCGTCGATGCGATTCCACGTCTCGCAGAACTGACAGCGCAGCGTCAGATGCTTCGTCGCCGTCGTCGTCCCCGTACCCGCCCCCATGTCCGCCATGCTTCCCTCCGATTCCATTCGCTATATTGGTCCAACGTAATCGAAGGTAATCGGGGCGTTAGCTCAGCTGGGAGAGCGCCTGGTTTGCAACCAGGAGGTCACCGGTTCGATCCCGGTACGCTCCATATGGGACGCGCGACCCTGCGCGTCCCGACTTACAATCCGAGCCACTCCTTGGCGGCTTCCGGCTCACGGAAGATCTGCACGCACTGCCCGTCCGCCTCCGAGTACGCCGCGAACATGCGAGCCAGCCCGAACTGCTCGTCGTTCGCCACGACGATCGCCCGCGGCACACCCGAGCGAAACACGTGCGCGAGTGCTGTTCCCAGCATCACCGCACTCGTGAGCGCGAACTGCCTCACGTCGCGGAGGTCGATGAGCTGACGGTAACTCGGATCGAATCGCCGATCCGCCTCGAGCCGATAGTAGTGCGAGCGGAGCTCGCGATCATTGACGCTTTCCCACGCGCGGCTGATCACCAAGCAGCGCTCCTGATCGATCTCGTAACTCTCGGGCATGTCGGGCTCGCGGTCCGTGACGGGCGGGCAGCCGTCCTCGGCGCCGCATGAGCTTGCCCCGCGATGTCCAGCGCGTCAAGGGCACTCTCTACTCTCGGCTCTCTACTCTAACGCGCGCCGCTCTTCGATTGTGGCAGCTTGAGTAGCTGCTCCGGTGTCAGCGATCGCCAGTCGGGTGGATACTTCCACACGCGCCGCAGCTCGCTCGCCGAGACGACGAGGAGACACATCGCGCCGACGGTGCCGAGATGCTCGCCCGCGACCTCGTGCACCCACCAGGTGACGTTGTTCGCGTCGCGGAAGATGCGTGCCTCACGAGAGGCCGGCGGGCCCTCGTTAGGCGCCGACGCCGACCCCGTGCCCGTCGCGGACGGCTCGGCCGCGCGACGGTCATCGAATGGAAAGTGCTCCAGGTCGGAAAAGGACATCGGGCCATCAACCCGCGTCGGCTGGTGGGACGGCGATCGGCACGCACAGCAGACCATGCTGCGAGTGAAGGGAAGCGCGCGCTCCGCACGCGGCGCCGGCAATCGGCGCTCCCTCGAAGATAGTCGCTGTAACCGTTCTCACGCGTGCGCTGTCGCACACTCGCCGAATCGAGCAATCCGTCACGCTGACTGCCGTTAGGCGACGATCTGACCGCGGTCGTACTCGTTAGGTGCGCTCGTCCCGGACCACGCTCCCTTCGTCCCCGCGCGCAAGCAATGGGGCACGAAGTGTTGTGGCGACTAGTCGCGCTCGCGGTGCCGCGGCGGCGAGATCACCTGTTCCCGCGGGCCCGGGGAGTCTCGACGCGACTTCGGTTTGCCGACTTCTTCCTCGCGACGCAGCTGCTCCGCCACGACGCGCACTTCCTCCAGCGCCTCGCGCAGCGCCTTGGTCATCTCCGCCAAAGCGCGATCACGATGCGTCGGACTTGGATCGCCAGCCAAATAGTAGAGATTCGCCGCTCGGAGCTGGGCATGCCGCAGCCAATCTTCGACCATGTCTCGGGTCAGGCGCGGCAGGCTCTCCTCGCTGCCTGTATTCTCCTCTCTCACGCTCGATGCATCTCAGGGTGGGAGTGTCTGCTAGCGTGCATAACAACTGAGAACCTAGGTAGCACGTGTCGTGCTCGCGACGCGAACGGCAACCTGTTCCCGATCCTGCGCTTCCGGCGAGGGCGCTATGTTGCTCTTCGAAGCGCACACTCTGACTTCCTTTGGGGGATCCATGACCACGCTCACACAATCGCCGCACGCGCCCCCTGCCGTCGGCACAGTCGCGCCCGATTTCACTCTCCCCTCGACCTCTGGGGAACGCGTCACCCTCTCGCAATTGCGCGGGAAACAGGTCCTCATCGCGTTCTTTCCTCTCGCCTTTTCGCCC
>DATEPP010000022.1:0-1295 GCA_035273165.1 Gemmatimonadaceae bacterium
CGAGCACTCCGAGGGTAGGGGTACAACGACGGGGCACGCAAAAATACTGCTCGTACTACATCACTATATATGAGTTCGGTCCGCCAGCGTGTACTCAACATACCACTCACGCGCCTGTTGCTGAACGGTCACGTCGCGCAACAGACCGGCTGCGATCAGCATCTCGTGCGCCGGCTGCAGAACGCGCTGCAGGTGCGACGGATAACGCTGCGCCAGGGGAAGCTGTTCGGCTAGATGGGCGAGCGTAACTCGCCAACTGCCAAGGCGTTCCTCGTGCGCGACTTCGAACAGGCGGTACAGGCGCCGCGCGACCGGCGATGAGAGCGCCATGTACTGGGCGGCCGAGAGGAGGACCGTGTGTCCGGCCGCGATGTTGGCGCGTGCGACCGGAGACATGGTGACGTACGCTTCGCCGGGCTCGGACGCGGGGAATGCGGAAAAGAGGCCGAGCTGGTCGCGGTCGGCGAGACGGCGCCGCTCGATGACGACGCCGGTGAGGAGACTGAAGCGTGCGTTGACGACCGCGCGTGTGACTCCGTCGAAATACGCCTGCTGCGACTCGAGCGTCGTGTGCTGAAGCCTGGTGAGTGCGGAGCGGAGCTGCTCGTAGGTGCGGCCGTCGACTCGCCGACCGATCGAGCGAAGAAACGCATGTAGCGTGAAGGCGACCGTTCCGTCGGAGGGAGAGCCCGCCTCTTCGTACCGACGCCACAGCTCGACGTAGACGTCCTGGTCGAAGGTGCCGGGGAGGCGATCGCCCGGGTTCGGGAGGACGCGCCATCGACCGCCCGGGGGCGGCAGATACGTGATCGCCGAGTCATCGGCTGAATCACTCAGCCGGAACATCGGCAGGGTTTCGAGCGACCGGTCGAGCGCGATCGTCCGCGCAGCCGTTCGGCGTCGCGAGGCGAGAACCATGTGCCGGAAAGGTGGACTACTACTCCGAGAGGAGCAAGGCAAGGGGAGCTATCTAGCGGCTTCAGCCTTGCATGAGCACCGCTCATGAAAAAGAGCTCCAATCACTCATCGAAGGCAAAGAAGGACGATCAGAAATACAGCCTGGCCGAGAAGATCGGACTCACGGCCGGAGGCCTCCTTCTCATCCTGTTCACGATCATCGGCATGGAGTTCACGCTCCACGGCTCGCACATCTCGCATCTGCAGGGAGTCGGAAGCGCCGCGCCTCAGGTGGGCGATCCGCTGTTCACGCGCACGATGGAGGTGTTCACCGGAACCCACCTCGCCGACGGCAATCACGTCACGATACTGCTCAATGGCGAGCAGACGTATCCGGC
>DATEPP010000023.1:0-2743 GCA_035273165.1 Gemmatimonadaceae bacterium
CGCGACCGACATCTACGATGGATCTTCTCTGAATGCGTCCGTCGTGGACGATGAAGAACGCCAGGCGCCGCGATTTTACGAGAAGCTCGGCTTCCGTTGAGCGATGGCGTGGTGAGTCTCGAGCAGATCGACAAGACGCAAAGCTCGGTCGTCGGCGGCAAGGCCGTCCATCTGGGCGAGCTTTCACGGATCGACGGCATCCGCGTACCGCCGGGCTTCTGTGTGACGACGCTCGCCTATCGACGTGGTGATGCGAATAAATCAGTGCTCATCGTGTTCCGCCCCGAGCGCCGGGCTGCCGCCATCGCCTAACGAGGAAGACGGTCGCAACTCCGTGTGACGAATCTGGCCGCCGAGATAAGCGGTGTACCCCATCATGGCGCTCGCGCCGACCGCGCAGACGAGAACGAGCATTGTGAGCCAACGCGGCACAGCGCGCTGGCGATACACGATCATCGCGCCTAACGCGAGCGCGCCGATGACTCCCGTGACGACGGTCGCGACGAGCGCCGCGTCTTCGTGCCGGTCGGCGAGCCGCTCCGAGAATCCGGGGAGCTTCTCAAGCGCGTCCTGGGCGGGATCGCCCGTCAGGAACACGACTACCGACATGGCGCCGATGAGCGCGAGAAAGGCCAGGGAGATCTTTGCAAGCTCACTGCTGCGCCGTAGGAGAGCCACGGCGAGCAGCAGCGCGCTGATAATGGCGCCGATCACGGGAAAGTGATTGAGCAGCAGATGGAGGTGGACGATGTTCATGGGTGCTCCGGGAAGCGATGGCTACGCACTGCAGCAAGAAACTCCGAGGCAGAGAAGGGCATGGTGACGTCAAGACCGTGTACGTATCAGTTCGCGCTGGCGAGGTGTTTCATCTTTGGCCGGAGCTTCCGCAGAGCCCGATCGCGTATCTGACGGACACGCTCGCGGGTCACGCCCAGCATGGATCCGATCTGCTCCAGCGTCATTGGCTCCTCGTGGTTCAGCCCGAAATAGAGTCGAAGAATCTTCGACTCGCGCTCGCCGAGATCTAAAAGCGCTTCCTGTATCCACTCGTCGCGAGCCTTCTCCAACGTCAGTTCGTCCGGCCGCCGACTGGCATCGTCAGGCAGGTAATCGAGGAGGGCGCCGTCCTCGCCACGCTTCAACGGTGCATCGAGCGAGAGTTGTCTCTGCGACAGGGAGAGCGTGGTCGCGACCTCCGCTTCGCTGATCGGCAAGCCGTCGGCAATCTCCCCGTTCGTGGGGTTCCGTCCGAGCTCCAACAGCAGCGCGTTCGCGCGTTTGCCGATGGTCCACAGGGTGCCCGCACGGTGCATCGGCAGCCGCACGATGCGCGATTGCGCGGCCAGCGCTTGAAGAATCGCCTGACGAACCCACCAGACTGCGTACGAGATGAACCTCACGCCTTTCGTCTCGTCGAACTTCTGCGCGGCACGGACGAGACCGAGATTCCCTTCGTCAATCAGGTCGAGGAGGGGAACGGCGCGCCCCTGATATCGCTTCGCGATCGAGACGACGAATCGCAGATTGGCGCAGATCAGGTTCTCCACTGCCTCCGCGTCGCCAGCGCGGATCCGCCGGCCCAGCGTGAGCTCCTGCTCGCGCGAGAGCAGCGGATAGCGTCCAATGTCGTCGAGGTACTCGGCAAGGGTATCGACGGGCGCAAGTCGCTTTGGCGCGGAGCTGCTGCCCATGAGGTCCTCGGATTCGGTTACTCGGAATCTCATGAACACGTGGGCAGCAGGCTGTCAGGTAATGACGCCATCTCTGTCAGGATTGGGCTGAACTCTATTTTCGGCTTCCGCTGACGACGCCGCCGTCGGGTGAAGTCCTACGCGGCTTCGGGCATACGACGACCGTCCGGCTCCGCGTCGGGGGCCACACTGATGAGCAAGACGTACAGGATGCCACCCACGCGCGAGTCCGAATGAACAGGAGCATGATGCCACCGGCTCTCGTCGGATTCTGGGCGGGCGTCGCCGCCTGCACGGCGACGCTCGCCTACGACGTCGTGCAGGTCGGCCAGATACTCGGTCTGGCTCATTTTCCTATTGATGAAGTTCTCATCTTCGGAACGTCACTCTGCATCGTCGTCCCGTTCGTTCTCGAGATACTCGCCCTGCATCACACCACCGCGGGTGACAGGCGTTTCTGGACGCAGGCGGCGCTCTTTTTCACGACTCTCTATGCGCTGTTCGGCAGCGCGAACTATGTCGTGCAGCTCTCGACGGTGATCCCCGCGAAGCTGCATGGTACGCTGGACCCCGTCCGAGTGCTCGAGCAGACGCCGCACTCACTGCTCTGGGATTTCGACGCCATGGCGTACATCGCCATGGGGTTGGCGGCGATGGTGATCATTCCCGCACTGCAGGACGTCCGCGAGGAGCGACGTCTTCGGCTGGCGTGCATCGCGCATGCGGCGGCGACGGTGCTCGCGGGCGTCGTCTACTTCTATCCGAGCTACTCCACCTCACTGCTGCTGCTCGGCTTCCCCTGGGCGATCACCGCGCCGCTCTTCATGGGTCTGCTCGCGGCTGCGCTGCGGGCACGACTCAGCACCGGTTCACTCCTGATCGACCTCGAGCCGGTCCGGTTTGGGGGCCCGCGTCCGCGTAGTGAAAAGTTTGCGGGCATTCCGCCCAGCGCGTCGTGACTCCCACCAATGGGCGCCAGTCGTTCTCATGACCCCCGAGCGCCCGCCTTCGGCCGGCGACTCGATCCTGCCCTCGCCGCTCTTACAACCAGA
>DATEPP010000024.1:0-5246 GCA_035273165.1 Gemmatimonadaceae bacterium
GATGAACGGCTTGTTCTTGCGCGGGCTGAGAAGGTGCAAGGCGCGGGCAACGAGCTCCTTGCCCGTGCCGCTCTCGCCTTCGATGAGCACCGTCGCCGTCACCGGCGCCATCTGCTCGACCTGGACCATCACCTCGCGCACGCCGTCGCTCTCGCCGATGAGCCCCGTTAGGAGCTGCAGCCTGCGACGCTCGAGGATGCGCTTGAGGCTCGCCATCACCTCGACGTAGTTCACCGGCTTGGGATAGAGCTCGACGTAGCCGGCGTCGCGCATTCGCTCGAGGTGCGCCTCGTCGGCGATGTCGGCGAGACCGACCGACGCCGCACCGTCCCAGAGCTGCTCCTTCACCAGGGACACAGAAGCTGGATCAGCCAGGTCTCCCGAGAAGACAATGATGTCCGGCTTCTCGCGGCGGATGGTGGCGCGCATGTCGTCGAGCGGCGAGACGACCGCGGTCTCGACGCCCTCGCTCTCGAGAAGTGCGTTCAGCCGGACGGCCGGCTCGACGTCCTGCAGGGTGAGGAGAACTTTCATCCGCGTGGCGCGTGGTGCGTGACGCGTGGCGCGTGCTCGGTCACGTCGCCACGGAGGATCCCAATGGCGTGATCGATGATCGGGTCGAGCGCGGCGAGGGCGTCGCGAACGCCGTTAGGCGAGCCGGGCAGGTTCACGATCAGCGTCCTCGCGCGTGTGCCGCTCAGGCCGCGCGAGAGCGCGGCATTCGGGAAGCTTGTCAGGCTCAGCACGCGAATGCGCTCGGCGATGCCCGGCGCGTCGCGCTCGATCACGGCGCGGGTGGCTTCTGGCGTGACGTCGCGCGCGCTCAGTCCCGTGCCGCCGGTGGTGAGAATGAGATCGGCCTGCCCCGTGTCGGCCCAAGTCGTTAGGCGCGACGCGATCGCCACGACGTCGTCGGGGACGAGGTCGCGCGTGGCAAGTTCATATCCTTTCGACGCGGCCCACTGCACGATCGAGTCACCGGACGTGTCGGCGCGCTCACCCCGCGCCCCCGCGTCGGAGATGGTCAAGATGGCGACGCGCATGGGATCAGTTGGCGGTCGACGGTTCGCGGTGATCAGTAGTCACTAACCGTCGACCGCCAACCGTCAACCGCCTACAGATGGCTCGCATTCTTATAGAAGGGCGTCTTCACCACCGTGGCGGGGACGCGCTTGCCGCGGATGTCGATCTCGAACGCGGTGCCTTCCTTCGCGCCCGCGGTGGGGAGGTAGCACGTGCCGATCGGGATGCCTAACGTGGGACTCATCGTCCCGCTCCGCACTTCCCCACTCGCGGCTCCCTGATAAACGACGCCGTAGCCGTGGCGGGCAATGTTCCGTTTGTCGTCGAGGACGAAGCCGACGAGCTTGCGTGGGATGCCGGCCTCCTTCTGCCTCACGAGGGCGTCGCGCCCGACGAAGTCGCCCTTGGCGAGCTTCACGAGCCAGCCGAGGTTTGCCTCGAGCGGCGTCGTCGTGTCGTCGATGTCGTTGCCGTAGAGCGCCATGCCCATCTCGAGCCGCAGGGTGTCCCGCGCGCCGAGTCCGGCCGGCGTGACGCGACCCGTGCCGAGGAGCGCGTCCCAGATCGGCGATGCATAACGATTGTCGAAGTAGAGCTCGAAGCCGTCCTCGCCGGTGTAGCCGGTGCGGGAGATGATGCTCGGGCATCCCGCGACCTCGCCTTCGGCGAAGTGGTAGTAGCCGATGCTGCCGAGATCCGTGCGCGTGAGCGTGCGGAGGATCTCCGCCGCCTGTGGCCCCTGCAGCGCGAGGAGGGCCATGTCGTCGCTCCGGTTCTCGAGCTGCGCGTCGAATTTCGAGAGATGACGCGAGATGTGCGCGTAATCCTTGTCCACGTTCGACGCGTTGACGACCATCATGAGCTTGTCGGCGAAGCGATAGACGAGGCAATCATCCTCGATCGTTCCGCGATCGTTGAGGATCGTCGAGTAGTGCACCTGGCCCACGGCGAGCTTCGCGACGTCGTTAGTCGTCACGTAGCTGACGAACTCGACCGCCTGCGAGCCGGTGACGAAGAACTCGCCCATGTGCGACACGTCGAACAACCCGCATCGCTCGCGCACCGCCTTGTGCTCCACCGTTATCCCAGTCGGGTATTGCACCGGCATCTCGTAGCCGGCGAACGGGACGATCTTCGCGCCGAGGGCGCGATGGATCTCGTAGAAGGGAGTGCGCTTGAGGGTGCCCAGCGTCGCGGTGTCGGCCATGCGTCGATGCTCCGGTCGGAAAATATTGACAGAGGAATATATGCCGGACTGACAGGGCGGTCTCCAGTCGGGCGTGACGTGTCGCTCGCGGCAGCCGTCGTGCGCATGATGACCGAATACAAGTCGACCCTCCTCGACCGCCATGGCCCCGCCGCGATGGAGCGGATGCAGGCGCTTTCGTACGGCGCAATGGTATTCGTCCTTACCTTTGGGGCGCTCGCGCTCGAAACGGGCTTTTCGGTGTGGACGTTCGTCTGCCCGCCGATCGTAGCACTCCTGACGGCCAGCGTGGCGTTCGGCCTTGGCAAGGCGGCCGGCGAAGGCTGGCATCATATCGCCATGAGCGGCGCGAGCACGCCGTACGAGGAGCAGTTCTCGTATCAGCAGGCGCTCGTGATGCAGGGGAAGGTCACCGAAGCGCTGGCGTCGTTCGAGGAGATGATCGCGGCGGCGCCGGACGCCATCGAGCCGCGCATTCGCGCTGCCGAGCTCTATGCGCAGGATCGGGAAAGCGCGCGACGGGCAGCCGAGCTGTTACGTCAGGCC
This sequence comes from Gemmatimonadaceae bacterium, assembly GCA_035273165.1. GTDB lineage: Bacteria > Gemmatimonadota > Gemmatimonadetes > Gemmatimonadales > Gemmatimonadaceae > AG2. Next base: position 2,777 of record DATEPP010000024.1, read on the forward strand.
CAGCGCATCCCGTCGATCGCGCCGGGGCGCGACATCTACGCCACGAACCGGCTCGTCGATCTGCTCGCGGGTCCGCTGCGAGATCCTGGTCGCGCGGTCGTGGAGCTCAGGAAGCTGATCGACCGTTATCCGACGAGCACCGCCGCCGCCCATGCCCGCGATGCCATCGCCCGGATCAAGCAGGAGATGCTCGCCGCGGACGAGATGGCAGGCCCCCGTTAGGCGAGAGCTTCGCCGCTAGCTCGACGGGAGCGCGAAGACGGTGAAGTTCACCGAGTTGAAGCGCGACGTCGCTGTAATCGAAACGCTTCCGGTGTCCGGGCCGACGGTGATCACGTTGCTCGCCTTTCCTGTGGAGTCCGTCGTGCTGCTCGTGGCCTGGAGCTGGCCACTCGAGCTGGACCAGGTGACGTCCACACCGCTGATTGGATTCCCGAACCGGTCGGTCGCGCGCGCTGTGAGCGTGAGCGGGACGCCGACGAGCGCCGCGGCACCGTCACCGCCGTAGGCAAAGAGGCTGCCCGTCGTGTCGGCGACGATCAACACCGTGAACGGGCGTCCTTCCTGCCCCGCAGAAGCAGTAACGGTCGCCGTGCCCACGAGCGCGGGCGAACGATAGATCGTGCTCGCCCGGCCGTTCGCGTCGGTGGTGGCGACGACAGTCTCGAGAGAGCCGCCGCCAGTGGTGACGCTCCAGCGCACCGTAACGTTCGGGAGCGGCGCGCCATCGCTGTTCACGATCGCGGCGACGAGCGGTATCGACGCGTGGTTGCCGGCGAGCACCGTCTGCGAGTCTCCCGACACGATGTTCACGGAAGCCGGCACGGACGGTCCGAGCTTCTTGTCGCCGCAGGCGCCGAGCGCGGCGCCTAACGAGAGAAGCGCCAGGCTCGCGGCGGCCCGCACGAGCTGAGAAGGTGGCGGACGATGCATCAGGGGGCTTCGATGTAGATGGTGAATGACGTCGTCCAGAGCTGGGCGACGGTGGCGACCACCGTGCCTGCGCCCGGCCGGGCGCCAGCGGTGTAGGTCGTCCTCGCATAGCCGGACACGTCGCTCGTCGACGTCGAGTCGGCCACCGAACCACCGCCGCTCGTCACCGTCCAGCTCACCGTGGCGTTCGAGAGAGGAGACCCATTCTGGTCCGTCACGAGCACGACGAGTGGATTGGAGGCCGGCGAGTTGACGACCGCGAACTGATTGTTGCCGCTGACCGCCGCGATGCCGCTCGGAACCGGCGGCCCTTCGGCGGAGGAGTTGCACGCGCCCAGCGCGAGGGCGAAAGCGAGGAGCGCGAACGCGGCTCGCGGTCGATGCTGATTCATCGTGGTGGGGAGATCGACGGACACGTCATTCACAGGGCTCGGACACTCGTACAGTAACGAGAGTACGGGCGTTGGTAGAGTGTTGGCGCGGCGAGAATCGGCCTGCCGGCTCTCCGAATTCAACCGCGGGCGAGCAGGTTGGCGTCACGAATGAGCACCCATCTACCCTGCTCGCGTCGAAAGATGCTCAGGGTCGGACCGCTGCGCCTCAGAGCTTCCCCGCCCGCAAGCGGCGTCATCGTCACCGTGAGATCGGTGCGCGCATAGGCCAGATCTCCCGACACCACCACCTCGCGCACATCCGAAGATGCCTCGATGCGGTGCGTCGCGAGCGCATTCTGGCCGGCGCTGAACTCTTCCTTCCCGAAGGAGCGCCCCGCGACGAGAAAGATCACGTCGTCCGACATGAGTGTGAGCACCTTCTCGTTGTCTCCCGCCGCACTGGCGGAAAGCCACGTCGAGATGACGTCGCGGATGGCGCGTTCGTCCGGGCTCATTTTCGAAGAGAGGAAGGTTCGGTTGAGAAGCGAAGGTAACCGCTGGCCATCGTCGTGTCAGCGCGCGGACGTCGTCGAGGGCTCCGCGGCATCCTCCGGCAGAGTGAGACCGATGAGCGCGAGCAGCTTGAGCGCGTTCGTGGACGTCGCCAGCCCTGGCCTGAGCTTGTAATCGAAGCTCATACCGCCCGCACCGTCGCCCGCTCCGCCACTCACCTGCTCGGTGAAGTGGACGGGCCGCGCCGCCGTAGCGAGCGCGCCATCGGCAGCGAGGGTGAGGTCATGCGTAGTGACGGCACCGATTGCGCCGGCGCGGACGAGGTGAACGAGCACCGCGCGCGCGGCGATGAGTCGCTCGGCGGTATTCGTGCCGTGGAGAATCTCGTCGAGGAGATAGAGCAGCGGCCTGCCGCCGTTGCGCGCGTGTGCCGCGTCGACGATTGCTTTCAGCCGTTCGAGCTCGGCCATGAAGAGCGAGACGCCGCGCTCGAGAGAGTCGGCGAGGCGGATGCTCGTGCGCAGCTCGACGAGCGGCATCGTTAGGCTCCTCGCGCAGACGGGCCCACCCGCCTGCGCGAGGACGACGTTGAGGCCGATGGCGCGCAGCAGGGTGCTCTTTCCCGACATGTTCGAGCCGGTGACGAGAAG
>DATEPP010000025.1:0-5491 GCA_035273165.1 Gemmatimonadaceae bacterium
CGCGGCCCTTCGTCGAAGAGTGCCTGGTAGAAGAGCGCGGTCTCGGCACCCTCGCGATACACCGCGAGGAACGCCACGAACGCGAGCGCCTTCCCGCCCCCGTGCTCGAGCGCGTTCGTCACCTTCTCGCGAATGAATTGCTGCCACTTCGCCGCTTCGACGCGCGAGATCAGCCAGTAGCTCACCGAGAACAGCACAGCCACCGCGACGAGCAGAGTGAGACCTTCGATGATCTCGCGGCTGGCGGGCATCGCACCCAACACCGTCTTGAGCACGACCGCGGTCACCGCGCTGGCGAGCAGACCAAGCGCTACCCCAGTCCAGATGGCGCGGAGTCGCTCCCGATGCCCCGTCTTGAGGAGAAACGCAACGACGGCGCCGATGACGAGGATGGCCTCGAAGCCCTCGCGGAGGATGATGAGGAAAGACTGAACGAATGCCTCCCATCCGCTCCCGGTCGGCTGCGTGAGATCGACGACTTTGGGCATCGTCGCCTCGATGGCGTCCCGCGCCTGTTCGGCGCCGTGGATGTCATTGTCGCGAATATTCGCCTTGAAGTCGCCATAGAGCTTCTCCATCGACGCAACGACGCCCGGATCGCGGGCACGCGCCGGAGTCTCGATCGGCTCGAACGCCAGATAGGCATCGAAGGCACGGTCGGACGCGTCGCCAAGGCGTCCCGCGCGCGCCGCCGTGAGCGACTGCTCCAGGAGCGACAACGAGTGCGAGGCGGCGGCGCGGCTACCACTGTCCGCGCGCGCGGCAACGCTGTTGGCATTTCGTTCGTGCATCGGCAGCGTGCGGAGGTACGCAACCACACTCTGCACCTGCGCCGGAGTGAGATCCTTCGATGGCGGCATCGGCGTACCCGACATGCCGTCGCGGACCACCGTGGCCAATTGTTCGTCGGTGCGCTCCGCCTGCCATGCGAACGAGCCGATCTCGGAGGGCAGTCGACTCAGCGCGCGCGTGAGCGGCCCGTCGCCGCTGCCGAGCATACCGTGGCACGACGCACAACGTTGCGCGTACAATCCCTCCCCCTCGGCCACGTCTGCCTGACTCGCGCGGAGCGTCGTGAGATAGGAAACGACGTTCCATCGCTGATTCGGCGTGAGCTGGCCCGCGAATCCAACCATCGGCGTGCCGGCGACGCCCACCGACATGATCCGGTAGAGGAGTGCCGGGCTCCGGTCGTGCATCTCGCGCGCGCTGCCGATCGCCGGGGGCTTGGGATTGAGCGCTGCCGCCGCGGGACCGTCACCGAGTCCACGAGCGCCGTGACAGGACGCGCAGCTTCGCTCGTAGATGGCGCGCCCCGCCGCGAGGTCGATTGGGGTGTCGGGAAGCTCCAGCGCGGCCTCGCTGCCTAACGTGTTGGCGAAGCGCTTGCTGAGCGCCGCGAGCCTGGCAGGCGCTTCCTTCGCGTTGACGGCGAGGACGATCGAATCGAGCAACACGCGCGCGCTGTCACCCCGGGCGCCAGGGAGCCGCTCCGCCGTTCGTCGCGCATCCGTGAGGAAGTCGACCGCCTCCTGATACTCCTGCGCCGAGATCATCCGTCCCCGGTCGTCGATGCCCTTCGCATACTCCTCGAGGGCAACGGTGACGATGTTCGCGACTCGCTTGACCGGATGCTCCTGCGCTTCCAACGGAAGTGGCGCTAGGAGGATCGCAGCGAACGCAAAGATGAGACGGAACCGGCGGATCAGCACGGCGGCGGAAGTCATTGCCGATAGAATGTATCGGGATTACCGGATTCGCAGTAGCCCGTAGGAGTTAGGTCACGCCTCGAGCACGACGACCGCGACCGCTGCCGCCTTGCTGTGGGTCAGTGAGATGAGCACCCGGGCAACGCCCATCTCGGAGGCGCGTTCTTCGGCCCGACCATGTAGACGCAGATACGGCGCCCCATCTTCCCGGAGACACACCTCGATCTCCCTCCACCCGACGGCGCGTGCGAGCTGGTTGCCCGACAGAGCCTTATAGGTCGCTTCCTTGGCCGCGGCACGGGCGGCAAAATGGAGTGCCGGCTCCGCATGCGCGAGCGCGTATTCCGCCTCGCCGTCCGTGAAGATGCGCTTGATCAGCCGCTCGCCGGTCGTCTCGAGCATGTGACGCATACGGTCGATCTCGACGATGTCGACGCCGAGTCCGAGGATCACCGCGATCGCTCTCCGCCGGAGATGAACCGCCAGCGCCCGGAAGACGATACCGCCGGTGACGACACGAGCGCTTCGCGCACTGCCGGCCAGCTCGTATCCGCGACACGGAAGACGACGCGCAATTGCGTGAGCCAGAGCGTCCACTGCTCGTCCGCGACAGCTGCGGTCTGACCCAACGGAATGGCCTCGGCAAGGCTGGCGAGTACCGTCAAGGCGTCGCGGAGCGGCTCGATGATCTCGAGGAGCTCGGCCTCGAGAGCGCGGCGCGCCGGCGCGTGCGACGCGAAGCGCACGGCGGCGAAGTCTCGCACGACGGCGTCGACGAGTGCCGTGAGCCGGCGTGAGTCGAACGCGGCTACCACCTGTGGCCGCGAGATCGCCTGTGCCGCCGTCCGCCGGCCATCGAGCAGTGGGGCGAAGAAGCGTTCCTGCTCCTCGTCCAGCGACCTTGACTCGTTAGGCGATCCGCGACGCGAGCCGAAGCTGCGCAGCGAGAGCATCAGCTCAGGAAGCTCCGGGAAGAGATCGGAGTCGGCCATATCAGTCAGGCGTTGCTCACGTCGTAACGTACTGCGCCGGCGAGCTCCGCGTCGCTGAGCGCCGCAATGCGGCCCGTGCGCGCCTCGTATCGCCGGACGAAGTCGGGAAGCCGCTCGGTGGTGAAGGAATCGCGCTCCAGCCCCATCGTCGCGATGGCGCGCTCGATCGCGTCCGGCGTCCCTTCGACTTCGACAAGATCGTCCATGCGCGGATAGCGCTCGAACCTGACAACGGCTTCCTCGAGCTCATACTGCCAGATCTGTCGATCGATCTGCATCGTGACCGTGAAGCCGAGCCGGTCGAGAATTTGCGCGAGCTGCTCCGGACGGCTGGCGACTTCACAGTTCAGCTCCTCGCGCTGTTTGTACGCCCCGCTCGTCGACGATGGACCCTTCCAATCGAGTGACGCTCTCGAGACGTTGCCGGATCCGTCGCGGTAGACGCGCAAACGCAGAACGTGATCGAGGCTCGCGAGACTCGGCTCAGATCGATCATACCGTCGATCCTCGAGCCGCCCCGAAAATGTCATACGGCCACCCGCCGACTCGACGCGCCGTCGCGCGGCTGCGACATCGGGGACGAGGGCTTTGAGCTCCGTTTCGATCATCGATCGTCGAGAATCGCGCTGACGACGGCGTCGGTGTCGACGAAGCTCTCGAAAACCGCGACGGCGCCGTGCGCCGCCAGCTCTTCGGTGCTGTATCGGCCTGTGGCGACGCCGATCGCCCGCGCACCGATTCCCCGACCGCACTCCACGTCGGCTGGCGTATCGCCGATGATGACGACATGCGAGCCCGGTACCTCGATGCCGAGCAGCTCGCGCGCGCGACGCTGTGCGATCTCGGGCAAACGCGGCCGCAGCTCGTGGTCGGTCCCGAACGCCCCGACACGAAAAAGCTCGGGGTCGATCCCGACGGCTTCCAGCTTTGCGCGCGCGCCATCGACGAGATTGCCCGTCAATAGACCGAGCGTTACGTCGTCGCGTCGCGCAAGCACGTCGAGCAGCTCCGGCACGCCAGGCAGCGCGGCTGCGTGATGCTGTGGGTCGTCCAGCTCCTCACGCAGGCACGCCACATAACGAGCGAACAGCTCCTCCATTCGTTCGTCGATATGAGCGTCCTCGTGGCCGACGCTTCGCATCAGCTCACGGACGATCTGCGGATCCGTCTTGCCGTCGAAGCGGTGGTCTTCCGGTCCCGTGTCGCCGAAGATCTCGATCAGCGCCCGGTGAATCGCGCGACGTCCGGCGCCATCGCTCAGGAGCAGCGTACCATCGATGTCGAACAGAACGAGCCGCGTAGAGGACGACGCGCGTGTGGTGAAGCGAGGGCCGGTCGCGGTCATGACCTCGTGAGCAGCAATCCCGTGATGATCGATAGGGCACCCGCGATCTCCCAACCGGTGATCCCCTCACCAAGAATGAGCCATGCAACGGCGAGGGCGAAGACGGGCTGAAGATTCGAGTACATCGCGGTGCGCGTCGGGCCGAGCACGCGGACACCGTGATACCAGAAGAGATACGCGATCACGAGGGCGAACAGGCCGCTGTAGGCCACGCTTCCCCACGCGAGGAGCGGCAGAGCGCTCCAGTTCGTCGCGACCATCGACGGCGCCGCGACGAGGAGGAGAGGCACCATCCCGCCGATCATCGTCACCGCCGAGAGGTGGATGCCGCCAATGCGATGGGTGTACGGCTGCAGATAGACCGTGTACAGCGACCAGCAGAGGGAACTGATGAGCAACAATGAATCGCCGAGCAGTGTCGCGCCGCGATTCGGGCCGGTGTCAGCGGTGCCGACGACGACGAGCCCCATTCCCAGGATCGACAGCGCGATGCCGGCAACGCCGCGTGCCGACACCCGTTCGCTTCCGCGGAGCCGTCCGATGATGGCAATGAAGGCGGGCGAGGCGGAGATCAGGAGCGCCGCGTCACCGGCCCGAGTGCGCGCGATACCCTCGACGAAGAGTATTTGATAAACTCCATTGCCGAGCGTGCCGAGCAGGAGAAGCGCGATCGCATCGCGCCGGGTTGGCCACCCCTCACGCTCGATGCCGAACCACGCGCTCGCGATCTGTGCAACGGCCACGAGTGAAACGGCGGCGAGGGTGACACGCACGCCGTTGAACGCGAGCGGCGCGACGAGCCCCGTCCCGTACTTCACCGAGGTGTAGTTGACGCCCCAGATGAGCGCCATGAGCAGCAGCGAAAGATCCGTGACGCCGAACGCCGGTCGCGCTACGCCGCCGGATGTCGTGTCATCCGTCCGCGTGAGGCGCGCATCGTCGGTCGCCGTCTGCGTCCTCGTGCGGAGCGGAGAGGCCATGGTCGAAAAGTAGACTCACGTGTGAGGGCCGTCTATGTTGGGATGATGCAAGTGTCCTTCGCGCTCTTCGCCGATGCGGCGAACCTCTCGCAGGAGGGGAAGCTCAACATCCTCGGCGTCTTCGACGCCCTGCAGGTCGCGACATTGCCCGCGGTGCATCCACGCGCGCATCTCGTCGTGCATCTCAAGGGAACGCAGCTCGACGTCGGGACGCACACGGTAACGCTGCGCTGGATCAATCCACACGGCAGCGAGCTGTGGACGAGCACGGGCGAGCTGAACGTCGGCGCGCCACCGCCGGGCATCAGTGAGATGGATCTACCGCTCATCGCGCAGATCGATCTTCCGATGGATGTCGCCGGCGGCTACGTGATGGCGATCGGACTGGACACGAGCCACACGGCCGACGTTCCGGTACAGGTACGCACGCCGCTCAAGGTCGCGCCGCAGACAATGGTGAGCTGA
>DATEPP010000026.1:0-14303 GCA_035273165.1 Gemmatimonadaceae bacterium
GTCCTGCCGATCGTGGTGCACGGTGACGCGGCGTTTCCCGGGGAAGGAGTCGTTGCGGAAACGCTGAACCTGGCGATGCTCGAGGGCTATCGCGTGGGCGGCACGCTGCACATCATCGCGAACAACCAGGTCGGATTCACGACCGACCCGGTCCAGAGTCGCTCGACGTACTACGCCAGCGATCTCGCGAAGGGATTCGAGATCCCGGTGGTCCACGTGAACGCGGACGACGCGGAGGCGTGCATCCAGGCGGTGCGTCTCGCGATCGCCTACCGCCAGCGATTCCACAAGGATTTCCTGATCGACGTCGTGGGTTATCGCCGTCACGGACACAACGAGGCGGATCAGCCCAGCTTCACTCAGCCGAAGCTGTACGATCTCATCAAGGTGCATCCATCTCCTCGTGAAGTCTGGGGAGCGCGGCTGGTGCGCGAGCGTGTGGTCACCGAGGATGAGGTCCAGGCGATGGACCGCGATGTCGCGGACACCCTGGAGCACATCTTCGCCGACACGAAAAACGCGGACACCGACGAGTATCCGGCCGTGCGCGACGAAGCGCCGAAGAGTGACGAGGTGCGCGAGACGGCGGTGCGCTCGGAGCAGTTGGTCGCGTTGAACGAGCAACTCTTGCAGTGGCCGTCGACCTTCAAGCTTCATCCTACGCTTCAGCGAACGCTGCCGCGCCGGCGTGACGCGATTCACAACGGCGGCATCGATTGGGGGCATGCCGAAGCACTCGCCTTCGCGTCACTGCTCGCCGATGGACTCAACGTCCGACTCACGGGTCAGGATACGGAGCGCGGCACCTTCTCGCATCGGCAGGCCGTGCTCCATGACGCGAACACGGGCGAACGCTACACGCCGCTGGCGCGCTTGCCGCAGGCGCGTGGGACGTTCGAGATCTATAACAGCCCACTCTCGGAAACGGCGGTGATGGCGTTCGAGTACGGGTTCAGCACCGCGTCGCCTAACGATCTCGTGCTCTGGGAGGCACAGTTCGGCGACTTCGCCAATGTCGCGCAGCCGATCGTGGACCAGTTCCTCGCCGCGGACCACGCCAAGTGGGGACAGGATTCCGGGTTGGTGCTGCTCCTGCCGCACGGCTACGAGGGGCAGGGCCCCGAGCACTCCAGCGCTCGGCTCGAGCGCTATCTCCAGCTCTGCGCGGAAGGGAATCTGATCGTCGCGTATCCGTCGACGCCCGCGCAGTTCTTTCACATCCTGCGGCGGCAGGCGCTGCGAGCGCCGAAGCGACCGCTCATTCTCATGCAGCCGAAGTCGCTGCTGCGATTGCCGGCCGCGGCATCGAAGCTGGAGGAGCTCGCGTCGGGGAGCTTCCGTGCGGTGATTGACGATCCGACCGCGGAGCGCCGTCGCGAAGAGGTGCGGCGACTCGTCTTCTGCTCCGGGAAGATCTACTACGATTTCATGGAGCGCGAACGGCCGTCGGGCATAGCGATCGCGCGGATCGAGGAGCTGTATCCCTGGCCGCAGAACATCGCGCGCATCGTGGACTCGTACCCGAATGTGGAAGAGGTGGTCTGGGCGCAGGAGGAGCCGAAGAACATGGGCGCATGGACCTATGTGTCGCCGCGCCTCCGGGCAGACATCGGGACCGTGCTTCCACTGCGGTATATCGGCCGTCCGGAGCGCGCCGCGCCCGCGGAGGGATACCATAACTCGCACGTCCAGGAGCAGGGGCGGATCGTCACCGACGTGCTCACGGTGCCGGCGCCGCAAGGCCGGGGACGGAAGGCGGCAGTGAGGTGATGACGGTTGACGGTTGATGGTTGACGGTTGATTCGGACGGGCCGGCGCGGTGCGTCGGCCTTTCCTATTTCCACCAGTCACCAGTCACCGACCACCGACTACCGACTACCGACCACGGTCCACCGGCGTAGCTTTCGAGCCGATGATGAAACGGATCTTCGCGGCGCTGGCCGCGGCAGTAGTTCTCGCACCTCACACCGCCCGAGCGCAGCGCAATGGCGCCGCCGAGCTCGGGGAGCTCGTGCGTGGACTTGGTGTGAACGCTCGCGTGCTCATGATTGGCGCACATCCCGACGACGAGGACACACAGCTCCTGACGTGGCTGGCGCGGGGGCGACACGTCGAGACTGCGTATCTCTCGCTGACACGCGGCGACGGCGGACAGAATCTCATCGGCAACGAGCTGGGTGAAGCGTTAGGCGCGATACGAACGCAGGAGCTGCTCGCGGCCCGCCGCATCGATGGCGCGCATCAGTACTTCACCCGCGCCTATGATTTCGGCTTCTCGAAGAGCTCCGAGGAGACGTACAAGCACTGGCCGAAGGATTCGATCCTGCGCGACGTCGTGAGCGTCGTTCGGGATTTCAAGCCGCATGTCATCATCGCGGTGTTCAGCGGTACACCTCGCGACGGCCATGGCCATCATCAGGTATCGGGGCTCCTCGCTCGCGAAGCATTCGATCTCGCCGGCGACAGCGTACGCATGCCGGTGAGCGCGACGCATGACCGGAGGCCGTGGACGCCGCTCAAGTTCTATCGATCAGCGCGATTCGGCGGAGAATCGACCTATCGTTTCGACGTCGGTGAGTACTCGCCGCTGCGCGGCGAGTCATATGCCGAGATCGCAGCGGATAGTCGCTCGCAGCACAAGTCGCAGGCTCAGGGCACGCTCCGTCGCAAGGGCGTCATCATGGATGGCGTCCGGTTGGAGGCGTCGCGAGTGAGCACCGTCGCGGCGGGGATGACCGAGAGCTCACTCTTCGACGGAATCGATACGACGTGGACGCGGATCGCGGCGGAGGCCGCGACTTCGCGCGCCGTCATCGATTCCATTCCCGCCGCCATCGCTGCCGTACAGCGCGCTTACGATCCGTTCGCGCCCGAGCGGTTGCTCGCGCCGCTCGACCACGTCCGGCATCTCGCCGGTGAAGTGCAGGGTGCCGGCCGGGATGTCGCAGCGTCGATACTCGTCCTTGCGCAGCGGGTACAGCGCGCGATTCTCATTGCGTCGCAGGTTGGGATCGACGTGACGGTCGACCACGAAAGCTGGGCGGCCGAGGAGCCGATCCAGGTGACGACGACGCTCTTCAACCGCGGGATGACGCCAATGAAGGGTGAGGTCGATTTCTTCCCACCTGGCGCATCTCGTCCCAAAGAGGTGGCGGCGCTGGGCTCGGTGCAGTTCCGCGATACGATTCGCGACACGACGATCACGCAGCCGTGGTGGCTCACGCGTCTTCGCACTGGTGACATCTTTGGCACGCCGATCACAGCGCATCCCGAAGGCATGCTTGCCGGCCGGCATTCGGCCGCCATCAGCGCGGACGTTGGCAGCGCACCTTTTGGTGTGGACTGGCCGATTACCTATCGTCACGCCGATCCGGTGAAGGGCGAGATCGATCACCCGATCGCGATTGTCCCGGCGGTGAGTGTCACGGTGGAGCAGCCGATCCAGTATGTGCCGGCCAATCGACCGTTCGATCGCGTCGTCAGGGTCGAGCTTCGTTCCGCGAGCAACCATGCGCGCAGCGTTCGCGTCTCCTTGCAGCTTCCGCGAGGACTCACGGCCGATTCGTCGTCGATCACGATCGGGCTACCCGACTACGCGGGCAACTTTGGCGGCGAGGGCGAGCCGCAGGGAATTCCAGGCGGGCGCGCGGTGTCCAGCAACTCGGCGATGCGGACTGTCGAGTTTCGCATTCGTGGAACCCTCCCGGAGGGACGGTTCAGGATCGCCGCGGCCGCCGAGAGCGAAGGTCGCCGGTACGCGAGTGGCTACACGCTCGTCGACTACGACCACATCCAGCCGCAGCGCCTCTATCGCGACGCGACGATCGAGCTGAGCGCCGTCAACGTGCAGCTCGCGTCGGGTCTCGAGGTCGCGTACATCCCGGGCGTGGGAGACAACGTCGCGCCGATGCTCGCACAGCTCGGTGTCCCGATCACGATCGTCGAGCCGGACAAGGTCGCCGGCATGGATCTGTCGCGCTTCACGACGGTCGTCGTTGGCCCGCGCGCGTACGAGTCGAGTGCCGCGCTCGTCGCCGCGAATCCAAAGCTTCTCGACTTCGCGCGTCGTGGCCACACGCTGGTCGTGCAGTACGGCCAGTTCGAGATGGCCAATCCAGGAATCATGCCATATCCCGTCACGCTCGTTAGGCCGGCTGACCGCGTGACCGAGGAGAACGCAGCCGTTCGTGTCATCGATCCGTCGTCTCCGATTCTCAACGGACCCAATCGCATCGGACCCTCCGATTGGCAGGGTTGGGTGCAGGAGCGCTCGCTGTACATGCCGCGGACGCACGACGCACGGTATCGCACCATGCTCTCGATGAACGACACGGGCGAACCGCCAAACGACGGCGCGATCCTCGTCGCCCCGTTAGGCGCCGGCACCTATGTGTACACCACCTTGTCGCTCTTCCGGCAGCTCCCGGCGGGCGTGCCGGGCGGAGCGCGATTGTTCGTAAATCTGCTCAGCGCGGACCAGCGATCGGCGGGAACGCCGGCAGCCACCCCGAAGCCCTGATGCTGCGACTGGTGCGCCTGGCTCTTCTCGTCACGCTCGCCGGCGTGGCACTCTCGTGCACCGGGGGTGACAAGCGCACTCCGCTCGTCATCTACTCACCGCACGGCAAGGATCTGCTCCAGTATTACGAGCAGGCGTTCGAGCAGACGCACCCGTCCGTGGACGTGCAGTGGGTAGACATGGGCTCGCAGGATGTCCTCGACCGTCTTCGCTCCGAGCGTGCGAATCCACAGGCCGACGTCTGGTTCGGCGCGCCGTCCGAGACATTCGCGCGCGCGGCCAGGGAGGGTCTTCTCGAGCCCTATCGGCCGTCGTGGGCCGCGCAGATGCCTGACGAAGCGCACGACCCGAACGATTTCTGGTACGGCACGTACCTCACGCCCGAGGTGATCGCGTACAACTCCGAGATCGTGTCCGCCGCGGACGCGCCGAAAGACTGGGACGACGTCCTCGATCCGAAGTGGAAGGGCAAGATCATCATCCGCGATCCGATTCCCAGCGGGTCGATGCGCGCGATCTTCGGCGCGATCATCATACGAGAGCTCAAGCGCACGGGATCGACCGCGGCCGGCTTCGATTGGCTGCGACGCCTCGACGCGAACACGAAAGAGTACGTGATCAGCCCGACGATGCTCTACCAGAAGCTGGGTCAGCGCGAAGGGGTGCTGAGTCTCTACGACATGCCCGACATCGAGACGCTCCGAAAGACGACGAAATACCCGATCGCGTCGCAAATCCCCTCGTCGGGAACGCCGCTGCTCGTCGACGGGATCGCGCTCGTTCGCGGGACGCGTCACGCCGCCGCGGCGAAGGAGTTTTACGAGTTCGTAACGACGCCGCAGGCGCTGCAGGCGGCGGCGCAGCGCTTCGTTCGTATGCCGGCGCGGTCCGACATTTCCAACGACTCACTGCCGGAGTGGATTCGCGAGGCGCGGGCGCAGATCAAGCCGATGGCGCTCGACCGGCAGCTCCTCGCCGACAGCCTCGACAGCTGGATGAAGTACTGGGACGCGCACGTGCGCAACTGCTGCCGCGCGCGGTGACGCTCGCCATCCACAATCTGACCCGTCACTTCGTCGGCGCCGAGCGCGCCGCGGTCGACAACGTCTCGTTCACCGTACGACCGAGTGAAGTGCTTGCGCTCGTTGGCGCGTCGGGCTCGGGCAAGACGACGACGCTGCGGATGATCGCGGGCTACGAGCGGCCGGATGGCGGCCGCATCGTCCTCGATGACGCCGGCGGTGGATCGCGGGAGATCACAACCGAGCCCCCGCAACGGCGCAGCTTCGGTATGGTCTTCCAGCACTATGCGCTCTTCCCGCACATGAGCGTGGCGGAGAACGTCGCCTTCGGACTCGAAGCGCGCGGCGTCGCCAAACGGGATCGACTCGAGCGTGCTCGTCAGGCACTGAGCCGCGTCGGTCTCGATGACGCCGGCACCCGGCCGGTGCAGTCGCTCTCGGGCGGCGAACAGCAGCGCGTCGCTCTGGCGCGCGCGATCATCATCGATCCGCCGGTGCTTCTGCTCGACGAGCCGTTGTCGAATCTCGATCCAGCGCGTCGGCAGGAGACGCGCGAATGGCTGCGGCTCAAGCTGCACGAGCTGAAGTCGATCGCGATCTTCGTGACGCACGACCAGGAGGACGCGTTCGCGATCGCGGACCGGATGGCGGTGATGCACGAAGGCAAGCTGCTCCAGATCGGCACGCCGGACGAGCTGTATCGCCGGCCGACGAATGTGCGCGTTGCCGAGTTTGTAGGACGGTCGACACTGGTCGGTGCGCGCCGCGATGGCGATCGTGCGGCGATCGAGCTCGGGGGTGTGACGCAGTACGCACCCGTTGCTTCGACGGCGACTGGCGGCGGGCCCGCCCAGCGCCTAACGGCTGTCATTCGGCCCGAGATGGTCGCGCTCGCGGCCGCGGACGCGCCCGAGAGCTGGCGGGGCCGCGTCGAATCGCGCCGCTATGCCGGCGCCCATTACGTCTATCGCGTTACGGTGCCGGCGTCGGCGCCGGAAACGGCCGCGTTCGAGATCGCCAGCGATGAGGGACGTTACGCCGAGGGGAGCGAGGTCGGAGTGAAGCTGCTCGGCAGGCCCGTCGCGCTGCTTGCGCCATGAGACGCCGCTTCGTCGTCGCGACGCTGATCGTCCTCGTGCTGCTGACGTGGAGTGTGGTCCTGCCTAACGTTTCCGTGATCGTTGGCAGCTTCTCGCGTGGCCTGGAGGATTGGCGCGCCTTCGCCGCCAGTCCCGCGGATCGCGAGGCGCTCTGGAGTACCCTCGTGATCTCCGTCGGGTCAGTGGTCGCAGCACTGGCGATCGGCCTGCCGCTCGCGTTTCTCCTCGGCCGATTCGACTTTCGCGGACGCCGAGCCCTGAGTGCGGTCGCGACGCTTCCGGCGGCACTCCCCCCGCTCGTGGGTGTGATCGCATTTCTCTTCCTCTATGGCGAGAGCGGCGTCGTCACGCGCATGGTGCAGCGCGCGCTCCACCTCGACCACGCGCCATGGTCGTTGACCGGTCTGTCGGCGATCATCTTCGTCCATGCGTACACGATGTACGTGTACGTCTTTCTCTTCGTCGCAGCGGGTCTCGATCGCTACGACACGACGCTCGATGAAGCGGCTGCCGGACTCGGCGCGTCTCGTGGACGCACACTGAGGAGAATCACTCTGCCGCTCCTCACTCCGTCGATCGCGGGCGCGATGCTGCTCGTTTTCATGAGCTCACTCGGCTCGTTCAGCGCGCCGTACATCTTCGGCGGCGGACAGCGCGTGCTCGCGACGCAGATTCTCGTTTCGAAGCTCAACGGGTCGATGGGACTGGCCTACGTCGAGACGACGGTGCTCGCGCTCGCCGCGGTGGCGGCGCTGCTTGCCCTCCGCTGGCTCGAGCGGCGCCGTCGTTATGCGTTGAGCGGGAAGGGCAAGGGAACGCGTGTTGCGGTTCGTTCGCGCGCGGCCCGCGTCGCCGCGCCCATCATCGCCGTCATCGTCGTGACGTTCCTCGTGCTGCCGCATGCGATGGTCGTGCTCGTCTCGTTCGCCCGCGATGGCGCGTGGACGACGCAGATTCTCCCGCCGGAGTACACGCTCGACAACTTTCGTCGTCTCGCCAGCGACCCCGAGCTCTGGCGGCCGATCACGAACAGCGTCTGGATGTCGGTGATCGCGACGATCGCAAACGTCGTCGTCTGCTTCGTTGCCGCGTACCTGATCGTGCTGACGCGAGCGCCGGGGCGTCGGCTCCTCCAGCTGCTCGTGGTGCTGCCGTGGGCCATTCCGGCGACCGCGATCGCGCTCGGTCTCGCGGCGACGTTCGACGTCAATCAGCCGTGGACCGGACGCGTTCTGCTTGTCGGGACATTCTGGATCCTTCCGCTTGCCTACTTCGTCCGCAACGTACCTGTCCTCACGAGCGCGGTGGAGGGCTCGCTCCGCCAAATGGATCCGTCGCTCGAGGACGCCGCGCGTGGGCTCGGTGCATCGTGGCTCCTCGCGATGCGTCGCGTCGTGATCCCTGCCGCCCGTCCGGGACTGGTCGCCGGGACGATGCTGGCGGCGATCGCTGCCGTCGGCGAGTTCGTGGCGAGCGTCGTTCTGTACACGCACTCCAATCGCCCGATCTCGATCGAGATTCTCGCGCAGCTGCGAAATCTCTCGTTCGGGACGGCGGCAGCGTACTCGGTGCTGCTCATTGGCCTCGTGCTCGCCATCACGTTAGGCGCGCGGCTCGCTGAGGGCCGGGTGGAGCGTATCTGAACGAGGCAACTGTCCATGACTGAGACGGCGGCGCTGGAGGTCCGGGCCGCGGATACTGGAATCAGGTTTCCGCGAGTTCTCATCATCGGCGCGGGCTTTGGTGGGCTTTATGCCGCGCGTGTCTTCCGCGACACGCTCACGTCGGTCACGGTCGTCGATCGATCCAACCACCATACGTTCCAGCCGCTGCTCTACCAGGTTGCGACGGCGGTGCTCGCGCCATCGGACATCGCGGCGCCGATTCGCTGGCTCCTGCGCAAGCAACGCAATACGGAAGTCCTCATGGGCGACGTCGAGCGTGTCGATCCCGATCGCAAGGTCGCCATTCTCACCAATGGCACCGAGCTGCCTTACGACTATCTCATTCTCGCGGCAGGTGCGCGGCATTCGTATTTCTCGCACCCCGAATGGGAGGCAGTGGCGCCCGGTCTCAAGAGCATCGACGACGCAATCGAGATTCGCCGGCGATTTCTCAAGGCGTTCGAGGACGCGGAGCGCGAGAGCGATCCGGCTGTCCGCGAGGCGCTCCTCACCTTCGTGATCATCGGTGGCGGCCCGACGGGGGTGGAGCTTGCGGGCATGCTGCCGACGATCGCACGCCACACATTGCGTGGTGATTTTCGGCGTATCGACACAGCGTCGGCCCGTGTCATTCTGCTCGAGGGCGGACCGCGCATTCTCCCGACCTTTCCCGAGGATCTCGCGGCGCATGCGGAGCGCGATCTGCGTGAGCTCGGGGTTGACGTGCGCACGCGCTGCATGGTGACTTCAGTAGAGCCGAATGCGGTATGCGTCGGCGACGAGCGGATCGTCGCGCGCACGGTTTTGTGGGCGGCGGGCAATATGGCGTCGCCGCTTGGCCGCCTGCTCGGACCGAATGTTCCGGTCGACCGCGCTGGACGAGTGATCGTGGATCCGGACCTCAGCGTTCCCGCGCACCCGGAAATTTTTGTGGTTGGCGACCTCGCCGTAATGTCGACCGACGGCAAGCCAGTGCCCGGCGTGGCGCAGGGTGCCATCCAGAGCGGACGCGCCGCCGCGCGCAACGTCTTGCACTCGATTCGTGGCGAGGGCCGCGCGGACTTTCGCTACTGGAACAAGGGTGACATGGCAACGATCGGCCGATACAAGGCGATCGGCGATTTCGGCCATGGAATCCACGTTGCGGGGCATCCCGCGTGGTGGTTCTGGCTCTTCCTACACATCCTGTATCTGGCCGGCTTTCGCAATCGGTTGAGCGTCCTCCTCGAGTGGGGCTACGCGTTTTTCAGGTATGGGCTTGGTGCGCGGCTGATCACGGGGAAGAGGTGACTGGTGGCTGGTGACTGGTGACGGACAGCTACCAGTCACCAGTCACCAATCACCAGCCACCAACGTCATTGACGCCCGCCGGGCGGCCCCCCATCCTGCATTGCTACCCGCCCCCCTCCCACCCACTGCTGCTGTGTCGCCTCATCCGTCTCGCGCCGACCTCGATCTCAGCCAGGGAATGACTCAGGAGCTCGCCCGTCTCGAGCTCCTCTTTGAAGCCATTCCACTCGCATTCGCCACCTTCGACGCCGACCTCAAGCTGGTGAGCGCGAACAACCGCTACCGCGAGCTTACCGGTCTCGATTCCGCGAGCTCGACGCAGCGGCCGATCTACGACGCGTTTCCCAACGCGCTCGCCGATCTCACCGACCAGATCGACAACGCTCTCGACGGCGTGCCGGTCGTCGCGGCGCGAATTCCTTTTCAGACTCGCGCGGGCCGACGTCTCATCGAAGTCACCTTCACGCCCCTTGCCGAACGGCCGCGACGGGCCGCGGCCGCACGGAGCGCGCGCGGACTTCTCTTCGCCGGCATCGACGTCACCGAGCGAGAAGATCTGCGTGAGGACCTGGCCCGCAGCGTCGCGCAGCTCGAGTCGATCTTCGACGTCATTCCTGATTCCGTGCGAGTGGTCGATACTGAAGGACGCACCGTGCGATCGAATGCGCAGGCGCTCCACGATCATCCCACGGGCCAACCCTCGACACTGCGTGAGCTCTGGCAGCTCGATCGTCCACGGACCATCGACGGGACGAGCCTCTTCATGCACGAGCATCCCACCGCGCGCGCATTGCGCGGCGAGCGCGTACGTGGCGAGACGCTCGCCGTGAAGCGGGGCCCGGATGGCAAGCAAGTCATCATCGAAGTGAACTCGAACCCGCTCTATGACGAACACGGAAAGATCCGTGGAGCAGTCACCGTCGAGCGCGACGTGACTGTGAAGACGCAGCTCGCCAGGCAGCTCGAGGAGGAGGCACGTCGTACGGCCGAACTATACGATCGCGTGTCGACTGAAGCGGAGCGGCTCGAGAAGATGGTGCAGGAGCGGACAGCCGAAGTACTGGCGCTCCAGGAAGCGCGTTCCCGCGAGCGTCGTCTCGCCGCTGTTGGGCAGCTTGCCGCCGGCGTCATGCATGACGTGAACAACGCGCTGAACCCGATCATGGCTGCCGCGTATCTGCTGCAGGCGAGCGCCAACAACCCGGACAAGGTTCGCGATTACGCCGACCGGATCGCCAAAGCCGCCGAAACGGGGGCGGCGACCGCGGCACGCGTCGGGCGCTTCATCCGCCAGGAACCGCTGCAGGGCGAGAGTGAGGAGTTGGTGGACCTCTCGCAGGTGTCTGATGAGGTTGTGGCGATGACGCGCCCGCTCTGGGCGGAGCGCGCGAAGGGCGGCGTGATTCAATTCGAGCGAGATCTGGCCGCGGGTGTGATGGTTCGCGGCATCGCCGGCGAGCTTCGTGAGGCGCTGTTGAACCTCGTTCAGAATGCGCTCGATGCGATGGCCGGCGGCGGCGTCCTTTCCATCCGGACGTATTCGACAAACGGCGAAGTGTGCGTCGAAGTCCGAGACACCGGCATCGGCATGTCGGCAGAAGTGCGCGAGCGGGCGTTCGAGCCGTTCTTTACGACGAAGGGCAAAGCGGGCACCGGCCTTGGTCTCGCCGAGGTATACGGTATCGTGAAGCGCCATCGCGGCCACGCCGAAATCGAGTCCATGCCGGGCGTCGGGACTACGGTGCGCCTGGTATTCCCCTTCGCCGTGATCGGTGGGACGAACGTGGCGGCGGCCCCTCAGCCTCGGACACGCGCGCCGCGCCACGTGCTTCTCGTCGAGGATCACACCGACAGCCGCGAGTTCATGCAGGCGCTACTGGAGAGCGATGGGCATACGGTCGATACTGTGACATGTGTGCGCGATGCCACTGCCAAGCTCGAATCGGCAGCGAAGAATGGTGGAACGCCGTATCAGGTTATGGTGACAGACATCGGTCTGCCTGACGGGAGTGGTTGGGATCTCATCGCCGTGGTTCGAGAACGCTGGCCGCATCTTCGAATCGGCGTCGTGACGGGATGGGAGCCACGCGCGAGTGCGGGTGCGGACGGGGATTTCGTACTCCGAAAACCAGTACGTACGTCGGAGCTGCTGGCGCAGGTCGCCGGCGCTTGAACATTTGAGGAACATCATGGCGCCGCGTGAGAGCGTTCGCGCGCAGGCTGGCGCTCTACTCCGTGCCCACACAGATTCTCGCCAGATGAGTGAAACCGCCAAGATCCGCGTCTTGATCGCCGAAGACGACGACAATGCGCGCTCTTTGCTCGTAGAGCTGCTTGCGACGCTCGGCCACACAGTTGTCGCCGAGGTCGCGACGGGTCGCGAAGCATACGAGAGCGCGCGTGACGTCGTCCCCGACGTCGTGCTTCTCGACGTGCATATGCCCGATGGCTCGGGCATCGAGGCCGCCGAGCGCATAACGCAGAACATTCCTGGAGTTGCCGTCGTGCTATTCAGCGGCGATCAATCGCTGACGCTCAGCGACCGTGACGTCACCGCGACTGCCGCAATCGCATTCCTCCCCAAGCCGGCACCGCCGCGCGTTCTCGACTCGACGATCCGCCTCGCCGCCACTCGCGCGAAAGAGCTCATGAATGCGCGCAAGGATGCCGAAGCCGCGAAGCAGGCGCTCGAGAATCGGAAGACCATCGAGCGCGCCAAGGGCATCCTGATGCGTCGCACGGGTTCGTCAGAGCAGGAAGCCTATCGCATCCTGCAGCGCACGAGTCAGGACCGTTCCGTCCCGATGGTCGAGATCGCGAAGGCAGTGCTCGCGAGTGAGCCGGGGCTGCACGACACGGCCAAGGGATAGTGGTTAGTGGCCAGTGGTTAGTGGTGAGTAGATAAGGAAGAGCCCCGCGACAATCTCGCGGGGCTCTTCACTTTTTGCTCGCCACTAACCACTAACCACTCGCCACTATTTCAGTCTCACCAACGACATCGCAATCCCATTCGACTGCGTGCTCCACTTCACCGAACCGACCTGGCCTGCTGCGATGGTGAAGCGCACGTACGCGGAGCTGCCGCCCTTCAAAGTGACGCTCAGCGGCGAATTGTCGCCAACGGTCACGGTCGCGAGGGGATAGCCGTGTATGCTCGGGATGTAAGTAAGGACAGACCGCCAATTCCAGCTCGGCTGCTGCCACTGGTTGGCTACACCCGGAATGTCATCCGCGACGACAGCTACGGACCAATCTTTGAAAATTGACATCAGGCCAGCACCGAAGACGTCTTGCAGGTTGGGCAGTCCCGTCTTCGACGAGTTGACCAGCTTGAACCACGTGTCGCCATCGTTCGCGCCGCGATGGTCTGCCGCGTAGCGAAGGAACGACCAGGTCGCGCCGCGCGTCTCGAGCGAGTCGTTGGGCGCGTACGGCGAGTTAACCGACGGCTTGGCTATATAGAGAAGGTAACGGGCGAAGTTCTCTCTCTCGTTGTAGTTGTACGAGTCGACGTTCGTCTGGTTGCCTTTGAAGTCCAGGCTGTCGACGTCGGTGCGCGGAATGAGTCCCGCGCTCTGCCGATAGAAGAGCAGCTCCTCGGCGATGTGGCTCAGTCCCTCGTTCAGCCAGACCACTTCGAAGTCCGTCGCCGTGGTGTTCACGTACAACCTCCGCGCCGCGTTGATCAGATGCTGAAATTCGTGCGCTGTGGTCGAGAGAGTGAGGTGCGAGACGAAGGCCTTCGTGAAGGTCGTGTTGCCGTTCACCAATGCATTCGGATCCGGAACGGCGAGATAGAACATCTCCGAGAAGTTGCTCGTCGCGCACCCCGAGCCCGGGCCGAGCTCCGGTGTGTCGGCCTTCGGAAAGAGATCGCGTCCGTAGAAGAAACCACCAACCACAGAGGAGCTTCCCTTCGGCGTCATCTCGTTCACGGCACGCGTGAAGAACATCACGATCTTGTTGTTGGAATCGATGTCCGTGGGATCTCCGAAGGCCGCCACATCCATCGCGTAGACGTCGTCGAATTGCTGGCCAACGGTGAGGTACTCCTGGTCGGTGTACCCGCCAGTCGGGTTCGCCGTGTCCGCTATGACGATCGCGTGGTTCGAAATCGCGACGACGCGACCAGTGCGGTTATCGGGGACCTGACAGGCATCCGAGAGAGTTGCACCGGTCTTCGTGTTGAGCGTCACGAGATCACCAACCGTCGGAGCAGATGCGACCGTCGAGAAGGACGGGCGAAGCCCCGTGCCGCTCTGCGAGCTGTACCGGTTCTGATACCAGCGCCGCGCCGCCGGAATGAGCGGCGTCAATACTCGGCGCTCGCTCTCACGCAGCCGCAGCTCGAAGTCGCTCGCGGACCCGAGAGCCGTTGAAGCCTGGTCACTCGGGCTGAGCGACAGCGACGGAGCCATCGCGAAAGTCCGGCTCGCCAGCGGCGAGGTCGGCGCGGAGGCGCCCTGCGAAGTGAAGGAGATCGAGGCGCTGTGCGCGTAGACGGTGTCCGCGTTGAAAGGCACCAGAGCGAACTCACCGCCGCCGGTTCCACCGGAGACGTAGACGCAAGCGTCCGAGATCGGCGTCTGCACCTGGCCGGCGCTCAGGGAGAGCGGGTTCGACGCGTCGCAAAGCGGCTTGGTCGGTTCGGTTCCGTTCGAGCACGCCGAGGCGAACGCGAGCAGCGCGAGAGTTACGGGAACGAACG
>DATEPP010000027.1:0-7274 GCA_035273165.1 Gemmatimonadaceae bacterium
GAGCGCAGGTTGCGCTGCACGACTTCGCAGATCTCGACGTCTTCGTCCTGAATCTCGTCCGAGAACGCGAGGAGGCGCGACCACCGCGCGTCGGCCGCGGGATTCTCCGGGACGTCAGTCGCGAACCACTCGAAGACGACCTTCGTCCGATCGTGGCTCACGGGGAGGACGACGTTCGTCTGCATCTGCCCCATGTACACGTTGAGCATCACGTTGGGAAAGACCCAGACGTACACCGCCTCGGCGACTTCGGTCTCGTTAGGGTCGTAGCGCCGGTCGCGCGCGCCGCCGTGAACGGGCCGCAGCGGAGCGTGCTGGATCGAGAAGTATCGATGCGGCTCGACGCGATACTGATCGTAGTCGAGCTCCTTGTGCAGCCCGGGATGCACGACGGGCAGGTGATACCCCTCGAGGTAGTTGTCGACGTAGACCTTCCAGTTGCAGGCGAGGTCCCATTCCTTCCGGAGCACGAACCGCATCTCCTCGCAGCGGAACGGCGCGACGCGACTGGGGATCTCTTCCAGCACCTCGGCCAGGGGCGGCGCCTTGCCATCGAGGTTGGCGAAGACGAGCGGCCCCCACGTCGCCACCTGAACGGGGAGGAGATGCATGTCGTTCGGCCGGAAGTTCTCGACCCCCTCCATCTCCGGGGCGCGAAGGAGCGTGCCGTCGAGCGTGTACGTCCATCCGTGGTACTTGCACTGCAGCGTCTGTCGCTTGCCGCAGCCATACGCGACCGGCCCCGCACGGTGCAGACAGATGTTGTAGAAGCCACGCAGCGTGTCGCCGTCGCGGAGAATTACAATGGCGTCGTTCCCCACTTCGGCCGTGAAGTACTGCCCACTCTGCGCGACCTGTTCCACACGCCCGACGAGCTGCCAGGTATGCGCGAAGATCCGCTCTCGTTCGAGCTCGAGATAGACGGGATCGTTGTACAGTCGCGCCGGGATCGTCGAGGCGCGCGCGATGTTCGGATCGAAGGGAAAGATCAGGGGCATCAGCGAGGGAGGTGCTCTTCCAGATACCGTGTCAGCAAAGAATAAAGATGCATCGTCGTCCCCTGCCGCTCGCAGATGCAGTGGGTGCGGTTCGGATAATCCATCATCTGGAACGGCTTGCCGGCGGCGACGAGCGCGTTGATGAGCGTCTCCGAATTCTGGAAGTGCACGTTGTCGTCGCCGGAGCCGTGAACGAGGAGGAGATCGCCGCGGAGCGCGTTGGCGAACGTCACCGGCGATGCCTGACGATAGTCCTCGGCGTTGTCCTGCGGCAGTCCCATGTAGCGTTCCGTGTAGATCGTGTCATAGAAACGCAGGTCCGTCACCGGCGCGACGGCCATGCCCATCCGGTAGACGTCGGGCGAGCGGAAGAGGAGGTTGAGCGTCATCGAGCCACCGCCGCTCCATCCCCAAACTCCGATGCGCGCCGCGTCCACGTACGGACGCTGTGCGATGGCGCGTGCCGCCGCCGTCTGATCCGCTGTCGCGAAAATGCCAATCTTGCGATAGACCGACTTGCGCCACGCCCGGCCGCGTGGCGGCGGTGTGCCGCGATTGTCAACGCTGGCCACGACATATCCCTGCTGCGCCAGCATGAGGTACCACAGATACTGCGCGCCGCCCCACGCGTCCTGCACGGTCTGGCCCGCGGGCTCGCCGTACACCTCGAAGAGCACCGGATACTTCTTCGTCGAATCGAAGCCAGGCGGCTTGATCATCCAGGCATCGAGATCGTACTCGCCTCCGCCGCGAACGCGAAAGAACTCCGCGCTGCCCCGCGTCAGTGCCGCCACCCTCGACCGCAGCTCCGCATTGCTCACGAGCGTGCGGACGACCTCATGGCTGGGCAGCCTAACGAGCTCCACGACGGGTGGCGTGCCGAACGACGACCAGCTGTGGATCGCCCAACGGCCACCCGGCGCGATGTCGTACGCGTGCGTCCCGCGCTCCGCGGCCGGCGTCACGCGTGTCGGCGCACCCTTGCCGTCGAGACCCGCGCGAAAGAGGTAGAGCTGCGTCGGATTGTCCGGCGACGCCGTGAAGTACACCGTGCCCGTTTGCTCGTCGGTACCGAGCACGAAGGGGTCGCCAAAGAGATACGCCGGATTGACGATGTCGAACGCGCCGGGCGTCACGTCCCGCGACGACGAGCCGTCGCGTGCGACGACGTACAGATGGCGCCAGCCGTTCTTCTCGCTCACCCAGGTGAAGCTTCGTCCGCCCTCCAGCCACCGCAGATCGTTGACGACGTCCACCCATGCGCTGTCGCGCTCGACGAGGATCGGCGTCACCAGTCCCGTTCGGGCGTCGCCACGATACAAGGTGAGCGTGTTCTGGAGGCGATTGAGATGCTGCAGCACCACGTCGGCCGACTCCCCCGCCCAGTCCATTCGCGCGATGTAGTTGTTCCGCGGATCTCCCGGCACCTGGAGCCACGTCGTCGCTCCACCTGTCGCGCTGACGACGCCGACGCGCGCGGCCGAATTCGTCGTCCCGGCCTTCGGGTACTGCACCGGAACAGGGAACGAGTACAGCGAATCGGTATCGTCGATCAACATGAAATCCTTCACGCCCGTGACATCGAGCTGCCAGTAGGCGATGCGACGGCCGTCGGGACTCCACCGGAAACCGTCACGGAGCGAGAACTCCTCCTCGTACACCCAATCGAAGGTGCCGTTGATCCGCGTCGGCGATCCGTCCCTCGTTAGGCGCGTGGTGGCCGGCGCGCCCCCGTCCAGACGCTCGACGTAGAGGTCGTGCTCGCGGACATATGCGACGCGTCCGCCGTCGGGCGAGAACTTCGCGAACATCAACGTCGACGGCTTGGCGACGCCGCCAAGCTTGCGAAGGCGCCAGCTGTCGAGGTCGAGCACCCAGAAGTCGCCGCGCGTGTTCTCCCGCCAGACACGTTGAGAGTTCGTGAACACCAGGAGGCGCTTCCCGTCCGGCGACCAGGAGTAGTCCTCGATGGTGATCGGCTCCGACGAGCCAGCCGGGATCAGGCGCGCCGACGGGACGAGCACGGTGCGCGCGCCAGTGGCCGCATCGTAGCGCACGATGTCCGCGCCGCCGCCGACCGCGAGCTCCAACGTCGTATACGCGTCGCCTGAGGCGAGCCACTTCGCGGGTCCGAAGCGCTCGCCGAAGAAGTCGCGGGACGCGAAGATGCGCTGCAGCGTCAGCCGGCCCGGATCGGAGGCCTGGCCACGCAGCGATGTGGAGACGGTGACGAGCAGGAGGATTGTTCGGTGCAGTCGCACTGGCGGAGCTCGGGGACTGGTGGTCACGACAATGTCGGTCGCGCATTCCACTGTCGCGCGACGATCACCCGACCTAATCTTCGCCCGCGCTCACGACGGCGAAAGGCCTGCCGTGCGCAGCGTCGGCGGCCAGAGGGTCTCTCACCATCGATGAACGAACGATTTCGTCACCTGACACCCGAGCTCCTCGCGTCGCTCTCCGCCGACGAGGTGGCCGACGCCGTCGTGCAGCATGTCCATCTCCGCGTTGCCGGCTCCTGGGGCCGCGAAGCGCCGATCATTCGCTCGCTGCCGCCGGGTGTCCGCGCGATCTACACGACCTGGCTCGTGGACGCCGAGGTGAACGCGGGCGGGTTTCATCAGTACTTCTTCAACTCTTCCGGCCAATATGCCGGAGACGCGCTCGCCGGCTACGAGCTCCTCGGCGCCGAGGAGTATGCGTCCATCATGCGCTCGGCGATCGCGACCTATGAGATCGATCGTGAGCAGCTGGCATCGGTGGAAGCAGATGATCCGGAGACCTTCGCCGACTCGCCCGTCCACGGAGCGCTCCGCGAGATCGACCAGCGTTACTACGCGTTAGGCGATCGGATCTATCACACCTGGGCGGTATTCGTGGTCGATCGGCCCGAGACCTTCGCCTAACGCGTCGCCGGCTCGAGGACGAGGAGGTGCTTGGTCCCTGCCTCGACTCGCGTCCGAGAGAAGAGGAGCGGGAAGTACTCTCCGTTCGCCCATGGCTGCAGCAGATCCGCGTAGTGCGGGCTCTCCGGCTGGGCCGACTGGCCCGGAACGTTGATGGCGACCGAGTTGTCGAAGTCACCGAGATCGATGATCTCGCGGTAGGAGGCGCCCGCGGTCTGGCGGAGATTGGCGCCGCCGGTTGCCATGACCGTATTCGCGTCGCCACTCCGCGCGAGTGGAGGGAGGTCGAAGGCCGCCGCGACCGGATGCTTCAACTCCACCACGTGCACCGCGCCCCATGTCGCCCTGCTCGAGTCGGAGCCGGTGCGCAGCGCGATCGTTGCCGCGGCACTGTCCAGTGCGGCCAGCACGAGCCGATCCCCGCGGCCGCCGGCCATCAGCTCGGTGGCGACGTCCTCCCAATCGATGCGCCCGCGCAGTGCTCGGCCGACTTCATCGGGGTAGGCGGCATTCATCGCCAACCGGCCCAGCGCGCCAGACCACGCCTCGAAGATCAGGGGCGCATACTGATCCTTGCCCATCTTGTCGTTCCAGCCCGCGAGCGCCTTCACTTCCTTCCGCGCACCAGCGCCAGCGCGAGTCGCGGCGCGTACCATCAGCGGTGCGAGCCAGCGGGCGAAGAGTGACACGTCGTCGTTCTGGAGTCGCTCGAAATCGCGCACCGTGAAATTCCCGGAGTCGCGCAACACTTCATGCAGCCGCTCGGCCCGGTACGATGGTTTAGGAAACTCGTAACTGATGGGGGTGCGGTACGTCGGCGGCATGTACCGCAGAATATTGTCGTTCGCGGTCGCGATGTAGCCGGTGCGCGGATTGTAGGCTTGGGGCAGCTGCTCGATAGGAACGAACCCCTGCCATTCGTGGAAGCCATTGCCTTCAACGGGGAGAAGTCCTGACCAGCTGCGCTTTGGCATCAAGCCAGCCGCGATCCAGCCGATATTTCCGTCTACGTCGGCATAAACCATGTTCTCGCCCGGCATCTTCCAGCGCGCCATCGCGTCCCGGAATTCGCTCCAGTTCCGCGCGCGGTCGAGCGAGAGCGACGCGAGGTACGACGCGGTGCCTGGCTCCTGACCCACCATGCGGACGACGATCGCACGATGCCGCCGCGGGTCGATTGTGAGCACGGGGCCGTGGCGCGTGTACCCCAGTGTCACGATGTGCGGTGCCTCGCCTCGGACAAAGATCGTCTCCGCGACGAAGCGCATCTTCGTCGTATCGTCAGAGTCGAGGTAGATGTCCTGCTGGTCCATCCCCACAATCGTCAGCCCAAACGCGATGCGATCGTTGTGGCCGATCGAGACGCCGGGGCTCGCGGGCTCGCCCGCGCCGATGACGTTCCATCCCGGGGCGATGAGATGAGTGATGTACCGGACGCCCGGGTTCGTGATCGCACGATGCGGATCGTTCGCCAGAATCGGCTTGCCGGTGGCGGTCTTCTTTCCGCTCACCACCCAGTTGTTCGAGCCCTCGATGCGGTCGAAGGTGACGTCGGTGAACGCCTGGCCCATCCCGCCTAACGCGGACGGGTCGAGACCGCCGTAATCGAGACCCGGCGCGGGATCGAGCGCGTGGGCGGGAAATGTCGGCAGCAGCGCGGCAGCGCGCTTCGCGCCGACGAGCGCGACGAGCCGCGCCCGCAATAGCTCACTCGTCCCATTGGCCACGCCGCTCAGCGAGGTCACGCGCGCGAGCGGCACCTCCGGTGTCCAGCGCTCGGGGAGAAAGCCGAGGATGGAGAACTCGAGCGGGAGCTTGCTCGGCTTCGCGCGGACCTCGTCGATGTAGGCATTCACTCCGCTCACGAACGCCGTCACGAACGCTTTCGCGTCCGGCGCATAGCTCTTCCACTCGGCGTCCATGTCGCCACGGTACTTGAAGAGACGCGCCAGCCGGTCGCGGGCGGCATAGCGTCTCCCGAGCACCTCGGCGAGCCGCCCCTCCCCCGTTCGGCGCCAGATCTCCATCTGGAAGAGGCGATCCTGTGCCGCGACGTAGCCCTGCGCGAAGAAGACGTCGTGCGCGGTGCGGGCATAGATGTGCGGCACCCCCCACTGATCGCGTCGTACCTCGACAGCGCTGTCGAGCCCCGTTAGGCGGACGCTGCCGTCGAGCGTCGCGAGCCGTGCCCGGGCCGAGTCACGGAGGGCCTCGCGTGACAGGTGAGCATAGGGCGACGACGGCCCCACGAGGCGATCGGCTTGCGCGTGGGCGAGGGCGGGGGCCAGAAGGGCCGTGAGAGCGAGCCGGAGTCGAGTCACGACGGTCAATTTACACGTTCAGCCTAACGAACTCGGTCCCCGATCCTCCCCCATCGAATATCCGTGATGAACGACAGCGGCCGGTCGCTCGTCTCCGGGTTGCACACCGGCGAGTCGCCTTCGCTCGGGCCGGGGCGGTACGAGTAGTACACGATCAGCGGCCGGCCGCGCACGTTGTCACGCGGCACCACGCCCCAGTAGCGACTGTCCTTCGAGCAGTAACGATTGTCGCCCATCATGAAGTAGTTGCCGGCGGGAATGAGCAGCGGACCCCAGTTGTCGTGCGTGGGGATCTCCGGCGGCGAGCCGAATCGCGAGCTCTTGACCTCGATGCGATGCTGCCAGACGAAGAGATCGCTCGTCGAATTCGCTTCCGACGGATCGACGTGATTGGTCGTCGCCGCGAAACCCTGATGCTGCGGCAGCCCGTTCACGTACAGCAGGCCGCCGCGCATGTAGAGCGTGTCGCCCGGCATGCCGACGAGTCGCTTCACGAGCGTCGGCTGGGGATCCTCGGGCTGGTCGATCTGTGGGGGAGAGACGAAGACGACAACGTCGTTGCGCTTCGGCTGCGAGTAGCCGGGGAGATGCGCGTTCGTGAACGGAATCGTCGGCCCGTAGACGAGCTTGTTCACGAACAGCCAATCACCGACGAGGAGCGTCGGAATCATCGACCCCGACGGAATCCGGTACGCCTCGACGAGCAGCGTTCGGATGACGAGATAGATGATCACCGCGCCGCCGATCGACTTGATCGTCTCCCAGAGCGCATGATAGCGCGCACCATTCGCCGCCCGCGGCGCGTTCTTTCCGCGCGCCTGCGCGACGACGTTCTTCTTCGGCGACCGATTCTTCGTGGAGGAGGGCAAGGTGCTAGGTGCTAGGTGCTAGGTGCTAGGTGCTAGGTGCTGCGGAAATCTATTTGACGTACGCCGTCGATGTCTGTCAGGTTCCGGCGCGAAAAACGGGAGCGCGCGCGAGCAGCGCGCGCGACTCCAAATAAGCTTCGGCGAGCGCAGCGAGCCGCCCACCTGAGTTTCGGAGCCTGC
>DATEPP010000028.1:0-2720 GCA_035273165.1 Gemmatimonadaceae bacterium
CCGCGACGCCAGGGGTGACGAACCGGAGGCGCGCGTCGCCGAGCTGCTCGGTGCGGTCTCGCTCTTCGTCCTCCTCCTTGCCTGCGCGAACGTCATGAACCTGCAGCTCGCGCGCGGCATCCGCCGGCGACGAGAGATCGCTGTCCGCATCGCGCTCGGCGTGAGCAGCAGTCGCCTCGTGAGGCAGCTCGCCCTCGACTGTGTTCTGCTGGCGATCGCGGGTGGTATTGTCGGCCTGCTCATCGCCCGCGTCGGCGGCCGCTTCATTCGCACGACGCTCCTCGGCGGCTCGATCGGCTCACTCGCGTACACTGATTCGAGAGTTCTCATCTTTTCGTTTCTGATCGCGCTCGTCGCTGGCCTGCTGACGGGCCTCGTCCCCGCGTCGGCGATTCTCCGGTCGAATCTGGTCACGTCGCTGAAGGAGGGCACGCGCAGCAGCGATTCGACGCGCACGAGCCGCCTCCGCGCCGCCCTGCTCGGCGTGCAGGCAGGTCTGACGACGGTGCTGCTCGTCGGCACTGGGCTGTTCGTCCTCAGCCTTCGCCGAATCGAAGCCGTGCCACTCGGCTTCGACCCGACGCACGCCGCCGTTGCGCGGCTGAATCTCAGCGGACGGCGGATGCCCCCGCTCACCGACGAGTCGCCGGAGGAGCGGGCGCAGTCGCGTGCGATGTTCCGGCGACTGGAGGAGGTGGCGCGAACAACCCCTGGCGTCACGGCCGCGGCGCTCGCACTCACCGCGCCCTTCGAGGGCGGCTATGCGCAAGCGGTCACGATTCCAGGCCATGACTCGGTCCCCGTCACCCGAGACGGGGGACCGTACTTCAATGCGGTGTCGGCGGATTACTTCGCCGCGATCGGATCGCGACTCGTCGCGGGGCGCGCATTCTCCTCCGGCGATCAGGCGACGGCGCCGCGCGTGGCGATCGTCAATGAGACCGCCGCCCGGCTCTGGTGGCCCGGCGAGAGCGCCATCGACAAGTGCGTTCGAATTGGCGATGGCCAGCAGCCGTGCGCGACGATCGTCGGCGTCGTGCAGAACACGCATCGCCGGAAGATCATCGAGGACGACTTCGTGCAGCTGTT
The DNA here is from genome assembly GCA_035273165.1 of Gemmatimonadaceae bacterium. Lineage (GTDB taxonomy): Bacteria > Gemmatimonadota > Gemmatimonadetes > Gemmatimonadales > Gemmatimonadaceae > AG2. Next base: position 1,090 of record DATEPP010000028.1, read on the forward strand.
CGTCCCCATCGATCAATCGGATCCGCTCACCCCCGGTGTCGTCATCTTCCGAACGGCAGGTGACCCCGAGAGGGTCATCCCTCTCGCGCAGCGCCGGATGCAGAGCTCCGTCGCCGGGCTTCCATACGTGCGTGTGAGACCGCTCGACGCTCTCGTTGCTCCCGGCAAGCGTTCGTGGACGCTCGGCGCGGCGATGTTCGGTGTCTTCGGCATTCTGGCGCTCGTACTGGCGACGATCGGCTTGTACAGCGTGCTCGCCTACGACGTCGCACAGCGTCGCTACGAATTCGCCGTGCGTCGCGCGCTCGGCGCCGCGGCAAGCAGCCTCACGACGCTCGTCGTCCAGCGCGGCATGGCCACCGTCTGCGCGGGAGCCCTTGCAGGCGTGCTGGTCGGACTTGCCGCACAACGACTGATCCAACCGCTCCTCTTCGAGACATCGCCGCGAGAACCCATCGTCTATGCGGCGGTCTTTCTCCTCCTTGGCGTCATCAGCCTGGCGGCGACCGCCATCCCCGGCCTCCGGGCCGCCCGCATCGACCCCGGCATCGCCCTGCGCGGGGACTGAACAGCCCGGACAAAAGAGCCACTCGTCGCTTGTCGATCCCGCGTCTCCTCGTTCGACGTGTTGGTAGAGCAGCCCACCAACCGAGAACTCGTGAGAGGAGATAAGACAATGACATCGATCAGCCTGCATCAGTCTGGCCGCGTTCGATCGGGCACGCGGCTCTGGATCGCCCAGGGCGTACTCGCCGCCCTCTTCCTCTTCGCGGGCGGCATGAAGCTCGTGATGCCGGCGGCGGCGCTCGCTGCACAGTCGCACCTGCCCGGTGCCTTCATGAAGTTCATCGGCGTCGCCGAGACGCTGGGCGCCCTCGGCCTCATTCTCCCAGGGATCTTCCACATTCGCGAGCGACTGACGTCACTCGCTGCCGCGGGCCTCGTGATCATCATGGCGGGTGCGGTGGTGACGACGATCGTCCTGGGCCAGCCCGGCGCGATCGTGCCGGCGGTCGTCGGGGTCCTCGCCGCGTACGTCGCCTGGGGTCGCGCAGTCCGCGCCTAGCACTGCCAGTTGACCCGCCGCGCACATTCCGAGATGCGTCGCCGGACGAGCCGTGTCTGGCGACGCGTTCTCGCGATCTCAGGAGGAGATCATGCGCATCGGAATCATCGGGGCGGGGATGATCGGATCGACCCTCGCGAAGCTGTGGGCAGACGCTGGCCACGAGATCCTCATCTCGTCGCGTCACCCTGACGAGCTGCAATCCCTCGTCGAGGAGCTGGGCCCGCGCGCCAGTACGGGTACGCCCGAGGAAGCCGCCAAATTCGGCGAGGCGATCCTCCTGACGGTGCCTCTCAAGGCAGTCCCCTCGCTCGTGAATGACCTCGAGCCTCCCCTGCGCGACAAGGTCGTCCTCGATACCGGGAACGCATACGCGCAGCGCGACGGCGATATCGCTCGTGAGGCATCGCGCAACTCTCGCGGCACCGCGGCCTGGGCGGCGGCATCGTTTCCGCGCAGCAAGTGGGTCAAGGCATTCAACAGCGTCTACTTCAAGACGCTCGCATCCGAAGCCCACCGCCCCCGCGATCCGCTTGGTATCCCCCTCGCCGGGGACTCACCCGAG
>DATEPP010000029.1:0-2573 GCA_035273165.1 Gemmatimonadaceae bacterium
TGGGCACGACGCGCATGCACGCCGATCCCACGCGAGGGGTCGTCGACGCGACCTGTCGCGTGCACGGTCTGGCCAATCTCTACGTTGCCGGCGCGGCGGTGTATCCGACGGCTGGGTGCGCGAATCCTACGCTGACGCTCGTTGCCCTCAGCCTTCGTCTCTCCGATCACCTGAAAGCGGCGCTCGCGTGAGCGAGATCATCGCTCTCGAGTGGCGTAGAGAAACCGAACATACCCAATCTCGGCCGCGCTTTTCGTGAGCTCCACGTTCACCCAGGCGACGACGTCCGCGAAGGGACGAGCGGCGAAGGGCCAGCGCGTCCGGTCCGCCGATTGTAGTTCGTCAGGCTCGAGCCGCTCGACGGCAATGCGCCAGGCCGAATGCAGCCGGCCAAGCCACAGGCGGACGCCATCAGCGCTTCCGGGCCAGGCGACGGCCTCACGCTGGAGCGTGCCCTCGCCGAATGAATGGTCGAGCGCCATCGACCACCAGAATCCCGCGTGCCAGATGAGCCACGCAATGCTCGCCGGTCCGAGGTCGTACCGCTCGTGCTCCGGCCAGTCGGCGATCCACACGTCATTTGCGTCGCGATGAATGTGCGGACCCGTGCTCGCGGGGCGCCAGAGACACTCCTCGGTACCCAGGCCGTCGAGATGGAGGCCCATCAGCCGCCACGCCATGTCGAGCTGCCGGAGCAGTGAGGCGCGGAGCTGATCGTGCTTCTCGTTCATCGTCGATCAATCGACGCAGACATCGGGATGAAGGTGTTCCCACCGCCTAACGAGCCCGTCCTCGGGATCGATGACGTCGCCGAGCGGCGCGAACCCACAGGCGACGAGAACGTGGGCTGACGCGTCGTTCTCGTGCTTCGTGTGGGCGCGTACGACCCGTGCGCCCGCGTCGAACGCGAATTTCACCAGCGCCGCCGCGGCCTCCTTCGCGTAGCCGCGCCCCCGATGCGCCGCGTCGATGCCGTAGGCGATCTCCGTCACGCCACGGTCATCTGGCGGAGCCTTGAAGCCGCAGCTCCCGATCATCGAGTCTGTCGCGCGATCCATGATGGCAAAGCCATGCGTCCATGGGCTCGGCGCCGTCGCGCGCATCCGCGCCACCCAATCGGGCGAGACCTCGGCCCGATCCGCTGGCGAAAGACGGTCGATACGCGCCATCACTGCCTCCGTCGATTCCAGGACGAGGCGCAGCCGTGGCGTCTCGATAACGGTGGGTGGCGTCTGCGCGCGCGTCATGAGGTTGTGCTGCGGAGACCGAGACGGTCGATGATGAGCCGAGTGGCGGCAGCGACTGTCGTGGCGACAGTCGGCGGCGCGAGATCGCTCTCCACGGAGAATGGCGCTTCACCACTCGCGGATTGGACATGCACGTCGACCAGGGCGGCAGGGTGCCTCACGAGCCAGACGCGGTCATCGTCCGCTCCCGATTGCGTGACGCGCTCGTGTTCGATGGTGATTCCCGGATAGGCGCGCTGCAGCGCGGCGGTCAATTCCTCGATGCCCGACATCACGTGCCGACCTGCACGGCGAAGAAGTATCAGACTTCTGGGTCAACTCTCGCGCAGTGCGGCAACTGTCCACGCGCGCCGCACCACCAATTTGAAGATAGTTCGCCACCCCCAGCGCCGATGTCCATCGTCGATCAGCCACAGCCCTCGACGTACTCCACTTGCGGGCGGAGGCCGACGCGGTATCGCGCCACTTTACCGCCGGTCGTCTCGAAGACGATGGCGAAGCTGGAGTCTGCCGGGTTCGGCGTGACCGTGAGGTAGTGTCCGTCCTCATACTTGTGCGGCGCCACCGCCACGCGGCCAGGGTACAGTCGCTGGAGCTGCTCCTCCGTGTCGCCAACCCCGGCCCCTGCAGCGGTGCGCACGCCGGCGCTATCGATGTCGAGGCGCACGACGCGACCGCGTTCGACCATTACTCGTACGCCAGGCGGTCCGCCTCGCCATTGCACATAACGACAAGCCGCCGTATCCGCCTGAGCCGGCAGAACCAGAGCGCTGCCTAACGCTTGCGACGCCTCGGCGAGCGTCATCCCCGCGCGCAGCGGTCCGACTCCTCGTTCGGTTGCTGTGAGCGCGGACCTCATGTGAGCGCTATCGACAGGCGTGGTGCGGTCTGTCGCGCGGTTGCAGGCGACCGGCAGAGCAAAGGCGAGCACGATGAGAAGGCGCTGCATGAGGAGTGGTGAATAAGCGAAGGAGAGGGCAAGAGCACGGGCTTGATTCGGTGCGTCGAAACAGACTACTTTGCGGTACAAAGGATAACTGGGTCAGTGACCTGAGGAGCTCGAGCATGCAGCGGTGGATGAAACGTATTCGTGCGGCAATCGGCGTCGGCCTGACCTGGGGAGCGGCATGGTTTGGTGCCGGGATGATTCTCCTCCTCATCGTCGGCATAGGCGCGGCTGACGTGCCGTTCCCACTCTTCTTCGGCCTGCTCGGCTTCCTCGCCGGTGCGGCGTTCTCGGGAATCCTCGCGCTGCTCGCGGGCCGGCGCACCTTCGATCAGATGTCACTCCCGCGCTTCGCAATCGGTGGTGCGCTCGGTGGTCTC
>DATEPP010000030.1:0-2177 GCA_035273165.1 Gemmatimonadaceae bacterium
GACGAACCCGCATTACGAGGCCGAGTTCACCTACGGTCGTCCGATGAAAGGCCACTCCTGGCACGCGTGGAGCTGGGCAGGCTTCGTTCGCCGAGCCGGCGCAGTGGTGAAGTCGAATGCGCCGGCGGGTGATACAGTGCCGTGGATCTACTGACTGAGGGCGCGAGGTCCCTAACGGCGCGGGGTGCCTGACGGCGCGGTCCTGAAACGGCGCGAGGTCCCTGACGGCGCGGGGTCCCGAAACGGCGCGAAGTCCCAAACGGCGCGAGGTTCCTAACAGCGCGGAGTCCCTGACGCCGTTAAACGTCGTTTGGGACTTCGCGCCCTGTGGAACCTCGCGCCGTTTGGAACCTGGCGCGGTTTGGAACCTGGCGCCGTTCGGAACCTGGCGCCGTTAAGCCTTTTTACGAATCCCCGATGCTTCGTGTAATTTTCCCCTCCGCATCGAGGAAATCGAGACTCGCTTTACCTAACGAGTCGACCGACAGCCGCAGTCGCGGGTGGCCCATCTTGTCGGAGAGGAGCACGAGTGCTGTTTTGCTCGGATCGCGACCGACGTAGACGCGTTGGGCGAAGAGTGGCTCGCCGGGCCGCGGCTCCATGAATGCCTTCATCGCCGAATCCTTCGCCGGACCATCCGGCATCTTCTGGAGCGCCTCCTGCTGCTTCACCAGCTCCAGAATCGGCACGTCGGCGCGGTCGGCGATCTGCAAACCTTTCCGCTGACGGCCATTCTCGTCACTGTACTGCAGGACAACGACCTGATCCTCGTTGTACTGGTCGAACGACATATGCACGGTGGAGGTGTATTTGCCGTCGGCACCGCGCTTGCCCGCGAATGTGAGGCCACCGTTCTCCGTGCCTTCATCGTTGAAGAAGATGATTCCCGGACGGTTTCCTCCCGCGTAGCCAAACGGCTTCCCGTACGCGATCGGCCCCGACGAGCGATCACGATTCGAGATGATCATCCGCAGCCTGCCATCCTTCTCGACGACGTTGATCCGCTGGACGTCGATCTCGCCGAATTTTGTTTTCGCCGGCGCGCTCGGCTTCTGAAACGCCGAGAGAGCGAGCACTCCGAAGGCCCCCGTCGAACAGAGTGCATAGATCTTCAACCATCGGACGTCCCGTCGAAGCTGCGTGTCCATTTGCGGTCTCCAGTGCTGTCGTGAAAAGGTCAGGGGAAGAGCGCGGGCTAGCGCTCGGTGGCCGTGAGGGTCCGCAACGTGTGACCGCCTTCATCCAGAAACTCGATGCGCGCCGCGCCGGCGGAGTCGACGACCAATCGGAGTCGCGGACGCGACTGCGCGTCGGCAAGCATCACTATCGCTGTTTTGTCCGTCTGCTTGCCGACGAAGACGCGCTGCGCGCCGCCGAGCCCGAGCTTCAGCGCACTGTCGCGCACGACCGTCATCCGGCGCGTCTTCTCCGGGCCGTCAGGCATCAGCTTGATCGGCTCGACCATATCCGCGAGCACGGTGATCGGCTGATTCGGTCGATCCCAGACCCGCAGCCCTGCCGAGCGACGTCCGTCCCGCTCGTCGTAGGTGAGGCCGACTGTCTGGTCCTGCCCGTATTGATCGAACATGAGCCCCGCATTCGCCGATGTATGGCCGTCGCGCGTGCGTCCGCTGAAACCCATGCCGCCATTCTCACTCCCTTCTTCGTTGTAGAAGATCATCCCCGCCTCATTGCTTCCCGAGCGGTGATACGTCTTGCCGTTGATGATCACGTCTGGCGCTCGCTCCGCATTGGAGATGACCAGCCGGGGAGTGCCGTTAGGCGCGATGATGTTGATGCGCTCGACGTCGATCTCGTCGAAGCGCGGCTTCTGGACGGCCCGTGCGAAGGCGGCGAGACCCAGGACTCCGAAGAGCGTGGCGGCGATGACGTAAGCGCGGGACGCCGCGGTGCGCGGCGCACGGCAGGGCGTGACGTCTGTCATTTGATCGAGCCTGTCGAGAGTGAACTGAGCCGCCGAACAAGGCGGTGTTCGGAGGATTGCGAGAGCGACAGTACTCTTTTGGTGCCTGTTTCGCTACGCGAGTGCGCGCGGACGCAACTCGAGGCCCGGGGCGGAGACGCTGCCACGCGTCTGAAGCTCGTGGAGTCGCGCGTACATGCCGCCGGCCGCGAGAAGCGAGGCGTGCGTCCCCTGCTCGCAGACGCGCCCGTGA
>DATEPP010000031.1:0-2475 GCA_035273165.1 Gemmatimonadaceae bacterium
TCGTGCTCGAGCCGTAGATGATGTAGCCCGCCGCCACCTGACGCCGCCCCGGCTGGAGAAGATCCTCCATCTCGCCGTGCCGCCCACGGGTGATCTTGCGGACGACCGAAAAGATCGTACCGACCGGCACGTTCACGTCGATGTTGGACGAGCCGTCGAGGGGATCGAAGAGCAGCACGTACTTGCCGCAGCGAAAGCTCTCCGGGATCTGAATGATTCCGGGCTCTTCCTCGGACGCCATCGCGCACAGGCGACCCGTGTGATCCATCGCCTTAATGATGATCTCGTTCGAGACGACGTCGAGCTTCTGCTGCACCTCACCCTGCACATTCTCGGCACCGGCGGAGCCAAGAATGTCGGCGAGGCCTGCCATGCGGACCTTGCTCGCGATCATCTTCGCGGCGAGCGCGATATCGTAGAGGATCCCTGACAGCTCACCGGTCGCCTCGGGATGCTGCCGCTCCTGCTCGATGATGAAACGCTCGATCGTGACGACCGACGTCGCGGTGTGACGGACCACGCTTGCCTCCGCTCGCTACGCTCGCTGTCGGCGAGCGTGTGTCTTATATGGCGTCGCAAGCGCTGGGCGCTTGCTCCCGCTCCTCACCCTAACCTCAACCGTCATGACGCAGGCGCCGGGCCGCGTACTCGCGCGCGTCGACTTCGTAGCGATTGGCAAAGTAGCCACGCCTGGCGCTCTCCCACAGATACCGGACGGGAAACGTCAGGCTGGCCTCAAACTGTTGAACATGTCTGAGTTCGTGCAAGAGTAGCTCCGCGTCCACGCGAGCGGACGGTGACAGAAACACCGTGCGCCAGAGTGTGATCGCGGCGGCCGATCGCTGTCCGAGAAACCATCCGGCGACGTTCACCGGAATACCACCGCTGCGCCACTCGACGGCCTCGAGCTCCGGATACCGCGCCAGCACTTCGGCGGGCAACGTGACCCGGCGGCCGATCATGGCATCGACGATGTTGGCAGCTCCCATCTGTCACCATTGGTTTCCACCAGCAATCGACGGCCGTCGGTGCGAACGACGATCGTGCCGAGGCGATCCGTTCGCAATACTTGTGCACCACGCGCGGCGAGCGTTGCCATGACGTCCGCGCTCGGGTGGCCGTAGCTGTTCCCGAGCCCCACGGACACGAGCGCCAGCCGCGGTCGCACCGCATCGAGGAAGGCTCCGCCGCTGCTCGTGGAGCTGCCGTGATGGCCGACCTTGAGCACGTCGGCCCGAAGCGAATCCCCATAGCGCGCCACGAGCCAATCCTCCTCCGGCCGCTCCGCGTCGCCGACGAGTAAGATCCGCACCCCGCCCACCCGAACGAGAACGATCGTGCTCGCGAGGTTCGGGTCCGACAGCCCGGCCGTCCACGAGGAATCGGGGGCGAGGAATCGCAGCACCACACCGTCGACGGCCAGCGAATCCCCGGGGTGAACGCGCGCCCATGCCGTGCCCGCCTTACGAGCCTCGAGGAGGGAGGCGCGATACGCATCCGCGTCCCCCGCGAAGGCAGCGTCGAAGTAGTGCGCTGGATGCATTGCCCCGATCACGCTCGACGCGCCACCTACGTGATCCGTGTGGGGATGCGACAGGATGAACGCGACGAGCGACCCGCGACGTCGCGCGAGGTAGGGCAGCACGACCGAGCGGCCCGCATCGCCGCCGTGCCAGGCCCGCCCGGCGTCCACGAGGATCCAGCTGCCGTGCGGAGTCCGAATACCGATTGCGTCTCCCTGGCCCACGTCGATCATATGAAGCTCGGTGAGCCCGCTCCCCGCGGGAGCGAGCCCGCTCGAGATCATCGCGACCACGGCCGCACCGCCGACGAGAAGTGGTCGGCCGGGGAAGCGGCTCACGCAGGCGACGATGAGAGCCACCGAGGCGACCGCCGCGAGAATCGCGGACGTCGGCGTCGGCGACACGGTCATCCATCCGCCAGGGATCGCCGCGCCCGCGGCGGCTATGGCATCGAAGCCGGCCAGAAGTGGATGTGCCGCGTCGCCAACGAGCAGCGCGATGGGCCTCGCCGGCGCGATCAGCAGACCGAGAAAGAGCATCGGCTGCGCGACCGCCATCAGCGGCGCCGCGAGAAGATTGGTGACCGGACCAACGAGGCTGATGCGTCCGAAGGTCCAGGCCACCAGCGGCGCGCTGACGATCGTCGCGACCGTCGACACGATGAGACCGGCAAGGAGCGTGCGCCGCCACCCCGCAATACTCCGTGGAACGGCGCGCCTAACGAGCGCGCCCGCGCCAATCAGCCCTGCGACGCCGATGACGCTCAGTTGATACCCGATCTCGAGCACGGACCGCGGCGAGACGAGGGGCGCGGCCGCGCCGATCGCGAGCATCGCCCACGGCGACGTCGGGCGCTGCAGGAGCCGCGATGCGCCTAACGCGGCGAGCATCGCCGCCGAACGGACCGCCGCCTCGGGCGCGCCGATGAGCGCCACGTACACTGCGACGACAA
>DATEPP010000032.1:0-6889 GCA_035273165.1 Gemmatimonadaceae bacterium
GTACATGCTGCTCCATAAGTCACGGTCCGCATGGCTTCCCTCCTGTGCTCGCCCCAGTTCCATACTAAATTGCCATTTAGGAACGATTCTATATGGCCATTTAGAAACTGTCAATCGGTGAGCCCGAGGCCCCGAAAAGTCAGCGACGACGAGATCTTCGCCGCCGCCTATCGCGCCATGACCCGGCTCGGGCCGGGCGAGCTCACGCTCGCCGAGATCGCCGCCGAGGCGGGTGTCACCGCCGGCGCGCTCGTCCAGCGATTCGGCTCGAAGCGCGAGCTGCTCCTCCAGCTCTCCGCCGGAGCCGCCGAGGGTAACGCTGAGTTCATTCGAGGCCTGCGCAGAAAGCAGCGTTCCCCTATCGCGGTGCTCCGCGCCTACGCGGAGTGCCTCGCCAATCTCGCCGCGTCACCGGCCGCGCTCGCGCGCAGCCTCGCCTACCTCCAGATCGATCTCACCGATCCGGACTTCCGCAAGCATCTGCTCGCGCAGGCCAAGGCGACACGGACCGCGCTCCGCGAGGTCATCGACCAGGCGGTGACGGCGGGAGAGTTCACGAGTGCCGCTGATCCCGAGGTGCTCGCGCGCCTCATCGAGACGACGCTCAGCGGTTCACTCATCACCTGGGCCATCTATCGGGACGGCGACGCGGCCTCCTGGCTTCGCGCCGATGTCGACGCCGTGCTCGCCCCCTACCTGCCGCGGCGGCGACGCCGTTAGGCGGCGGCCGTCGAATGGCCCAACGGAATTTCGGTCGATGAGCAATTGCTGGAGGCGAGCGACACACGATTCGGTGAGCACGAACCGGTAGCCATCGTGCGCCAGCCCGGCGACACCGAGAAACGCGGCGACGAGGGCCACGGGCGGTCCGAGAAGGGTCAGCGCGCCGGCGACGGCCGCGACGCCCACCGCCCCCGTCGCGACCACGGCTGACGTCCGGCCGAAGGGACCGAATCGCGACACGAGACGCAGCCGGCCGTTTGATGAGTAAATGCGAACGCTGGCCAGGAGCGGCAGGCGCACGCAGAGATGGTCTCCGTGCGGCACCACGACATAGCCGAGCCGATCCAGCGTCTGACGGAGATCAGTGAGCGCGTTATCCACGCGGTTGTCATCCTGAGGGAGCGAAGCGACCGAAGGATTCACCTCTTGGATGCCGGAGAGCGGGAGCACGTTTATCGAATCCGGTCGAGGTACCAGACGTCGTTCGTGAAACGGCCGCCGCTCTCCTTGCCACCCAACACCCATACTCTATCGCGAAACACCGTGGACGCGAGAGCGAAGCGGGGACTCCAGTCCGCGGCGCCGTGCGCAACCCACCGCTCGCCGTCGCTCGAGCTCCAGACGTCGTTGCTCCGCAAGAGACGCGTCCCACCCATGACCCAGAGCCGCCCGTTCCAGGCGACGGCCGCCATTCCGTAGCGCTTGGACCAGCTGGCCCTGCTGCTGACGCGACGCCATGCGACACCGTCCACCGATGACCAGACATCGTTGAAATCGGTCTCCCACCAGCTCTCCATGTCGCGCCGGCCGCCGAGCACCCAGAGCTTACCGTCGAAGGAGACGCTCGCGTGCATGCATCGGCCAGCCCACTCGGCGCCGGCCGTCGCGCGATGCCACGACGCACCGTCCTCCGAGTACCAGACGTCGTTGAGATACTTCCCGTCGTAGCCGCCGACGAGCCAGATCCGTCCGTCGTGTACGGTCGCGGTGTGCCAGACGCGCGGGCTCCACGCGGGTGCATCCGTCACGCGCTGCCAGCTACGTCCATCGGCAGACTTCCAGACGGCGCGCAAAGTGGGGTGATTCTGATCCTCCGCTCCGCCGATCGCGAAGACGTAGCCGCCGTGCAGCACATAGGCGTTGTAGTCGCTGGTGCCGGCGGGCGTTGCCCATGCCCAACGGTTGCCGCCTGCCGAATACCAAGTGCCCTTTCGATGCCCGAAGGGCCAGAGGGTATCGCGCCGCCCTAACGCCGTGAACGAATACCCCGGATCCCACTCGGCGTGTGGCGTGACGTTTCGCCAGCGCGCCCCCGGCGCGCGGCCGTTCGCGACGGCAAGACAAAGAAGAAGAGCGCCCGTGGCGCGGAAGCGCGTCATGTGATCATGTACGACCGCGCCACGGCGAGAAGTTTCGTGCTAGCTCATCGCCGGCTCTTCGGCGAGGCCCAGCGCGGCGTCAGTCGGCTCGGGCAGCTCCGCGTACACCGGATTCGAGAGATATCGCTCGCCGAAATCGCAGATGATGGAGACGATGAGCTTTCCGGCGTTCTCCGGACGTGACGCGACCTCGAGGGCGGCCCACGTAATCGACCCCGACGAGATGCCTGCGAAGATCCCCTCCTCCCGCGCAAGCCGGCGCGTCGTCTCGAAAGCCTGCTCGTTCGTCACGCGCACCACTTCGTTGTAGATCCCCGTATCGAGGTTCGCGGGCACGAACCCCCCGCCGATTCCCTGCTGCTTGTGGGGCGCGGGGGTGCCACCGGAGAGCACCGCGCTCTCGTTAGGCTCGACGGCGACGATATGGATGCCGGGCTTCCGCTCGCGCAGGTAGCGCCCGGCTCCGGTGATCGTCCCTCCCGTGCCGACGCCGGCGACGAAGATGTCCACCGCGCCGGCGGTGTCGGTCCAGATCTCCGGACCTGTCGTCTTGTAGTGAATGGCGGGGTTTGCGGGGTTGTCGAACTGACGCAACTGTACCGCGCGGCTTCCGAGCTCCGCCTGTATCTCATCCGCTTTGGCGATCGCTCCCTTCATCCCTTTCGGCCCCTCGGTGAGCACAACGCGGCAGCCGAGGGCGCGAAGCAGGTTCCGGCGCTCGAGCGTCGCCGTCTCCGGCATCGTGAAGATGCAGCGGTAGCCCCGCACGACGGCGGCGTACGCGATGCCGATGCCGGTATTTCCACTCGTCGGCTCGACGATCACCATGCCCGGCTTGAGCGTCCCGCGCTCGATCGCGTCATCGACCATCGCCGCCCCGATGCGATCCTTCACCGAGTTGAAGGGATTGTAACCTTCGTGTTTCACGACGACCCGCCCGGGAAGTCCCTTCGTTAGGCGGGTGAGCTCGATGAGCGGGGTGTTGCCGACGGTCGCGGTGACGTCGCGGAAAATGCGGGGTGCGGACATGGCCTCTCTCTGTGCGTTTTCCCGAATCTATGCGTGGCTGCCACTTCCTTCACAGCCACACCGTAAGGGCGGAGCCCGAATTCTCGCGTCCTTCGTCCCGCGTCTCCCGCAATTCGTCCCACACTCCAACGCTTTGCGGTAAGCGCCTGTCTAGACCCCCAAACAGATCGGATTTCCTCCCATGCTCGCCGACCTTCGCTCCGCCGCCCGTGGGCTCCTGCGTGCGCCTACCGTCGCTATCTCTGGCGTGCTCTGTCTCGCCCTCGGTATCGGAGCCACCGCCGCCATCTCCAGCGCGATCAGCCGCGCGCTCTTCCAGTCGCTCCCGTTTCGGGAGCCGGCGCGCCTCGTCGCGGTTCACCGGACAACCCCCCATTCCGGTCCGCTCGGCACCTGGCCGCTCTCGGCACCCACCTACAGCGACCTCGCGCAGCGCTCCCGTCGCGTCGAAGGCCTGGCGGCTCTCTCCTTCGGCACCGCCCTCGTCGCCCTCCCGAGCGAGGCAGTGCAGGCTAGCCAGGTCTACGTCACTGGCAATTTCTTCGGCACGCTTGGCGCGCGCGCCGAAATCGGGCGACTGCTCGCTCCCGATGACGACCACGTGGGGCAGCCTCCGGTCGCGGTGCTGAGCGACGAGTTCTGGCGCTCCAGGCTGGGTGGCGACCCGTCCATCGTCGGCAAGACGCTCGGCATCGACGGCGAGCCGACGACGATCGTCGGCGTTGCGCCGCGCGACTTCCACGTGCCGCACGGCTTCAACGTCATCCGCGCCGATGTCTGGACGCCGATCCGCTTCACCGCCCAGCAGATGGCACAGCGCCGCAGCAACTACCTTCTCGTTCTCGGGCGCCTGACAAGTGGCGCGACCCCCGCGTCGGCACAGTCGGAGCTCCGGACCGTATTCGGCGGGATCGTCGCCGAGAATCCGGTCCTGCGCGGCGAGGACGTGCGCGTGGCGCCGCTACAAGCGGAGAACGTCAGCGCCGTACGGAAGCCGCTGCTGCTCCTCCTTGGTGCCGTTGGCATGGTGCTGCTCATTGCAGCGACGAACGTCGCGGCGATGCTTCTCGCCCGTGGTGTGCAGCGCCGGCGCGAGATGGCGGTGCGGACGGCGCTCGGCGCAAGCCGGTGGGGCACGATGCGTCCAGCCCTTGTCGAGAGTCTGCTCATCACCGCTGCCGGCGTTGTGCTTGGTCTGGGTGTGGCCATCGCGGGCGTGCACACCATCGGCGCGCTCGCCGGTGCGCAGCTTCCTCAGCTGGCCGGTCTCAGCGTCGACAGCCGCGTGATCTCGTTTGCACTCGGGCTGTCTTTCGTCGTCGCCATCGCGTGCGGCATCGTTCCCGCGTGGCGCGGTGCGGCGGTGGATCCTCAGGATGCATTGCGCGGCGGGCGCGGCGGCGGCACTGGACGCGAGCAGCATCGCGCGCTCCGAGCGCTGGTCGTTCTCGAGATCGCGCTCTCGCTTGTGTTACTCATCGGCGCTGGCCTCACGCTCAAGGGCTTCGCCGGGCTGCTCGGCAACGATCCTGGCTTCGAGACCGAGCATGTCCTCACCATGAGGGTGACGACGGCGCCGACGCGTTACACCAATCGGCCCGTGACGAGTGCCTTCCTCGAGCCCGCGATCGAGGCAATCGAGGCCATCCCCGGTGTGGAGAGCGCTGGATCCATCTCGGCCGTTCCGTTCGTGAGCTGGGGCAACAACTCCAACGTCCGATACGAGGGCCAGCCAGCGGGTGATCCAACGCGCCAGCCGATCGCCGAGTTCCGCGGGATCACGGCTGGATTCTTCTCGGTCACGCATCAGCGGCTCGTGGCCGGACGGCTCCTTCAGCGAAGCGACTTCGATTCCACCGCCCCGCCGGTCGTCGTCGTCAATCAGGCGCTCGTCAATCGTGATCTCCGCGGAATCGATCCCGTCGGCAAGCGCTTTCACCTCTCGGACACGTCCTTCGCAACGATCGTCGGCGTTGTTTCGAACATACGAAACATGGGCCCGTTCGCCGACCCGGCGCCGGAGATGTACTGGCCGTTACCGGCCATCGGTCCATCACCGAGCTTCCCGCTGATGATCCGGGTGAAGCGCGGCGACCCGGCGGCGGTCGCGCCAGCCGTGCGCGCGGCAATCCGCGCGATCGATCCCACGGCCGCCGTGGCCAGCGTGCATCCGATGCGGGAGGTGATCGCGACGAGTCTCGGTCAGCCGCGATTCTATCTCAGTCTCCTCGGTGCCTTCGCGGTCGTTGCGCTGGTGCTCGCGGTCGCCGGTCTCTATGGTGTGCTCAGCTATGCGGTCGCGCAGCGAACCCGCGAGCTCGGCATCCGGTCCGCCCTCGGGAGCTCTCCATCGGCGTTGATGGGACTGATGGCGTGGGAGGGAATGCAGCTCGTGGCGATCGGTCTCGTCATTGGCGCACTGGCCGGTACGGTGACCACCCGACTGCTGACGTTCGCCCTGTACGGCGTGAGCCCACTCGATGTCATGACGTGGAGCGCCGCGATCCTGCTCATGTTCATCGCCGGGCTCGTGGCGACGCTCGTGCCTTCGCGTCGCGCGACACGAGTCAATCCGATCATCGCGATTCAGACGGAGTAGCCACCAGCGAGCGGCGCATCAGCGCGGTCTCGAGGGCGACGCCGTCCGGCATCGCGACGGCGCCGCGCTCGACGACCACGAAGCCGAGGGTCGCGTAGAGCTGTTCGCCTGGAAGCGTCGCCGTGAGCTCGAGCTCGCGGAATCCAGCGGCCCGGGCCGCCGTTGAGCATATGTGAAACATGAGTCCGCCGATGCCGCGCCGCGCCCATCGCGGATCCACGAAGAACGCCCGGAGCCGTGCCGGGTCGCGCGCCGGATCGACGAACGCGTCGTCGCCGTGCTTGAACTGGTCACCCCCGTGCAGCGTCTGGCGGCGACTCCATCCACCCGACGCAATCACATCGCCGCCGGCCTCGGCGAGATAATACGTCCCGTCCGCGATGAGCTGGCTGTCGGGCCCGAGCAGATAGCGTATAGCGCTGTCGATCTGCTGGCGCGAGTAGAGGGGCTCGCTCAGTCCGCGGACCGAGGCTTCGATGAGACGGCGAATTGCTGGCACGTCGGCGTCAGTGGCGAGACGGAAGCGGGGCGTCGAGCCCCCAGCGATTGCCGTATCGAGGAGCGGCGAACGACTGAGCAGCGCGAGATCGATCGTCGGGATGGGCGGGGTACCGTCGCGCGGCACGAGTGCACGCTCGAGCCAGAGCACGTCATGCCACCGCCCGAGCTTGTAACCGACGCCGCGATAGACACCCACCACCGTGAAGCCGAGCGCGCGATGAAATCCCTCGCTCGCCGCGTTAGGCATCGTGATCCCGGCGTATGCGTTCCGGAAGCCCTGCAGCGCAAGGATGCGAAAGAGCGCCTCGTAGAGTGATCGACCGATGCCGCGCCGGTGCGCTTCGCCGCTCACGTATGCCGAGACGTCGACCGACCACTGGTACGCAGCCCGGGATCTGTGCGCCGACGCGTACGCATATCCAATGACCTTGCCCTCCTCTTCAGCAACGAGCCACGGGAAGCGCGCGACGCAGCTCTCGATGCGCCGGGCCATTTCACTCGCATCAGGAGGGTCGACCTCGAACGACGTCGCGCGATCCATCACCGCAGGGCGATAGATCTCCGCAATCGCGGCTGCATCGGTCGGCGCGGCGAGTCGGATCATCAGTCAAGTATTGTGTGAATTGACCGCAGAGGACGCAGAGGACGCAGAGGACCG
>DATEPP010000033.1:0-2902 GCA_035273165.1 Gemmatimonadaceae bacterium
TGCCGGCCCCCGGCGGCGGCGGTGCCGTCGAGCTGGCGTTCCGCGCCGCGCTGGGGAGCGTGATCCCCGCACACGTCTTTCCCGCCGCACTCCTCTGGTGGCGCTTCTACACCTTCTACATCTACATCGCGTTAGGCGCCATCGTCGCCGGCCGCATCGCACTGCGAGCTGTGCGGAAGACGGAGGAGATGGAAGAGGAGCTGGAACGCGCGTGAAGCGTGGCGAGTGGTGCGTGGTGCGTTTTTCGCGCCACGCGCCACGCGCCACTCAGCCTACGGCTTCCTCCACCATCGACGCCGCCGGGAAGTAGGCGTTGCGAACGTACTGCTCGACCATTCGCTGCGTGTTGAAGAAGGAGCCGTTCAGCGCGATGGCCGAGCGCATCACTTCCGCGTACGCGAAGGGGAGGCCGTAGAAGAGCGGCAGGATCACGCGCTCGAGCTTGAGGAAGAGATCCGACGCGTCCTTCGATTGATCGCCTTCGGCGCTCGACGTCCCGATCGACCAGCCAGTGACGCCCTCGATGTGGCCTTCGATCCACCAGCCATCCAGGACCGATAGACTCGGCACGCCGTTCAGGGCGGCCTTCATGCCACTCGTACCCGAGGCCTCGAGCGGCTTCATCGGGTTGTTGAGCCAGAGATCGACGCCGGCGACCATCTTCGCCGCGATCTCCATCTCGTAATTCTCGACGTACACGATCTTCACCGCGTCGGCGAGCTTCACGCTCGCTTCATGGATGCGACGAATGAGCTCCTTGCCGCCGACGTCGTGGGGGTGCGCCTTGCCGCCGAAGACGATCTGGATCGGACCGATCGAATCGGCGATCTGGAGGAGCCGCTCCGGATTAGAGATCACTAAATCCGCGCGCTTGTACGGCGTCGCCCGGCGCGCGAAGCCGATGGTGAAGACCTTGGGGTCGAGCTCCACACCGCAGCGCGCCTTGATCTCGTTCAACAGGATCTGCTTCGCCTCGGCGTGCGCGGCGCGAATCTCCTGCAGCGGGATTCCGATGGCGTAGCGGAGGTAGTAGTTGTCCGCACGCCATTCCGGGATGCGCTTGTCGAAGAGCGTCTGGAACGATGGCGACGTCCACGTCGACGCGTGCACGCCGTTCGTGATCGAGTTGATCGGATACTTCGGGAACATCCCCTGCGACACTTCGCGGTGCTTCATCGCCACGCCGTTCACGAATCGCGACAGCCGCAGGGCGAGGTGCGTCAGGTTGAGCGTTCCGTCATCGATCACGTGCGCCGACTCGAGCAGCGACACCTGCTCGGCACCAAGGACATGACGGACCATGTCGACCGGGAACTTGTCGTGGCCGGCCGGCACCGGTGTGTGCGTCGTGAAGACCACCCGCCGACGCACGGCGTCGAGGTCTCCCTCGTCCAGCTCGAAGCGGGCGCGGCCGTCCAGCTGCCACTCCAGGAGGCACAGCGTCAACAGTGCCGAGTGCCCCTCGTTGAGGTGGTAGTGGACCTCGCCGTTGTAGCCGAGCGCGCGGAGGATCGCCGCGCCGCCCATACCGAGGACGACTTCCTGGCAAAGACGGTAGTGGCTGTCGCCGCCGTAGAGGTAGTCGGTGAGAGTCTGGTCCCACGGGGTGTTCTCGGCGACCGCGGTGTCCAGCAGGAAGACCGGCACCTCGTGTCCGGAGACCCCCCGGATGATGTATCGCCAGGCCCGGACGCGAACTGTCCGTCCCTCGATTTGAACCGTCGCGCTGACTGGAAGCAGGTCGAGGATGTCCTCGGGATTCCACGCGACTGGTTGCTCCGTCTGGGTTCCGGCCGCGTCGAGATGCTGCTCGAAATAGCCTTTCCGATGGAGAAGCGTGATGCCGATCATCGGAACCCCGAGATCGGCGGCTGATCGCAGCGTATCGCCAGCCAAAACTCCAAGACCGCCGCTATACGTGGGGACCGCCTGTTCCAGGCAGATCTCCATCGAGAAATAGGCGACCGTCGAATTGATCGAAACCAAAGTCATTTGTGAGCCTCGAGTACTGCGGAATTCTCGAGCAGTAGTACACCGGTGACTGGTGACTGGTGGCTCGTGACTGGTACCTGGGTGGCTCACCAGCCACCAGTCACCAACCACCAATCACCGTTCGTCAGCAACCGTACACTATCACCGGATGAGTATTCCGTGCCAGCACGTCAAGCCGAGCTGGCTTGAGCGATGGGATCTTGATTGAGCGGCGTCGCGTTCGCGGGCTCCGGCGTCGGTAAGACCCACTTCGAGCGTGATACGTCTCGGACAAAGCGTTGGACGATCGACCGGGCGATGAGAAACGATAATGCTGCTTTCGCTACGAACTCAGCAATAAGGTGAGAGGGAGCTCGGTGAGTACCTGCGACAGCGCAAGTGCAGAAGAGACACGCGGAATCGCAAGCTCCCTGTCCTCCAAGACCAACCGATAGCTGTTGCGTTGCAATGTTTGAGGAAGCACGAGTTCGGTATCCGCCCAGTTTGGAAGTCGGCCGTTGTCGACCAGCAGTCCCTGGATGACGCGCGGCGCGACGACTATCGCCTGTGCGTCGTCGACGCTCCGGGCAAAGGCGACGACGTGCTCCGCATGGGTGCCTCGTACCTCGAGCGGTGTGTACCGGCCCCGGGTGAAAAACGCTGCGTGGTCGCGTCGAATGTTGAGGAGCCGCTGCACCATTCCGACCTTCACGCGCTCGTCCGAGGGATGGAGACCGCGTAGTGCGCCGGCGCCCGTCACTGCCGAAAGGAGCTGATCCCGCCGCTCGTAATCGACCGGTCTCCGGTTATCCGGATCGACGAGCGCGAAGAACCAGAGCTCATCACCCTGGTAGGTATCGGGAACACCCGGCGACGTCGCGTGGATCAGCACGCGAGCGAGGGCATTCCAGTGCCCTGCCGTGGTGATGTG
>DATEPP010000034.1:0-3850 GCA_035273165.1 Gemmatimonadaceae bacterium
GATGGGAGTGAGTCGTGTCCCGGAAGGCGAACGCCGACGCCATAAGTGCTGTAGAAGGGCGTACCGATCGCGACACTCGCGTGTGCGACTCCGGGCAGCCGCCTCAACTGCTCGAGGAGCTCGCGCGACCGCGTCCGATTCCGCGCCATGGTGCGGGCAAAGTCATCTTCTGTTCGGATACTCTCATCCTTGTAGCCGACGCTCGCGACGAGGACCGCGTCCGGCTCGAGCCCGAGGTCGAGATGCCGGACGCGCCACAGACTTCGCACGTAGAGTCCCGCCGTGGTGAGCAGAACGACGCTCAGCGCGACCTGCGCCACCTGCAGCAGCGTGCGAACGCGGCCATGCTGCTCGCCGGATTGCGCGAGGCCGCTCTTGAGCGCGACTATCGGATCTCCGCGCACCGCATGGAATGCAGGGAGGGCGCCTACAAACAGCGTCGTCGCCATCACCGCAGCGGCGGTGTAGGCGAGGACCACGCCGTCGACGGGTGCCGTTGGCCAGGCGACCGTTGGGAGGAGGGTTTGGCGAATCAACGCGCCGCCCCAGTAGCCAAGCCCAATACCGAGAATCCCTCCGAACACGGCGATCATCCCCGATTCGACGAGCATCATGCTCGCGAGCCGCGTGCGGCCGGCGCCGAGTGCGACGCGAACGCCGAGCTCGCGTTGCCGCCGCGTCGCTCGCGCGATGAGCAAGTTCGCAACGTTGGCGGCAGCGAGGAGGAGGACGAGCACGGCGACGGCGTACAAGACCCGCGCCACGCCGAGCTCGGGCGGCTCGTTGCCATAGCGATCGAAGGACAGCGGGTGCAGCGTGACGACCGCACGACGCATCTCGGGATCGTTTCCCGTATAGCCATTGCGAAGAGCCGCCGTCGCGCGCTCATTCGCCATACGCTCGGACACACCCGGCCGAAGTCGGCCAACGATCTGGAGCCAGGCGGCGTTCCACGTCGTCGACCAATCCGGTGACACGCCCTGCCGTGTGCTCATCGGAATCCAGAGATCGACGGCGCGACGCTCGGGGCCCGTGAAATGAGGTGGAGCAACCCCGATGATCGTGAGGCGCTGATCCATCACGTCGATCGATTGGCCAAGGACCTCCGGATCCCCACCGAAGTCCCGCACCCAGTGACCATAGCCGAGCACGACGACGGACGCTCCGCGTGGTGGCCGATCCTCGCTGGCGTCGAAGAAGCGACCGAGATAGGGTTTCGCACCCAAGGTGCGGAAGAGATCCCAGGTGACGATCATCGCGGGAATCGTGTGCGTATCCGCTCCCTCGCCGGCGCGAATATCAATTCGCGTGTAGGCCCCCGCGCTGGCGAAGAGAGCCGCATCGGCATCGAGCAGCGAATAAAGCGCGTACGCCTGCATGGCGTCGGTCTTCTCGCCGCCGGCATCGTTCCGAAGCGAGACGTACGCGCGCCGCAGCTCGTCAGGCCTGACCACACCCTCGGGTCCACGAAGGAGAAGTCGATCGATGATGCCGAACATCGCGCCGTTCGCGCCGATGCCGAGCCCGAGCGTCAGCGTCACCATGGCAGCGAAGAGCGGTGCGCGCCGGATGCTTCGGGCGGCATAGCGGAGATGTTGCGAGAGGGCATCGATTGCTGCATAGCCCTCGGCGTGTCGCGTCTCTTCGCGAAGCCGTGTCACGCCGCCAAAGTGGGCCAGGGCGGCACGTCGCGCGTCGCGCTCCGATGCGCCGCGGCGCATCCGGTCGCTGACGTCCGCCTCGAGGTGAAAGCGCATCTCCTCGGCGATCTCGGCGTCCATTTGACCGCGATCGAAAAGAGCGCGAACGCGGAAGCGGAGGGTGCGGAGCCAGTTCATACGGTCCTCGAAGCGTGTGCGTCTCCAGCGCAACCTGAGGCGTCCTGTCGTTTTCGTCAAGAGTGCGCCTTGCGGACCCTGCCGATGAGCGCGGTGTTGTACTAGCGTTTCGTAACGATCACCGTCGACTCACTTACTCCCCAGGCTCTCATGACCGTGTCTCGTTTTGCCGTCGTCCTCAGCCTTGTTTTCGGTGCTACGGCCTCGCGTGCCTCGGCGCAGGCGATGGGGCAGACCGTCAACGGCATCTCGTGCGATGCACAGGAAGGGCAGCGCATCCACATCCACCAACATCTCGCCATCTTCGATCACGGCAAGGAAGTGACCGTCCCGCAGTTCATCGGCATCCCGCAGGCAGCGCGGTGCATCTACTGGCTGCACACGCACACGCCGGACGGAATCATCCATGTCGAGGCGCCGAGGGACCGGTCATTCACGCTCGGTGATTTCTTCGCCGTGTGGGGTCAGCAGCTGGACCGCACGCATGCCGCGTCCGCGGCGGCGAAGAAGCGCGAAACGATGCGCGTCTTCGTCAATGGCGCTCGCTATACCGGTAACCCGGCGCAGATCCCGCTGACGGCGCACGCTGACATCGTCATCCAGGTTGGCCCGCCGTTCAAGAAACCCGTACCGTTCACGAATTGGGGAGCGCTGTGAGCAGTTTCGATGTCCGTCTTCGTGAGATTTGTCGTCGCGGAGCGGGATGACCGTTCCAATCAGCAACGTGGCATTTTCACGGCGCTCTACGATCTCGAAGAAAAAGGGCTGTTGGAGCCGCACGAGTTGACCTGGTTTCGAGAGCTCGACACATGGTTCGATCGACATCTTGCGCAGCCGGAGCGACTCGCGTGGTCGGCGCGCCCAAATGCGCCCGAGCGAGCGATTACGTGGCTGCGGATGACAGCCGGTGAGCATCTGCGAAACATGCGGCAGCTGGTGACGCTGCTCGAGCACAAGGGTGTGCTGGTCGAGGAGCTACGAACCGACAAACCAGGCTATGTCGTCTATGAGGACGCCCACCAGGTGGCTGCGATCCCCTTTCCAAACGAAACCTTTTAGCACGACCCTGGAGAGTGGTGCGTTGACTATCAAATGAGCTGAGGACTCGGCCGCCCTCGGCGGGTCAGCGCTCCAGGTAAACGTCGGCGAAGTAGCCAGGGAGCTCGAGCAGGAATGGCTCGGATGCTCCCGCCGGATGCCAAACGAGTGTGTCGACGACGATTTCCGGCCGCTCATCGTTAGGTATCCAGCGCTCAATGAGCCGGGCACTGAGGTCGATCACCCAGTACTCGGAAACGTGCCGCTGATAGAGCGCGCGCTTCGTCACGCGATCGTAGCGTGCGCTGCTCGGTGAGGTCACCTCGACCGCAACGAGTAGCGCTCGTGCGAGCGTCTCGGTGAGGAGCCGCTCCGCTTCCTGCGTCGATGTGACGAAAACGTCCGGCTGAACCAGCGATTCGGGCTCGAGCTCGACGTCAAAGGGTGAGGTGTATGCGACGCCAAGGCGGTTCCTGCGCGCGTAGGAGTCGAGTGCGGCGAGCAAGAGACCGACAGCGCTCTGGTGCACCGCATTGGGCGACGGAGTCACCAGCAGCTCCCCCCCAACCAGCTCGTACCGGGGTGTCGCGAGTGGCGCGTCCGCGATGAGCTGACGAACCTCGCGTACCGTCCAATGACGACCCTGTGCGGCAGGCATTGCCATAATGTGCTCGGCTCCGAATTGATATGACAAGGGTTCATCCCTCAGCATTCGGAACCCATGCCCGCCGACCGTCATCGTGCGATTGCAGTCGATCTCGATTCAGCGGCGCTCAGAACCGCGCATCGACCGAGAAATCAGCGCGCCATCGCTTTTCGGGCCAGATGCCGCGCGCGACATCGAAGCGGAAGAGACCATCGAGCAATGACAGCCCGATGCCCGCGCCCGACATCGGTCGGCCGGGTTGAGCAAAGTCGTTACGCAACCCCGCCCAGCCGATGTCGTAGAACAGTGTGGGCCGTGCGGCAAGCAT
>DATEPP010000035.1:0-3380 GCA_035273165.1 Gemmatimonadaceae bacterium
CGCGAGGAAGATCCCTTCTTCAGCACCGGTGAAGGTGAGCACGTCCTCCGCCTCGGCAGTTTCATAGAGCCGCGCGAGCTCCGCGCGGAGCGATGGATGTCCGGCGGATTCCGTGTAGCCAAGTCGGAGCGTGTCCCAGAGCTGCCGGGTCTCGTCGTCGGCGAGGGCGATCAGGTCGGAGAGCGGGAGCGGCTCGACGTCGGAGGCGCAGAGGACGTGGCGGGCGTGAAACTCCCATCGGGCAAAGTACCGCTCGAGGGCAAAATCGGCGATGCGCATGGCGTCAGACCTGATGCTCGATGCCGAGGACGACGCGCACGGTGTCGCGCGCGATGAGCAATTCCTCATCGGTAGGGATGACCCAGACCTCCACGCGCGAGCCCTCCCGATCGATCCGGCCCTCCTTGCCACCGACAGTCTGCTCGTTGCGCTCGGGATCGAGCTCGATGCCCATCCACTGAAGGCCGTCGCAGATGCGGGCGCGAACACTGCTCGCGTTCTCGCCGATGCCGCCGGCGAAGATGATGGCGTCGGCCCCGTTCATGGCAGCGAGGTAGGAGCCGATGTACTTCCGGGCGCGATAGGCAAAGAGCTCGATGGCGAGTCGCGCACGGCGGTCGCCATGCTCGGCTTCCTCGGCGAGCAGCTCACGCATGTCGTTGGTGAGACCAGAGACGCCAAGAAGACCGGACTGCTTGTTGAGTATTCCCTCAACCTCGGGAGAGGAATACCCCTCCTTCGATGCAACGTGGTCGATGATCGCCGGGTCCATGTCGCCGCTGCGCGTCCCCATCACCAATCCCTCGAGTGGCGTGAAGCCCATCGAGGTGTCGACCGATGATCCGCTATCGATGGCGCACGCCGAGCAGCCGTTGCCGAGATGGAGGGCGATGATCTTCGTCTGCTCGCGGGTGCGGCCGGTGTGCGTGCGGTAGCGATAGGCGACGTATCGGTACGATGTCCCGTGAAAGCCGTAGCGCCGCACGCGGTGCCGTCGATACCACTGATACGGCAGCGCGTACAGATACGCGCGATCCGGCAACGTGTGGTGAAAGGCGGTGTCGAAGACAGCGACCTGCGGAATGCCGGGCCCCAGAGCGCCGCGCGCGGCCTGGATGCCCTTGAGGTTGTTCGGATTGTGCAGCGGTGCGAGGTCGATCGTCTCCTCGATGCCGCGGAGGACGTCGTCGTCGACGCGCACGGAGCGCCAGAAGCGCTCGCCGCCGTGGGTCACGCGATGGCCAACGGCCTCGATCTCGGCAATGCTGGAGATCGGAACTGCCGACGCCTCGCTCGCCAGCCAGCCGAGCAAATGATCGATGGCGGCGCGATGATCGCGCAAAGGAGCGGTGCCGCGCACTGGTGACGCGTCCGGCGTGGAGATGCTGTAGATCGTCTCGCCGCCGATGCGCTCGTATTGGCCGCGCGCCAGTCGCTCGTCGGTGGCGTTGAGCATGCGCGCTTCATCCGTGCGCACGAGCTGGAATTTCAGTGTCGACGAGCCGGCGTTGAGAACAAGGACGTTCATCCGGTGACTTCCGTCAGCCGCGCCGCGGCGGCTCTGGCGCGGGCGAGCGCCTGGTCTGCGTCGTCGCCGTATGCCGAGATGTGTCCCATCTTCCGACCGGGCCGAGCGACGCGCTTTCCGTACAGGTGCAGGCGGGTCCACGGTTCGGCGAGGGCGGCATCGAAGCGCGGTGCCGATCCGTTCGTCCAGAGATCGCCGAAGAGATTCACAATCGCGGCCGGTCGCACGATGGCCGTCTCGCCAAGTGGAAGATCGCAGACCGCGCGTACGAGCTGCTCGAACTGGCTCGTGGGGCAGGCGAGCTCCGTCTCGTGAAAGGAGTTGTGCGGCCGCGGCGCGAGCTCGTTGACGAGCAGCTCGCCCGACGTCGTGAGGAACATCTCGACGGCGAGGAGTCCCTCGAGCACGATCGCGTCGGCGATGCCGCGCGCGAGCTCGGTCGCGCGCCTGACGAGCGGCGAGGGCAAAGGCGCCGGCATCACCGACCAGGCGAGCACCTGACGCTCGTGATAGTTGAGCGCTGGCGGATAGATGGCCGTCGCGCCGTTAGGCGTGCGCGCGATCATCACCGACAACTCCGACTCCAGCGGCAGCGCCCGCTCGGCAACCGCGGGACGTACGGCGGCGCGATCGCCGGTGAGACTGGCCCACGCTGCCGCGGCGTCGTCGCCTGACGAGTAGCGGACCTGGCTCCGGCCGTCGTAACCACCACGCGTCGCCTTCACGACGAGATCCCCGAGGCGCGACGCGGCGGCGGCGAGTCCGTCCACGTTCGTCACGTCCTCGTACGGTCCGAGCGGAAAGCCGTTGTCCTTGAGCCACTTCTTCTGTCGCGCGCGGTCCTGGATGATGCCGAGCAGCCGAGAGGACGGACGAACGGGCGCATGCCGCGCGGCGGCGTCGAGGCTCGCGGTCGCGATCTGCTCGATCTCGAGGGTGACGACGGAACAGTTGCGCGCGAGATCGGCGGCGGCGTCGGCGTCATCGAACTTCGCGGTGACGACTCGATCGACGACACCACGGGCGGCGCATTCGGGGTCCGGATCGAGGACGTGGACGTCGTACCCAAGAGTGCGAGCCGCCATCGCCGTCATTCGTCCGAGCTGGCCACCGCCAAGGATGCCGATCGTGGCACCGGGCAGAATTGAGTGACTTTTCAACTCGGGCGCTCGGCTGGAGTGACGTTCGTGGCATTCACGACTTCGGCGGTGCGCTGCGCGCGCCAGGCGCGAAGCCGCTCGCGCAGCTCGGGCCGCGCGGCCGAGACGATCGAGGCCGCGAGCAAGGCGGCGTTCACCGCGCCCGGCTCACCGATGGCGAGCGTACCGACTGGAACACCTTTGGGCATCTGGACGATGGAGAGGAGCGAGTCGAGACCGTTGAGCAGCGTCGCGGGAATCGGCACGCCAAGAACGGGAAGGACGGTCTTGGCAGCGACCATGCCGGGGAGGTGAGCCGCACCACCGGCCGCCGCGATGATGACCTCGATACCGCGCGATTCGGCGGAGCCCGCATACTCGAACATCCAGTCCGGCGTTCGATGCGCCGAAACGATCCGGACTTCATGCGCAACCTGGAGCTCGGCGAGGAGATCGATACCAGGTTGCAGATACTTGAGGTCGGACTTGCTTCCCATGATGACGCCGACCCAAGCGGTGTTTCCGGGCACTGGTGATGTGCTGCGCTGCTTGGGTGGCATGGCGGAAATTAAAGAGGTGCTAGGTGCTAGGTGCTAGGTGCTACAGGGTTGCACGAACGCTACGGTGCGCCGCTCACGAGCAGTCGATCGGGAGTGCTAGGCGGCACCATGCCAAATTTGGCATGCACACTCTGATGCTCGTCCGGAGCCACT
>DATEPP010000036.1:0-6642 GCA_035273165.1 Gemmatimonadaceae bacterium
ACAGAGACATCCCTGCGGCGCGGGCCCTGAGGGGAACGCTGATGACGCTGACACGTCGCTGAAACCGCTGATAGAAAGAGCGGCAACGACTTTTTGAAAAAGGCGTTGCCGCTTTTTTGTTGCTCTCTGCGTCCTCTGCGACATCTGCGTTCATTCGACTTTCTCGTCAGGGATGACTCCTCAGCGCGAAGAGTCCAAAAGCAGATCCCTCGCTTCGCTCGGGATGACAACGAGCGCATCCCGCGGCCTTCATCCCACGTCCCGCACACTGGCGGCGAACGTCGGTGGGCGCCGCGCTTTTGAGGCCTGCTCGTATCCATAGGCAAGCTTCAACAAAGTTGGCTCGCTCCACGCGCGACCAACGAACGACAACCCCACTGGCAGCCCCTGCACGAAACCCATCGGCACGGTGATGTGCGGGTAGCCCGCGACCGCGGCCGGCTGGGTGAAGCTTCCACCGCCGCCGCCGTCGCCGTTCACGAGATCGATCAGCCACACGGGACCTTGCGTCGGCGCGACGAGCGCGTCGAGACGGTGCTTCGTCATCGTCGCATCGATCCCGTCGGTGCGGGCCATGCGGATGCACTTCGCGCGCGCCTGCCTGTACTTCGTCTCGGTCAGCGGACCCTTCTTCTGGGCCATGTAGAAGATCTCCTGGCCGAAGTACGGCATCTCCCGGGCGGCATTCTCTTCGTTGAACTTTATGATGTCCGCGAGGGACTTGTATGGCGCGGCCGGGCCTAACGATTCGAGGTACGCATTGAGGTCTGCCTTGAGCTCGTAGAGCAGCACGTCGAATTCGGCGTCGCCGAACTTGTTCGCCGTCGCGATGTTCGCCGGATCGACGATCGTCGCGCCCGAGTGCTTGAGGAGCGCGATCGCCTCCTCCATCACCTTGTCCGTCTTCGGGCTGTAGCCCATGAACGCTTCGCGCGCGATGCCAATGCGCGCGCCGCGCAAACCATTCGCATCGAGAAAGCGCGTGTAATCTGTGTACGACTTTCCCGCGCTCGCCTTGGTCGCCTCGTCCCGCGCATCGACGCCGGTCAGAGCGCCCAACAGGATCGCGGCGTCGCGCACGGTACGCGCCATCGGACCCGCCGTGTCCTGCGAGTGAGAGATCGGGATGATCCCCGACCGTCCGATGAGCCCCACCGTCGGCTTGATTCCGACGAGGCCGCATGCCGCGCTCGGCGACGTCACCGATCCGTCCGTCTCCGACCCGATCGCTGCCGCGCAATACGACGCCGCCGCCGCGCCCGCCGAGCCGGAGCTCGATCCGGATGTGTTGCGGTCGAGCGCGTACGGGTTCTTCCCCTGGCCGCCGCGCCCGCTCCATCCGCTCGACGAATGCGTCGATCGGATGTTGGCCCACTCGCTGAGATTAGTCTTTCCTAAAATCACCGCGCCCGCCGCCCGGAGACGCTCGGCGACCCACGAGTCCCGTGACGGAGTGGAGCTCGCGAGTGCGAGCGACCCCGCCGACGTGTGCATCCGGTCCGCGGTGTCGATGTTGTCCTTGATGAGGATCGGAATCCCGTGCAGCGGACCGGGCGTGACGCGTCCCCCCTTTCGCTCCGTGTCGCGCTGATCCGCGATCATGAGTGCGTCTGGGTTGATCTCGAGCACGTGATTCAGCGTCGGCCCCTGCTTGTCCATCGACTCGATCCGCGCCTGGTACTGCTCGACGAGCGACCGCGCGGTGTACTTGCCTGCCGCGAGCCCTTCCTGAAGCTCCGTGATCGTCAACTCGTCGAGCGGCGCGGTCGCTGGCGCTTTCTGCGGCGTCGGCGCCAAACCGTCGACTCGGTGCAACGGCAGCCCGTCGCCGTTCGTGAGCACGCCGGCAGCGATGGTTGCCGAGACACCTACGAACGCGCGTCGGGACAGAGACTCATCGGACATGAATGACCTGGCTAAAGGGAGGGTTTGAATAAATGCAACCGCAGAGGACGCAGAGAACAACCATTCAGAATTCGTCGATCACACTTTGTTTTTCCTCTGCGTCCTCTGCGGTAAGTAATGCGATATGCCCACGAGACGCCTCCCCGTCGATTAGAGGGCCAGCGGATCCATCGACCGGAACGCGCGGCGCAGCTGTGAATCGGTGAGCAATGGTAGTTGCGGCAGCACCGGCAGCCGTCCGTCGAATCCTCGTATCTCCGAGCCGTGCGCGCGCATCCAGTGGATCAATCCGAGCATCACCCGCGCGTTCGCCTGACCATGCGGGGTCGCGTCTCCTATGTTGGGATGCACGATCGCCGACATCACCATCTTTGGTCGCGCGGCGAAGGCGATCTCGGAAAGCTTCGCGCGAAACTCGCGATCCTCGGGCGAGAGCCGCGGGTCGAGTCCATCGTCGATCGCGTGCCGGCCTTCGTGCGCGATGATCGAGCTCTCTCGAATCAACCGCGACGCGACGCGTACGAATTCGCGGCCGAGTGTGGAATCCGGCACACCGGCATGACGGAGCGAGTCGATCAGCGCGTCGCGGCCGTCGCGGTGCAGTCGGCTCGCAACGCCTGGCAGATATCCGATAGAATCGGCGCGCGCGATCATCCAATCCGCGGCGCTGTCTGCTGCGATGTTCCTGATCTCCGCGGCGCGACGCGCCGGATCCGCGCTCACCCAGATGCTCAGCGCATGCTCGACGAAGATCGGCCGGACCTGCACGATCGTGTCGCTGCGCTGCCATCCACCATGTCCGCCCGCGTCGTCCCACGCCCAGCTCTGGAGTCCGTTCGTGACCATCCCGTCGAGCGTGATGAACGTCACTCGCGCTGTCTTGCCATACTGGCTCACGCTGCGTCGCTCGTGGGCGACGACGTGACCGAGATGCATGTCGTAATAGCCGCCGGTGACTCCGAGCTGGACCAGCGCGCCGAATCTCCGCCCGAGCTCCGCTTCCGCCGCGGCAGGATAGAATCGCGGCGTGGGTCCCTTCCACGTCAGACGCGGCCAGAGGTCGTGCTCAGCTCTGATCGCAATGCGGGTCAGCGCATCCGGTCGCTCACTGGCGACGAGCGTTCGACGATAGTACTCGTTCGCCTCGCGCGCGAGATGACGACAGTACTTCGCGTACTCGAGAATTTCGGCGCCCGCGGGCGCGACGAGAGCCGCGGCGTCGTAGAACCGTGCGCGGCCCAGCGCCACCGCCAATCTCTCCCGCTCGGCGCGCGTCGCCTGATCGGCGCGCCAGGCGGTGAGCATCGGCCGGAGTTGAGCCAGCGCCGTTGGAATAGTGGAGTGCATCGACGCGCCGCCGGCGTCGATGAGATAATACGAATCAAGCCCCTCGATAGCGGCAGCACCATCGCCCGCGACGAGCGACGTCAGGAGCAGCTGGTGCGCTTCCGAAACGCGACCCGGGGTCTGCCCGACGAGCCACCGCAGTGCGCGAACGGCCGCCGCGGCTGCCGTATCCGGCAGGATGGCATCCGTCGCGTCGTCGCCATCGAGCCGCGCCGCAAGGGCTGCCTCCGTCACGGCGTGCCCTAGCTGCAGGATCGCGCCACGGACGTCGATGTCGTCCGTCGACGATCGCCGCGCACGGTCGGCGAGCTCGAATGCCTGACGATAGCGCCCTTCCGACGTCGCGAGCCGCGCAAGCTCGATGAGCGTCGCCGGAGTATCGGCCTGGATCGCGAGCGCGTTGCCGAAGTGCGCGCGCGCCTCGCCGTTCTGCTTGTAGAATCGCCACGCGATGACGCCGAGCATCCGCTCCGCTGCCGCGCGCCGCGCTGGTACGCTGTCCCGCGCCGCCTCGCCAAATGCCGCGACCGCGGTGGTGATCTCCTGCCGCTGCAGCGCCGCCTCTCCCTGCCTGACGAGCGAGACGCGCTGTCGCGAGTATTGAGCGCTCAGCGTGCAGGGGACGAAGAGAAGCAGCAGAGAACGACCGCGCATCGACATTGGCGATTCTACTCGGAGCCGAGGAGTGCTGCCAGCTTCGCTTCCTCGCCCGCCTCCATCCGATAGACATGCTCGGCGCCGGGAAAGCTCCGCGCCCGAACGTCAGCTGCATAACGAGTCACCGCGTCGACCATCGACGCCTTCACCTCGGCGTATCGCTTCACGTATCGGGGGACGTGCTCGTCGTACAAACCGACGAGATCGTGAAAGACGAGCACCTGCCCATCGGTCGACGGTCCCGCGCCGATCCCGATCACCGGCGCGCGTACGCGCTCCGTCACCGCCCGCGCCACCGGCGCCGGCATCGCCTCGGCCACGATCGCAAAGCAACCTGCGGCGTCGAGCGCCCGAGCGGACGCGATGATGTCGCGTGCGCCCTCGACGGTGCGACCGTGTACTCGGAATCCCTCGCGATCGCCGGTCTGCTGCGGCGTGAGACCAACGTGTCCCATCACCGGGATTCCCGCCGCCATCACGGCGCGCGCGCGCTCAACCGTCGCGCCGCCACCTTCCATCTTCACGGCGTCGCACCCCGCGTCGGCGAATCGACGCGCCGTCGCGACCGCGAGCTCGTTCCCACTCTCGTACGTTCCGAACGGCAAGTCGCCAACGATCAGCGATGCCGGCGCGCCGCGACGCGCTGCCCGCGTAAGCATCAGCATCTCGTCGACGCTCACGAGTCGCGTCGTCTCGTAACCGAGCACCACCATCGCCGCCGAGTCGCCGACGAGGACGAGATCGACGCCAGCGCGCTCGACGACCTGCGCGGTGGCGAAATCGTACGCCGTCACCATCACGATCGGCTCGGCGCTGCCCTTCATCGACCGGATGCCGGCGATCGTTAGGCGGCGTGGCACCGCGGCGGACTCTCCGGCCGTCACGGCGTGTCGACGAGCTGGTTGTCGATGAGACGAACTCCGCCGACCTTGGCCGCCACCGCGATCAGCACCTCTCCCGAGAGCGTGCGGAGGGGCGCGAGCGTTTCCGCGGAGACGAGCGCGAAATACTCGGGCTCGACGCGGAACATCTTCATCTCGTCGCGAGCTTTCTGCTCGACCCTGGACGCGTCTCGTTCGCCGCGGGTGATTGCTGCCGCGGCGGCGTCGAGCCCGTGCTTGAGGGCGAGCGCCTGCGCACGGGCGGTCGCCGACAGCCGCACATTCCGGCTCGACATCGCCAGTCCGTCGGGCTCGCGTATGGTTGGACAGACCTCGATCCGCACGGGGAAGTCGAGGTCGCGGACCATGCGCCGGATGACGAGCGCCTGCTGCGCGTCCTTCTGGCCGAAGTACGCCACCGTCGGCTGGACGGTGTTGAGCAACTTTGCAACGACGGTCGCCACGCCGCGAAAGTGGCCGGGACCGCGCGACTCGCCCTCGAGCGACTCGCTCACGTCACCGACGGTGATGCTCGTCGTGGCGTCGCGGCGGTACATCTCGCGCGCGTCCGGCGCGAAGAGGAGGTCGACGCCGGCGCTCTGCGCCATCGCCGCGTCGCGTGTCTCGTCTCGCGGATAGGCCTCGAGATCGGCGGGGTCGTTGAACTGGGTGGGATTGACGAAGAGCGACACGACGACGACGTCGTTCCCTTCGCGCGCCCGCCGCATCAGCGAGAGATGGCCCTCGTGGAAATAGCCCATGGTCGGCACGAGGCCGATGCGCGCGCCCTCCCGACGCCGCGGGTCGAGCACGCCGCGCAGCTCGTCGATGGTGCGGACGATGCGCATCGTTACTCGTTAGGCGCGAGCGCGTCGTGGGCGAGGGCGCCCGTCGCCGTCGCCAGCGCGTCCCAGAGTGGGAGGAGCTCCGGTGCCTTCGACGCCACCGCTCCCCGCTGCCGCTCCGCCGTCGCGGCGTCCCCACGCGCGATCGGGCCGGTGAGCGCCCGGCGAGCGCCGAGCCGAGCCCAGTTCTCGACCGCGGTTCGGACGAGCGGGACGAAGAGCTCCCGCTCGACGCCAGCTGTCTTCCCGAGCCGCTCCGCCGCGCCCTCGAGGGTGACCAGATAGTTGGAGGCCATCGAGGCGGCAGCGTGATAGGCAGGACGATCCGCGTCAGCCACCGTGAACGGCTGCATGCGCAAGCTTTCCGCGAGCGCGATCGATACGGCGAGCGCTCGTTCGGTACTGCCCGCGACCGCGCAGCCGGCGCCCGCGAATGACACCGAAACACCGCTGGCGACGGTCATCAATGGGTGCATCGAAAAAGCCTCGTGCGGCGCGAGTGGCGCGAGCGTCGACAGTCCCGAACAGTGCCCGACCAGTCGGCCGGTGCGCGGTGCGATCGCCCCAGCGGCGGCCGCAATTGCGGCGTCAGGGACGCAGAGGAGGACGATATCCGCGTCCTTTCCATCCGCCCCCCGCCCCAACGGACCAATAACCCGCAACTCGGCGCCGCGCATCGCATCGGCAAGCGCCCGGCCCAACCGCCCATTACCGACGATCGCTACGCCCGTGCCCGTCAGCAGCTGGTTCATGGGTGGGAAGATACTTGGGGGAGAGTGGCGAGTGGCGAGTGGCGCGTGGCGATTGACGCGTGGCGCGTGGCGCGGCGAGAGGAGCGGGAGCGCGCGCGAGCAGCGCGCGCGACTCCAAATAGAATACGATCTGAAGTGAGCGTCAGCGAACGGAAGATCTTCCTCAAGCAGGCCCGCGCTTGCGCGGGCCTGCTTGAGGGAACGATGCGCCGCGCCGTAGGTTATCAGCTACCGGCTGTTATCAGTCACCAGCCA
>DATEPP010000037.1:0-12327 GCA_035273165.1 Gemmatimonadaceae bacterium
GCCGGAGTGCTCCGCTTCGCGCGGAAGACCAGCGTCACGTGACCGCAGCTCAGCGTGCATCCCGGCGCCAAGGCTCGCTCCGTAGCGACGCGATAGCCGTTCACGAAGGTGCCGTGGCGAGACCGGAGATCGGTGACGTACCACGTGTCGCCCTTGAGGAGCAGAGTCGCGTGATGGGGAGCGACGCTGCTGTCGTTCAACCGGAGATCGTTCGCGCGCGAGCTGCCGATCGCGCACACCGGGCGCTCGATCGAGTAGTGCGTGCCTCGTAAGGCACCGCGCGTCACCTCGAGCGACGCCAGCGGCTCGGGCCGGTCGTTCTCGGTCGGAGCCGCCACCGTCGGGACGAACTCCGTCGGACGCTGGCTCTCGGAGTGCGGCGCCTGAATGGCGCTGCCGTTCTCGACGCGATAGTCCTCGAGGCCGATTCGCAGAACATCACCGCTCGAGAGCGCCTGGTGGTCCCGGCACTTGATCCCATTCACGAGCGTGCCATTCGCGCTCAGGTCCGAGACGGCGAACCCTGTCGCATACGGCTCGAGGAGCGCGTGCCGACGCGATACGCCGCGGCCGGGCACGACGAGCTGACATTCCTCGCTCCGCCCGATGAGCATTCCCGCGCGCGGCACGCCGATGATTCGTCCCGTCCGCATCTCGCGCAACAGCCACGGCGAAACGTCGTTAGGGTCGATATCGGGAATCGGCCGCTCCACGCTCGGCCGGTCGCCGCCGCCCGCCGTCGGCGAGCTGCTGGCGCTGGTGACATCGTGTGCGCCATTCGCGGCCGGGATGTCGACCGCGAGATTGAAGATCAATCGGTGCTCGCCAACCTCGAGGTGCGAGTTGTCGAGCAGCTCCATCGATGCGGAGCCGAGGATCTCGCCGTCGACGCGAATCGGAAAGCGCGAGGGGAGACGCCGGATCGTCGTTCGCCCGTCGCCGCTGACGAGGATCAGCGCCGTTGGCGGCAGCGCCGCGAGCACGGACAACAGCACACTGCCTTCACCGCGCCCACCGAGGAGGTTGGCGCCGAAGCGAAGCTCGCAGTACTCGCTGTCGAACGAGAGGTACGGCATCCAGGGCCCGGAACAGGAACGAGCGAGATCACATCGTGACAACGGTCACACGCGCATCACGAGGGGAACGCGGCACTGTCGGCGCCGGCGTCGCCACACAAGAGACGAACTAGCGCGCTCGACGTGTCGCGCGAAGTTCACTCGGACATTCGGCCCCGCTAACCTAGTGGCTCGTGTCGGCCGGCTTTGTCGACAGACGATAGATCAGCAGCGCCGCGCGCTTGGTCTGCACGGGGAGCATGCGGAGATCCGCGGTCTCCTTCGTCGTGTGATCGTCACGCCCGGACAAACCGACCCCATCGATCTTCATCGGGACGATGTCGGCGACGAACGAGACATCCGCCGCGCCGGCCTTCGACGGATCGACCGCCGTCACCGGCCAGAGACCAAGATCACGGCTCACCCGATCGTACAGCGCGAGCAGCCGGCGATTGCCCGCTGTCGGCGCCATCGGCGGATAGCCCGCGTCGAAGGTCAGCTCGGCCGTTGTGTTCGGGAGATGCGCCGCGGCGATCGCCTGCATCGTCTGCTTCGCCCGCGTCAGCTGCTCCGGCGAGATCGTTCGCAGATCGCCGACCACCGTCATCTGCGCGGCGACGACGTTCGACTTACCCTCGGCGCTGCCGGCAATCGCGGTGCTGTCGAGCTTCACCGCTGTTCCGCCTAACGCGAGACCGGGATTGAACGTCAGATACCGCTCGCCCGAAAGCTGTTTGTAGAATTCGCTCAACACGCGGGTGGCCTCGTACACCGCGCCGGCGCCAACCTCTTTCTGGAAGATCTGGGAGGAATGCGCTGGCGTTCCTGTCGTACGGAGCGTCCACGACTCGTCGCCGCGGCGCGAGATCACCGCGAGATGCGGATCGCCCGGACCATCCTCGAAACCGATCGCCGCCGACGCGCCCCGCGCCGCGTCGATCAATGTCCGCCTTGCCTCGGTGAGCGGTGTCCCCGCGTCCTCTTCGTCGCCATGATAGACGATGGTGACGTTCAGTTTCGGCAGCACACCCGCCTGCTTCAGCGCCCGGAGCGCCGCGACGATGATGACGTCGCCGCCCTTCATGTCGATCACACCGGGCCCGCGCGCGGTGGAATCGTCCAACCGCTCGAATCTCTGAAATGGGCTGCTCGGCTCGAAGACGGTATCGAGATGCCCGATGAGCAGGAGCTTCGGACCGGTCCCCGGATGTTCGGCGACGAGATGGCCCGCGCGCTTGAACGGCGCTCCCTCCACCCAGCGCGTCGTGAAGCCGAGCGAATCCAGCTCGGCGCGGAGCACATCGGCGACGCGACGCACGCCGGGGAAATTCATCGTGCCGCTATTGATGTCGACGATGCGCTGGAGGAGTGCCAGCGCGCGAGCATTGTCCGCGTCGACGTAGCGGACCACGGCCCGCTCGTCGACGGAGAGGGCTGCAGTCGCTGGCTGAGCGAAGGCGCGTGATGCGACAAAGCATGCCGCGACGAGTGCGATGCCCGAGCCGAGAGGCAGACTGTGGAGACGCATACCCTCAAGTTATCGCGTCATCCCGCGTCCCGCGTCCTGCGGCCCGCTTACTCGATCTTTCGCGCGGCGTCGCGGGCGATGAGCACCGTCCAGGCGAATGGATCGGCCACCTGCTTTTTGAGAACGGAGTCGCGCATCGCGAGCGCGTCCACGCGCTGCCCATGCTTGATGGCGCAGCGTCCGCGGATCGCGATCGGTACCGGTCGATCCTGCTGCGGCGCCTTGGCGATCTCGGGGAGCGCCTCGGTACAATGGCCAGACATCATCCAGCTCAGCCCTCTGAACGCCTGCGCGAATTGCAGCGCACTCGCCTCATGGTGCGACGCGGCGAAGCGATCGATCGCTCGGAGCGCCGAATCGTGCTGCGCGGTGAGCACCAGCATCTCGATCGTGTCGCGGATCGTCGTCGGTCCGCGGAGCGCCGCGGCGTAATGCGTTGCCGCACGCGCGGGCCGGCCATTGAACGCGTCGACCAGCGCCAGGCCATGGTGTGCCCACCGGATCAGACTGTCGACCTGCACGCTGTCCTTGCCGGACAGCACCTCGGTATAGGCGCGCGATGCTTCCTGGTACTTGCCCTCGTAGAGGAAGGTGTCGGCGAGCTCGAGCCGATAGAGCGCCTTCTCTTCCTGGCTCGTGCTTGCGCGCATCGCCTTGAGCAGGGTGATGCGCGCTTCGTTGGCGCGCCCCTGATTGAGAAGCGCCGCCGCGGCATCGCCGATCGCATCGCGCATCGTCGTGCCCGCCCGCTGCGCCGCGGCAGGCGCCGCCAGCGCCGTTACGGTCACGATCGCAATCGCTGCGCGGTGCCAACTCCCGAACATTTTCAGCTTCATGAATGGCTCTCGTGTCTGCTACGTCACCAGAGCATTGCACGGCTCACGCCATGAACCGCAACCTCACGTTGACCAACACCTTGCCCGCTTCTACGTTCGCGGGGCACTCGGTCGAGGGATCAATCATGTTTCGAACTGTTTTCCATACTTTGAAACACGGCGGACTCGTCGTTTTGCTTCTTGCTGGCGGCGCCCTCGGGGCTGCGGCGCAACGTCAGACGGGCGTCGCGCGGCTCGACCAGCAGCTGGCGCCGCTCAAAGTCGTCGACGTATCGATGGTCGACACGACGGCGAAGGCCTGCACGGACTTCTTCCAGTTCGCAAACGGCGCCTGGCTCGCGCGCGACAGCATCCCCGCGGCGTATCCGTCGTCTGGCGTGAGCCGCGACATGGCGGATCGAAACGAGCTCGTCGTCAAGGCGGTGCTCGAGGACGCGATGTCGAAGCGCGCGCAGCCCTCGACGAACAGCACCCAGCGGAAGCTCGGGACATTCTACGCGTCGTGCATGGACTCTGTGGGCGCCGAGTCCAAGGGCGCGACGACGCTGCGGCCGCTCATGAACCGGATCGATGCGGTCACGACACGAACCCAGCTGATCGGCCAGATCGCCGAGCTGCAGATGAATGGCGCGAACGCGCTGTTCGCCTACGCTCCATCGGCGGATGCGCACGATGCCGCGCACTACATCGTCTGGCTCGTGCAATCGGGCCTCGGCATGCCGGACCGCGATTACTACGTGGACCAGGGGCCCGCGGCGGATTCGCTGCGCGCGGCGTACGTGGAGCATGTTTCGAAGATTCTCAATCTCGCCGGCGAGGATGCGGCGAGCGCGGCGAGCGAAGCGTCGCGGGTGATGGCGCTCGAGACGGAGCTCGCCAAGGCGTCGACGCGCCGCGTCGATCTCCGCGATCCCGCGGCAACCGATCATCCGATGGCGCTCGCGGAGCTCTCGACGCTCGCGCCCAACGTGGACTGGAGATCGTATTTTCGCTCGATCGGGCTCACGGCGAACGTGGTGAAGGTGAACGTCGCCAATCCTGACTTTTTCCGGCGGGCGAGCGAGCTCGTGGCGTCGACGCCGATGGAGGATTGGCGAGCATACCTCCGATATCATGCGTTGTCACAGGTATCGCCGTGGCTCAGCGCACCGTTCGTGAACGAGGATTTCGCCTTCTCGTCGCGCTTCACCGGCGCCAAAGAGCTGCTGCCGCGGTGGAAGCGCTGCGCGCGCGAGACGGATCGCATGATGGGCGAAGCGCTCGGCCAGGCGTACGTGACGCGCACCTTCCCGCCCGAAGCGCGCGCCAGGGCGAAGGCGGTGATCGATGACATCCGCACCGCGTTCCGCGAACGTCTCACGCGTCTGACGTGGATGTCGGATTCGACGCGTGCTCAGGCCTTCGACAAGCTGGCGAAGATGTCCGAGAAGGTCGGCTATCCCGATCGCTGGCGCGACTACACACGGCTCGTCGTGGGCGAGGGCGCGTTCGCGCTCAACGTGCAGCGCGCGAGCGCGTTCGAGTGGCGTCGCGTCGTGAACCGGCCGGGTCTGCCCGTGGACAAGACCGAGTGGGCGATGACCGTGCCGACGGTGAACGCGTACTACGACGCGACGGTGAACGAGATGGTCTTCCCGGCGGGCGCGCTCGTGCCGCAGACCTTCGACCCCGCGGCCGACGACGCCGCAAACTACGGCTCGTTAGGCGGAAGCTGGGCGGGCCACGAGTTGACCCACGGCTTCGACGACGAGGGACGCCACTACGACGCCGCTGGCAACCTTCGCGACTGGTGGATCCCCGCCGACTCGGTGCACTTCGGCGAACAGGCGGCGCTGGTCGTGCAGCAGTACAACGGATACGTCCAGGTCGACACCTTCCACGTCAACGGCCGGCTCACGTTAGGCGAGAACATCGCCGACTACGGCGGCGTGCTCACGGGCTACGACGCGCTCCAGCGCGCGCTCGAGCGCAACGGCCGGCCGGGAAAAATCGAGGGGTACACACCGGAGCAGCGCTTCTTCATCGCCTACGCGCAGAGCTTCCGGCAGCACAATCGGCCGGCGTATCTGCGTACGCGGGTGACGGTCGATCCACATTCGCCGGAGCAGTGGCGGGTGAACGGGCCGTTGTCGAACATGGCTGAGTTCGCGGCGGCGTTCGGGTGTAAGCCCGGGGATCCGATGGTGCGGCCGGCGGAGATGGTGCCGCGAATCTGGTGATCTCGCAGTTCATGCTGCGCGGCCGCAATTCGTGCCACCAGCGTGCAGTTCGTTTCATAGTCCTGTCCGCACCGGACCCACCGCCTCGTGCTCAGGTATCACTCTCCGTAAGTGAGTTTGACGCCCGCGCACCGATGCGCGATGCGTCGAGGTTCACAGACACGGAGATGAAGCAATGCGAAAGACCATGATGGCCTCGGCCCTCGGCCTGGCCCTTTCCCTCGGCGCCGTCGGCGTTGCCTCGGCGCAGGCTACACAGCAGCCGCAGCGGCACGAGCAGGGCGAGCGCGGTATGCGTCGGCGCGGCCCGGGCGGGGAGCTCTTGAAGGGCATCACGCTCACGGCCGATCAGAAGGCCAAGCTCAAGGACCTTCGCAAGGCCGAGAAGCCGAACGACGAGTTCAAGAAGGCGATGGAGAACGCCCGCGCGGCACGCCAGCGCGGTGACACGGCCGCGGCGCGGGCGCAGATGAAGGCGCTCCGTCCGCAGATGGAACAGGCGCGTGAGCGGCAGGTCGCCGCGATCCGCTCGATCCTGACGCCGGATCAGCAGAAGCAGTTCGACACGAACGTCGCATCCTGGAAGGAGCGCGCGGCGCAGCGTGGCAAAGACGGCCATCAGGGCGGTCGCCACGGCCGAGGCGCCTAACGGTCCACGCGTCGTCAGCAGCAATGCCGTAGGACAAAGGGCCCGCCGGATTCGTCCGGCGGGTTTTTTCGCGCGACTTCGAAATCCTCTCCCGTCGAGGCCAGCAGGGCCGCTGCAACCACTGACATCGCCCTGAAACCACTGACTCCCCCTCAGCAGAGACACGGCAGCGCACGACGGACGCACCGCTCTTTGTCCAAGTGGCTCGGGATGTTTCTACTAGTGAGAGACTTCCCGAGGCACTTCACAAATTCAAAGTTTATCACTGGCGCGCGGGGCCATCTCCGCACACGGAACCGGTCAGTGGTTTCAGGGCCGTGTCAGTGGTCTCAGCGGCGATCACCTCGCGCCACGCAGCTCTCGAGGGGTTGGTGTTCGCTCCTGGGACGACGGTGCGCGGACAAGGGACGGGTACGAGGCGCAGCCCGGCAGGGACGAGCCGCCTCACTCGCGTGGACGGCCCGAGCGCCGCGTGATGCGCGAATCGTTAGGCATGAACGCATTCGTGACACTGTTGACAATTTCTACACACGAAAAGCTGAAACCATCGCCGGAACTACGGCGTCTAATCGAGCATGACACTCAGAGGAGTTTCACGTATGCTCGCGATTCGACGTCTCTCTCTCGCCGGCGCCGCGGTCCTGCTCGCGCCCCTCGCCGCGCCCGCGCAGGTTCCCTCCGGATGGCAAGCTGTCACCGATGGCTCGGGCGAATATTCCGTGAGCGCGGACGTCGCGCGCCGTGACGGCGGCCAGGGTTACGCCGGCGCGACCATCAAGGCGAACGTGGCGTCGCCGCGCGGCTCAGCGATGCTCGCCCAGAGCATCCGCGCTGATGCCTATCGAGGCAAGCGCGTGCGCCTCACTGGCTTCCTCAAGACGATCGGCGTCAATGAAGGCACGGCGGTGCTCTTCATGCGCGTCGATGGTGAAGGCACGGTGCAGACCTCCGACTTCATGGAGAATCGGCCGCTGATGCTGACCACGGACTGGGCGCGCCAGGAGATCGTCCTCGACATTCCGCGCAACGCCGTCGGCTTCACGTATGGCTTCATGCTCGGGGGCTCGGGTCAGGCCTGGCTCGACGACGTGCAGCTC
The DNA here is from genome assembly GCA_035273165.1 of Gemmatimonadaceae bacterium. Taxonomy (GTDB): domain Bacteria; phylum Gemmatimonadota; class Gemmatimonadetes; order Gemmatimonadales; family Gemmatimonadaceae; genus AG2. Next base: position 7,385 of record DATEPP010000037.1, read on the forward strand.
GACGTCGTCGGGGACGACGTGCCGACGACCGGGCGGCCGGGTGGCTTGTACCCAGCATCGAACAGGAATCTCGACCCTCGTGAGGCCGACAAGCGCCGTCGGGAGCAGGAAGTCGCCTATCGCCGCGCCGCGAGCGCGCCGGTGAACCTCGCCCTGCATCGGGGCGAGGCGAACGTGAACGCCGTCGCGGTCGCCGCAGCGAAGAATCAGTGAGTTGCTAGGGGCGAGTGGTTCGTGGCGAGTGAGTGCGGATCGGGCCGGCGCTTCGCGCCGGCCTTTTCCATTGTGCTCGCCACTCGCCACTCGCCACCAGATTGACCTCGGGGTGGCATTCGGCGTCTATATCGGTGAGTGTTCTCTCACGAGCCACTCGCCGCCAATGCCCCTCTTCGCGCGTACACTACGCCGCTCCGCCATCGCAACAGTCCTCCTCGCCGCCTGCACGGCGAAAGAGGACGATCATTTCGTGCGCGGGCACAAGCTGCGCGTCGCGTCGATGACGGCGGATGCGCGCATAGCCGCGTACAAGGCGGCGGTCGGCGCGTCGTTCGATCTGCGCGATCCGGCGCTCACCCTTCTCCTCGACCGGCGCAAGCTGCCGCGCGTTGGCGGCATGGCCGAAGAGGGACGTCTCTCGGGTCCGGTGGCGAATGGACTGCACGAACGCGGCGTCGTGCAGGGCGTCTGCGAGCCGCCCATAACGACGTCGCGCAAGACGCCCGTGTGCACGGCACGTGGTCCCGGCTACATCGTGCGATTCTCCGATGTCCTCGCGCGAGGCGGCGATTCTGTCGAGGTTTATCTGGCCGTCCAGAAATTCGACACACCGAGTTCCGGAGCGAGCGAGTCGCTCCGCTTCGAACGGGCGTATCAGCTCGTGCGGCATGGAGATTCGTTCCAGCCGACGCAGGAGGCACGCGTGCGTGAGACTACGCCGCCGCCCGATGCGGAGAAGACACCCTCCGGCACGTCCCCCAAATCCTGAGGGACACCATGGCACCACGGCGTTTAGTGGTTGCGTAACACGATCAATATCGTTTAGTCGGTGCGCGTCCGCCGTCGCCGGCGACGTGCGGCCGATGCCGGCCACCGCGACATCTGGGCGCCCACGCGCTCGTCGTCCACAGGCGCCCCTCAGTCGTCGTAGCACATGCCGGGGACGTACGTACCGACGCTCGTCGGTCTCTCGCTCACGATCGCGCTCCTTGCGGCGCTGGCCATCGGCCTCATCGAGCGGCAGCTCCGGCTCAGGACGCGATTGCTCGAGGCGGAGCTCGCGCGCCCGCAGGCGGAGCGCGTGCGAGCGTTCTACGACGCTCTCACCTGCGGCGTCATGGTGCGCGGGCCACAAGGTCTCCTCACCTACGCCAATCGTGCCGCGCTCCGTTTGCAGCCCTTCGCTGGGCAGGAGATCGCGAGTGGCGTCAGGCAGACTGCCGGGCAGCTGTATGCCGAGAATGGCGCGCCTCTGGGTGACGCTGACTACCCGAGCTCGATCGCACGGCGCACCAGAGAGCCTGTGACGGGGATGCTCGTGTCGACGCGCGCGCCGAACGGTGAGGAGACCTGGCTGCTCTGCGACGCGGTCCCCACCCTCGATCCAACCACGGGCGATGTCGGCGACGTCATTCTCAGCCTCGTGGACGTCACCGAGCGTCGACGGATCGAGAGCGCGCTCCGCGAGAGCGAGGAGCGCTTCCGCACGATGGTGGATTCGCTCGCGGACGGCATTGTCCTCCAGCTCGCCGACTTCTCGATCGCCACGTGCAACGCCAGCGCGGAGCGCATCACCGGACTCACTGCCGATCAGATGCTGGGCCGAGCGCCGCGACCGGACGGCTGGCTCGCCATCAACGAAGACGGCAGTCGCTTCGATCTGCGGCAGCATCCGTCGATCCTCGCTCTCGTGACCGGCAAGTCGGCCTCGTGCATGATGGGCGTGCAGTCCGCGGGACGGGAGACGACGTGGATCTCCGTCAACACCCGCCCACTTTTCCGCGCCGGAGCCAGGCGGCCGTATGCGGCGCTCTCGTCGATCATGGATGTCACTGACCGCGTACGCGCGCAGGTGGCGGAGCGTGAGGCTCGTGAGGCAGCGGAAGCGACGAGCCGCGCCAAGAGCGACTTCCTCGCCAATATGAGCCACGAGATCCGTACGCCGATGAACGGCGTACTCGGCATGCTCGAGCTCGCGCTCGGCTCGAAGCTGGAGCCGGCGCAGCGCGAGTACCTCCAGGTCGCGCAACGCTCTGCGGAGTCGCTGCTCGAGGTCATCAACGAGATTCTCGATTTCTCGAAGGTCGAGGCAGGGCGGCTCGAGCTCCGACCCGAACCGTTCGCGCTCGCTGACGCCCTGGGCGCAGCGGTGGACCCGTTAGGCCCGCGCGCCGCGCAGAAAGGGCTCGAGCTCGCGATGCGTATCGCGCCGAACCTGCCGCCGATTCTCGTCGGAGACTCGGTGCGTCTGGGGCAGGTGATCACGAATCTCGCGGGGAACGCGGTCAAGTTCACGGAGCACGGCGAGATCGTGCTCACCGCCGAGCTCGAGTCCGCGAACCCCGACGAACGGGAGGTCGTGTTGCACTTCGCCGTGCGCGACACCGGCATCGGCATCCCCGCCGATAAGCAATCACTCATCTTCGAGGCCTTCACGCAGGCGGACGCGTCGCCGACGCGCGCGTACATGGGAACGGGACTCGGTCTCGCCATCGCGACGCGTCTCGTTGCCCTGATGGGCGGACGGCTCTGGGTCGAGAGCGTCGAAGGGAAGGGGAGCACTTTTCACTTCACCGCGCGCTTTGCCACGCACGCCGCCGGCGCGCAGCTGGCGCAGGAAGACGGCACGGTCGACGACATCCGAGGGATGTCGGTACTCGTCGTGGACGACAGCGGCACGAATCGTCTCATCCTCCATGAGATGCTCACGAGCTGGGAGATGCGTCCGACGCTGGTGGCGAGCGCGCGGGACGCCCTCGCCGCGATGGAGAGCGCAGATCGCGACGGCAAACCGTTTGGGTTGCTGTTGGTCGACGGCTACATGCCAGAGATGGATGGCTTCACCCTCGTCGAGAAGCTGCGGGAGAGCCCGCGCTTTGCGAGCGCGACGGTGCTGATGCTCACCTCCGCCGATGGCGACGGCGGCGCGGAACGATGTCGAATGCTCGGCGTTGCGGCACAGTTGCTCAAACCGATCAAGTCGCGCGACCTGCGCGCGGCGATCGTGCGCGCACTCGGCCGCAGGCCGGATCAGCAGCCCGTACCGGAGGCAGACGTCCTCGACGCGCGCAGCGCGAACCCCTCTCGCATCCTCCTCGCCGAGGACAACCTCGTGAATCAGACGTTAGCCGTCGCCGTCCTGGAGCGGTGGGGTCACAAGGTGGAAGTGGTGGACAATGGGCGGGCCGCCCTCGCGGCGGTTGCGCGTGAGCGATTCGCCCTCGTACTGATGGACGTGCAGATGCCGACGATGGACGGCCTGAGTGCGACGATCGAGATCCGGGCCAGCGAGGCGCACACGGGCGAGCACGTCCCGATCGTCGCCATGACGGCTCGCACGATGTCGGGGGACCGCGAGAAGTGCCTCGACGCGGGCATGGACGCGTACGTGAGCAAGCCGTTCGAGCTCGATGAGCTGTTCGCGACACTGGAGCCAATTCTCGCGCGACGCGCCGCCGAGTCGACGCCGTTAGGCAGTGCGCGGCGCGGTGGACGGAAGCGCAGGCATTCGGCGCCAATCGCGTCGAGCGTGACCGCGCACGACGTCGTCGACCCCATGGCGCTCCTCAATGCCGTTGGGGGCGACCGCAAACTGCTCGATGAGCTCGTCGCACTCTTTCGCGTCGAGGGACCACGCCGATTAGAGGAGCTCAGGCGCGCGCTCGCCGCTAATGATGCGGCGGCTGTCGAGGCCGCCGCGCACGGGCTCAAGGGAAGCGTCGGCAGCCTGCACGCCAAGCGATGCTTTGACGCCGCAGCGAGGATCGAGCGGCTGGCGCGCTCGAACACGCTGACGGACGTTCACTCGGCCTCCACCACACTCGAGGACGAGATCGCGCGGCTCGAGCGCGCTCTCGCCTCATTCGCAGGAGCCGCCTGATGATCAAACGAAAACGAGTTCTCATCGCCGACGACGATCGCATTCTCACGCAGATGCTCTCGTCCCGGCTACAGACGTTGGGCTGGGTGGTCGACGTCGCGCTCGATGCGATGCAGGCTGTGATGTTCACACGGCAGCATGCGCCCGACATCATCGTGCTCGACATCGCGATGCCCGGCGGGACCGGACGTCAGGCGCTGCACAGCCTCAAGGCGTCGTCGAAGCTGCGCGCGGTTCCCGTGGTCGTGCTGAGCGGGAGCGTCGACCCGGATGAGGAGTCGAAGATGGTCGCCCTCGGCGCGGTGGAATTCCTGCGCAAGCCGATCGACCCTGATGTTCTGGACGCGCGACTCCGTGCCGTGCTCGGGGAGGACGCAGCCGCCTAACGGTCGGGCGAGCTCGCTCAGCGATAACCGATGTCGTCTGTCAGCGCCACGGTGCTGGGCATGAACGCGCCGCTGCCGCGCGCGATCTCCCGGCCGCGCGCGTCTTCGAGCGTCCCATCGGCGAGATAGAGTCGCTTCGATCGGGAAACCACCCGTCCGCGCGCGATTACCTCACCCTCCGACACGGGGCGTGTGAGATAGAGGTTGAACGAGACGGTGAGAACGAAGACGTCCTCGACGATCGAATTCGCGGCGAAAAAAGTCGCGTCGTCCAGAGCCTTGAAGTACACGGCCCCGTGCGCCGCATGCGCGGCATGGTGGAAGTCGGGCCGGATCGTCATCCGCAGCTCCGCGACCCCCGCCTCGGGAATCTGAAGTCGCGGCGCGAAGAACTCGTTGATCGGCGCCGACGCATACATGCGCTCCAGACGCCGGAAGTGCTCGGACATCCGGGAAAGGTA
>DATEPP010000038.1:0-9989 GCA_035273165.1 Gemmatimonadaceae bacterium
GTGGAGGAGATCGTCGGCTCGAGCGACGGTGTGCGTGCGACGTTCACCCAATCGAGCTGCGTTCGAGCCTTGGCGTTGCGCGGATCCGTGGCGAGCGCGTGATCGAGTGCGCCGCGAGCCTCGTCGGGACGATCGGCCCACTGCCAGGTTTGGGCGAGCGCCATCCATGCTTCGGCGTCGTTCGGATTGGCAGAAAGCCAGTTGCGGTAACGATTGATCGCCACGCGGAGCTTGCCGCTCCACGCACGCGCCTGCGCTGCGAGAAGTGCTGCGTCGCGCTGCTTGGGGCTGATGGCGAGGACGCTGTCGCAGAGGGCGACTGACTGCTCGTACCGACCCGCCCATGCGAGGGTCCGCGCGAGACCGATCCGGCCATCGTCGTCGCCCGGAGCGAGCCGTAAGTAAAGTCGAAACATCGATTCGGAGCGGCCGAGCTCATTGCGCCACGCCAGCATCGTCGCCACCCGGAAGACAGCCCGTGCCGACGTCGAGTCGCTGCGGAGCACGGCCTGGTAGCGTGTGAGTGCCTCGTCGAGCTTGCCCGCTCGCCAAGCCTCATCACCCGCTGCGAGAAGCTGCGCGACGCGCGGCTCCCCGGCCTGCTCCACCTGTGCCCGCGCCAAAGCTGGCGTGAGCGCGCCCACCGCCGCGGCGATGACGCACGCGAAGCGGCAGGCACGCATACGATGGCGGAAGTGGAGGCGCGAGTAAACCATACACTCATTGGACGCACTACCGCCGCGCGTCGAAACGCGGGGGAGCGGAGTGAAGCCCCCGACACTATGTTGCCTGTCCCATGTTTCAGTCCCTCGCCCTGCTGCTCGTCGGCGGCTTCGTCGGCTGGCTCGTTTCGCACCTTCTCGCATCGCGCGCCGCTGCCAGGAAGGCCGCACCGCCTGCACCTCTGCCGCCGGCGGCGCCGCCGCCTGCCCTCGAGCAGGCGCCTAACGATGAGCCGGCGCCAGCCGCCGTCTCGCCCGAGATGGACGAGGTCTACTCGATCGCGGCAGGCCTCGAGGGGTTCTACCGGCAAAGCGCATATCCGCGCGACCTCCTGAAGAACGAGCAGTTCCGCCGCGGCGCCGATCTCATTGCCCGCGCCGAGCCCTCGTCCGAGGTGCTGCTGGATTACATGGTCGGCGCGAACGTGATGACGGCCTGCATGGCGATGGAGGCACTCTCCCATCGCACCGATGACACGCCCTTCAAGGAGACAATTCTCTCCAACTTCACGCAGGTCAACCTATGGACGGCGTACTTCGCTTTGCGAGTTCTCTCGACCAGATGCGATGAGCCCGTTGTTGGCGCCGTGTTGGCGCGCGTCGACGACGATTGGGTGAACGCGCTTCCAATCAACATCCTGCGCGAGTTCATCACGCTGCGGAGGCTCCGGGGGGAGACGCCGTCGTTCGGTGCCGAGCTGAATTCCATTACCAGCGAGCAAGCCGCGAACACCGAAGCGGTTCTCGAGCGCTTGCGGGACGATGTCCCGTCATCGCTCCGCGAGGAGCTTCGCGCCGCACGGGAGTCGCGCGTCGACACGGCGTTCATTGGCGCGATCGGCCGCGTCCTCCACGTTGCGGCCGCGGACAAGGAGATCGCGACCACCGCTCGGATCGACGAGTTCGTAGCCCAGATCCAGCGGGCGATCAGCACGTCACCACCGCGTCCCATCGCGCTCGTCGGTGAGCACGGCGTTGGCAAGTCGACGATCGTACGGCTCCTCGCGCACCGGCTCGCGAAGGAGGGCTGGACGATCTTCGAGGCGGGAGCGTCCGAGATCGTCGCTGGCCAGTCGTACATCGGTCAGCTCGAGGGCCGGTTACAATCGCTCATCCAGGCGATCGCCAGGAAAAAAGTCGTCTGGGTCGTGCCGAGCTTTCAGGAATTGCTGTGGGCGGGGACGCATCGCAACAGCCCGTCCGGCGTGCTCGATATGATCCTTCCGCATCTCGAGTCCGGCGCCCTGTGCATCATCGGTGAGCTCACACCGGCGGCGCACGAGCGCCTCGTGCAAACGAAGCCGCAGCTCCGATCGCTCATGCTCGTCGCGCGGATGCAGCCGGCGCGATCCGACGAGACGCTCGCGCTCGCGCGACAGTGGGCTCAGCTTCGCGGGCGCGAGGGGAACCCGCTTCTCTCCGACGACGTGCTCGCGGAAGCGCTTCAGCTCGCCGGTCAGTACCTGAACGACCGTGCGGCGCCCGGCAATCTCCTCCACTTCCTCCGGTTCACCTGGCAGCGCCTAACGAGCGCGCGCGGCGCGCCTCCGGAGGCGATCACCCTCGACGACCTGCTGCTCACCCTGTCGCAGCTCTCGGGGCTGCCGCTCAGCATTCTCGACGAGCGGCAAGGGCTGGACCTCGATGGTCTACGCGCGTTCTTCAATCAGCGCGTCATCGGTCAGAGCGAGGCGGTGGAGTGCCTCGTCGAGCGCGTAGCGATGATCAAGGCCGGCGTGAACGATCCGTCGCGGCCGATCGGCGTGTTCCTCTTCGTCGGACCGACGGGAACGGGAAAGACAGAGATCGCCAAGACGCTGGCGCGCTACCTGTTCGGCTCCGCCGATCGCATGATCCGGGTGGACATGAGCGAGTTGCAAACCTCGGAGTCACTCGAGCGCATCATCGGTGGTGGGCGCGACGATGCAAGCGGCGGCACGGTCGCGCTCGTGAACGAGATCCGCCGCCAGCCGTTCGCCGTCGTTCTCCTCGACGAGTTCGAGAAAGCACACCCGAACGTCTGGGACCTCTTCCTCCAGGTGTTCGACGACGGTCGGCTCACGGACCGCCACGGAAACGTCGCGCAGTTCCGTCACGCCGTCATCATCATGACGTCCAACCTTGGCGCCACGATTCCCTATGGCGCGACGATCGGCTTCGCGTCGTCGGCGCAGGTTGGCTTCGCGTCAGCCGTCGTCGAGCGCGCGGTGAGCCAGGCATTCCGGCGCGAGTTCATCAATCGCATTGATCGCGTCGTCGTCTTCCGGCCGCTCGGCCGCGCCGAGATGCGCGAAATCCTGCGCAAGGAGCTCGACGCCGTGCTGCAGCGTCGCGGTCTGCGCAATCGCAACTGGGCGGTGGAATGGGACGCCACCGCCATCGACTTCCTTCTCGATCGCGGGTTCACGCCTGACCTCGGCGCACGCCCGCTGAAGCGCGCGATCGACCGGTACCTGCTGGCGCCGCTTGCCGAGACCATCGTCCGGCACGAGGTGCCGGCCGGTGATCAGTTCCTCTTCGTGCGCAGCGACGGCGAACGACTCGACGTGCTGTTCATCGACCCCGACGCGCCGGAAGCGATCGACGACATCACAGCGGTCGAGCCGCACGTAGCGGAGGAGAAGCGGGGTGTCGACGTCCGGCAGCTGGTGCTCGACGCCCGCGGCACGCCGGCCGAGGTCGACGCACTCGACGATCGGTACGGTGAGATTCTCGCGACAGTGGAGTCGCCCGACTGGGAGCGCCGGAAGGCCGACGCGCTCGCCCAGATGCGGACCACCGGCTTCTGGGAGTCGCCGACTCGTTATGCAGTGCTGGGCCTCGCCGAGTACATGGATCGCATCGAAGCGGGACTGGAGACAGCGGGCTCGCTCATTCGCCGCCTCGACGCGCGCCACCGCGCGCGCAGCCACTACCCCCGCGAGCTCGTGCAGCGTCTGGCGCAGCAGCTCCATCTCCTCGACGCGGCGTGCCGCACGCTCGCGGAGGGCCTGCCGCGCGACGCGTACGTGCTCGTGCGGGGGAGCCGCGATTCCGGAGCGGATGTCGCGCGCGCCGACGCGTTTGCCGCGCGCATCGGCCGCATGTACGTGGACTGGGCGCGGAAGCGGCGCATGAAGCTCGACGTGCTCGACGAGACCGCGGGCAGCGCCGACGTCCCGTACTCCGCGCTCTTTGCGGTCAGCGGATTCGGCGCGTACACGATCCTCCGGCCAGAGTCCGGGCTCCACGTGCTCGAGTCGCCTAACGACTCGAAGCTCTTCAACCGGGTGAAGGCGAGGGTGGTGGTCGCGCCGCAAGGCGACGCGCCGGCAGCCGGCGCGCGCGAGACGCGTCTCAACGCCCGCGCCGCCATCGACGCTGCCGCCGAGGAGACGCCGGCGATCGTGCGGCGCTATCGCGAGGAGCCCTCGCCACTCGTCCGCGACGCGGTGCGCCGCTGGCGGACGGGACGGATCGATCGCGTCTTCGCGGGCGACTTCGACGTCGTGACCTGAGGTCGCTTGTCTTTCGGTATCTGTTCGGTCATACTACGGGCACGTTGCCGGAGAGAGCGATGAGCACTGACCTGGATCTGGACTCGAAGATCGCGCTATTGATGTCGCTCGCGGCCGAGGATCGCGAGGGTGGGCCCGGTCGCGACCCGAGCATGCCGCTGCCGCCGCGTTTGCGCCATGCCACCGATGTCGGCGCGTTGCGGCCATTCAATCTCCGCACCGTGCGTTCGAGCGGACCGCGCGCGCAGAAGACGACGCTCCTGCGCATCCTCATGACGAACGCGTGCAGCTTCAATTGCCATTACTGCCCCATGCGTCGCGATCGCGAGATGCCACGGACACTCCTCAAGCCCGAGGAGCTGGTGCGTGTCTTCCTCGCGGCACGCGCGCGCGGGTGGTGTGAGGGTTTGTTCATCACCACCGGCATCCCCGGGCGGCCGGTGAAAGTCATGGACGATCTCATCACCGTGCTCGAGCTGCTGCGCGACAAGCATCGCTTCACCGGCTACATCCACGTCAAGATTCTGCCTGGCGTCGAGCAGGCGCAGGTCGAACGGATCACGGCGCTCGCGACCCGCGTCTCCGTGAATCTCGAGGCGGCGTGCGGCGAGCATCTCACCCGTATCGCGCCGGAGAAGAATCTCGACACGACGCTCACGACGTTGGAGCAGGCACGCTCCCTCGTTATGCACGGTCGTGCCGAGACGGCGGCCGGCAAGCCGGCCGACGCGTTGCGTCCGGGCGGACGGGCCGGCATGACGATGCAGCTCGTCGTCGGCGCGACGCCGGACAGCGACCGTACGATCGTGGGGCGGATCGCCGAGCTCTATTCGCGGGGTGGGATTCACCATTCACAGTTCAGCGCCTTCCGTCCCATCCGGAACACGCCGATGGAGGATGTGCGCGCGACGCCCGTCCTCCGTGAGTTCCGGCTCTATCAGGCCGACCACCTCATGCGCGGCTACGGCTTCGCCGCCGACGAGCTCGCGTTCGATGAAGGCGGCAATCTCCCGCTGACGCTCGACCCGAAAATCGCCTGGGCGCTCGCGCACCCCGAGCTCTTTCCCGTCGAAGTGCGCACGGCGTCGCCAACGCGTCTCCTGCGAGTTCCTGGTATCGGTCCAGCGTCCGCGCGCCGCATCGTGGCCGAGCGCGGCCGCACCATCATTCGCGGCCTCGCCGATCTGCGCAAGCTCGGCGTCCTCACCTCGCGCGCGGCTGGCTTTCTCACGTTAGGCGGGCGACGCCTGCAGACGACACGCTGGTCCGAGCAGCTCGGCTTCTGGCGCGCCGAGGACGAAGTCGGCGCGCCGCATATCATGTACGATGTGAGTCCGGGCACCTTCCGTTAACGGCCCCTCGCTGCGCTTCGGGATGACATTGTCATTCCGAGGAGCGGAGCGACGAGGAATCTGCACCTAATCCGATCAACACTTCTGTTCCAAATTCGGGTTCTTACGGGAATTCGGGAAAGCTGGAGCGAAGATCATGGCAGGCGATGCAGCCATCGCGACGTTGACAGCGAGTCCAGGGACGAGAGGCCAGGAGCGAGACGACAGGCGTGAGATAGAGAGCGACGTCAGACTTGAGACAGGCCTGAGTGCCTGATACCGCTGCTGATCTCACGCCTGCCATCACGGCCCTGGCATCTCGCACCTGGACTGGTCCAGCGACGTCGCGATCCCTGCGTGTCGATCAAAAGCCTTCGCTCGCTCTGATCACCTGCACCACGACAAATCCCGAAATTCCTGGAAGAACTCAAATTCGCACATGGTTAGAGTCTATGGACTGATAGCTCTACCAGAGGTACGACAGCTTCGCGTACAGGAATCGGCCGTTGATCCCGAACGGCGAGATGCCGCTGTACGGGAGGATCCCCGAGTTCGTGTTGCCGATGATCGTCGGATCCGGATACGTATTGAAGATGTTGTCCGCGCCTAACGTGACCGTCGCGCGGGATACCGGGCCATAGCTCAGCGCCAGGTCGCTCACCCACTTCGGGCTCCACGTCTGATCGCCCGCCGGCGTCGTCCCGAACGAGGTCACCTGACCGAAGCGCTGATTCCGGACGTCGATCCCGAAGCGGCTGAGATCGAGGTGCGCCGAGAGCACGAGATTGGTTCTCGGATTCCCCTTCTCGAGCCGAGCCTGGTCGACGCGGCTGAACAACGCGTTCCCCTGGCCAGGCAGAATCGCCGATGAGTCGATGCGCGTGACCTTCGTCCAGTTGCCGTTGTACGCGGCGGTGACACGAAGCACCGCGCGTGGGGTGAACGAATAGCCGTAATTCCCGATGACGTCGAGGCCGTTGGTGCGCGAATCGACGGCGTTGGTGAAGTAGCGCGCTCCGTTCACGCCCACGATGCCATGCGCGGAGAGCGTGTCGACGACTGCCTGGGCCGTGAAGTTGTTCGACAGCACGATGCGATCGGTGAGATCGATGCGGTAGAAGTCGACCGTCAGCGACAGACTGTGGAGCGGTTCGAGCGCGACGCCGGCACTGTAGTTCATCGACTTCTCGGGGCGGAGCGGCTGAGCGTGGAGCACCTGCGCGATGTCACTCGACACCGGCAGCGTCCGGATCTCGAGTGCCACGGCCGGCGTTCCGACAAAGTTGATCGCCGTGTTCGAGAAGTACTCCTGGCCTAACGACGGAGCGCGGAATCCGGAGCTCACCGCGCCGCGGAAAGCCATGCCGTGGATCGGCTCGTACCGCGCCGCGACCTTCCCCGTCGTCGTTGCGCCGAAATCGCTGTAATGCTCATACCGGCCAGCGACGTCGATGAAGAGCTGACTCGTGAGATCGCTCGACAGATCGACGTAGCCGCCGACGTTGTTTCGCGAGTGGCTGCCCGAATCCTGCGGACGAAATCCCGGATACACCTGCGACCCCACCGCCGCCGGCGTGCTCGTGACGTTTCCTAACGAATCCCGCACGAACGTGTTGTCGTTCTCGTACGATGCGGGATCGCCGGGCGCGATCTTGTACTGATCGTCCCGGAACTCGACTCCCCACGCCGCGTGCAACGGCGCCGCTGCGAACTTGAAGTCGCGATTCACGTCGAGGTTCGTCGTCCACTGGCCAAATGCGAGCTGCCCCGCGTAAAAGTCCGTTGGGGTGGGCGCCCCTGGGTTCTTCAGAGCCATCGAGACGTTGACGCTGTGTACGACGTTCATGTCGAAGACATTCCGTCCATAGCCGCTACTCAGGTCGTATTCCCAGCCCGCGGCCAGGCCCTTCACGCCGAGGAAGCCCGAGCCATCCCAGATCACGGGCTGCTCCTCAGGCAGATACCCGTTCGGGTAAACGCTGATCACGTTGTTCGCATCCCGCGGCCGGCGCCAGAACCCGAACGCGTCGCCGAACCGGTGCGACAATCCACCGAAAGCGTAAAGCTGCACGCCGTTCGCGAACGTCGTCCCCGCGTTCAGCCAGCCGAGATCGTCGTGCTGATACGAGTCGCCAATCTTGAAATCGATCCCGCCCGGCACCGGAAGACTCGGATCGCTCGGCTTCAGGTTCTGGAAATACTGAACTCGGGTGTCGGGGGCTGCGCGGTTCGTGTAGCCACGATCGCGGACTTCGCCGCCGAGGAAGACGTAGCCGTTCTGCCCGAACTGCCATCCGTGATCGGCGTTCGCGTAGAACAGCTTGCCGTCGTGCTTGTACGTTTCCGACGTAAAGTTCGCGACCTGTGGCTCCTTCGTCGAATACTCGCCGACCTGCGCCGTGACGTCGCCCGGCGCGGTCGACTTGAGCACGATATTGATCACGCCCGCAATCGCGTCCGAGCCGTACTGCGCCGCGGCGCCGTCGCGGAGGATCTCGATGTGATCGATCATCGCGGAAGGGATCGCGTTCAGGTCAACCGCTTCTGATCCTCTGCCCACGAATCCGTTGATGTTCACGACCGCGCTCGCATGACGCCGCTTGCCGTTGACGAGCACCAGCGCCTGATCGGGCGAGAGGCCGCGCAGCGTCGCGGGACGGACGTTGTCCGTCGCGTCGCCGAGCGTGGTACGTGGAAAGTTGAACGACGGTGCGAGAGCCTGGATCATCTGCGATGTCTCGGTGCGCCCGGTCGATCGCACCTCGAGCGACGACAGCACGTCGATCGGGACTGGCGCGCTGATGACCGTGCGCTCTTCACCGCGCGTGCCGATGACCGACACCGCTTCGATGCTCGTCGCCGCGCGCTCGAGCGTGAAGGACTCCGTGACGTCACTTCCCGCGGTAACGGTCACCGAGTCGGCGCGCGGCGTGTAGCCGAGCAGTCGCGCGCGGATTTCGTAGCGGCCCGCTGGCGCGGTGAGCCGGTAGCTGCCGTCGCCGCGCACGATCGCACCGCGGGTCGTCCCGGCGAGCGATACAGTCGCGCCCTGTAACGGACCGCCCTGCGCGTCGACGACACGGCCCGAGATGGTGCCCGTGGACTGCGCGCCGAGAAGGAGGGAGTGAGCGGAGAGGCCGAACGCGACGAGCGCCGCGCGGCGGAAGGAGCAGTCCAACAGTGACATCGGTCGTCTCCAACGGTTAGGCATCGCGTGACAGGCGGCGGGCTTCTTACCCGCCGACACTGTGGAAACCCCACGATGCGCTAGACCGTCACGATTGCCGATAGCTATCAGTCAATAGTCCATAGCTATCTGCGAATACGGAACGACGCGTTTATGGGTGAGAGGAGCAAGAGCGTGCGCGATCAACCACGCGACTCCCAATAGGATGATCGGCTTCGAGCGCGAGCGAGAAGCAGATTCCTCGTCGCTGCGCTCCTCGGAATGACAGCTGTCATCCCGAGCGAAGCGAGGGATCTGCTTCTTGCTCGCTTCGCTCGCACGAAGCAGATCCGATCCTATATGGAGTCGCGTGCGCTGATCGCGCACGCTCCCGCTCCTCTCACACATCAACGCTTCGTTCCGAATCCCCTAATAGCTATCGTCTACGGACTGATAGCTATTAGAACCGTTCCACGCGCAGCCCGACACGGAACGTCCGCGGCAGCCCGAGCGAAGCGATGCCGTTCGTCGCCGCGGTGAGATTCACCTGGTACGCTTCGTTTGTAATGTTCTCAACACTCAGGAAGCCTGTGAATCCCGGCAGCAGCTCGCGCTGCACATTGACGTCGAGCACGCTGAAGGGCTCGAGCCAAACACCCTGCAGCGTCGTGGTATGCCCTTCGTGCCGCCAGATGGCCGTCCAGTCACCGAACGTGGCCGAGCTGTAGCTCGCCCGCACCGTCTGCTTCGGCGACGGCACGCGATTGATGTGCGGCTTGTTCGTCGTCCCGGCGGCGATCCCTGACTGCTGGCGGGCGTCGTCGTAGTTCACGCTCCCACTCACCAGCAGCTGCGACAATGGCCGGAGCGCCAGGTAGCCTTCCACACCCGTGCTCCGCGATGCGCTCACGTTCAATCGCTGTCGGCAGTTCGGCGCCGCGCCGCACCCGGGCGAGCCGGCCGCGATCGCCGTCGGCACGTTGAAGTCGCGATAATCGGCGACATAGTACGTCCCCTTCACCTGCACCCAGCTCGCCGGCTGCCAGTCCAGCCCCCCTTCGCGACCGAGTGCGGTCTCCGGCGCGAGATTCGGATTGGGGATCGTCACCGTCGTTGCCGTGATCTGCTTCCGATACAGCTCGGCGAGATTCGGCGCGCGGAAGGCGCGATACACCGCACCATGAAATGAGAGATTGCTCAACAATGCGTAACGAATGCCGAGGCGTGGCGAGAACGACGTCTTGCTCCGATCCTGGTAGGTCTGGGCCCCCGC
>DATEPP010000039.1:0-1788 GCA_035273165.1 Gemmatimonadaceae bacterium
GTCGGCCGCGGCGTGACGACGCTGATGCACGTGCCCTCGATCCCGCCGTTGAATCTGACACTGATCGCCGTGATGGTCTCCATCTCGTTAGGCATAGTCTTCGGGCTGCTGCCAGCGCGCCGCGCGGCGCGTCTCGATCCAATCGATGCATTGAGGTACGAGTGACGGATATCGATCTGCTTGCCGTCGCTGCACATCGCGACGACGCCGAGCTCACCTGTGGCGGCACGCTGATCAGAGCGGCGCGACAGGGCTATCGCACCGCCGTCGTCGATCTGACGCAGGGCGAGATGGGAACTCGGGGCTCGGCGGCAACCCGGGCGGCTGAAGCGAGCCGCGCCGCCGAGATCATGGGGCTCACGGCGCGCGAGAATCTGGATCTGCCGGATGCCGGTATCACCAACGATCCGCCAACGCGCGAGCGGCTGGCGCGGGTGATTCGACGCTTTCGACCGCGAGTCGTGATTGCGCCGGCGCCGACGGGGCGTCATCCCGATCACATCGTCACGTCACAGCTGGTGCGGGATGCGTGCTTCGTCGCCGGCCTGGCCAAGGTAGCGCCCGAGGTGCCGAAGCACCGTCCGCACAAGCTCGTGCACGCGCTCTCGTTCCGCCAGGATCCGACCAAACCGACGTTCGTTGTCGACATCACCGACGACTTCGAGCGGAAGATGGAGGCGGTGCGCTGCTACGACTCGCAGTTTGCGGGAGTGACGCAGGCTGGCGAGGTCTACCCAAACGGCGAGCCGCTCTACGACATGGTGAGACACTACGCCGCGTACTACGGCGCGCTCATTCGACGTCGGTACGGTGAGCCCTTCCTGACAGTCGAGACGATGCTCGTCGACGACATCGTCGCGCTCGAGGTCGCAACCTTTTGAGCGCGCCACGGCGCGGCCGCGCTCGACCTAACGATCAAGCGCGAACTGACGAAGAGCCGGGAATCGACTATGGCTCCTATCTCGCGCTCGACGAGCTGCTCACGCTGCAGCGCCCTCGCGCGACACCCGAACATCCAGATGAGCTGCTCTTCATCGTCGTTCATCAGGCGAGTGAGCTCTGGTTCAAGGCGATCCTCTTCGAGCTCGACCAGCTGACCGTCGCGCTGCAGCGCTACGACATCGGCCGCGCTCTCTGGGAGATGGGCCGTCTGAACGCACTGATGCGTATCGTGTCGGCCCAGCTGGATGCGCTGGAGACGCTGCCGCCGCAGCACTTTGCCGAGTTCCGGGGCTATCTCGGTGCATCGAGCGGCTCGCAGAGTATCCAGTTCCGCGCGATCGAGGCCGCGAGCGGTTTACGAGATGCTCATTTCATGCACGCCCTGGAGGAGCACGGCCCAATTCCGCCGCTCGTGCAGCGCGCGCTGTCGCGGCCGACGCTTCAGGAGCTGTTCCTGGGACTGCTGGCGCACGAGAAGACGACGCTGGAGCAGCTGTACGTCGGACCGGGGCCATCGATGCTCTTCTTTCTCGCGGAAGCGCTGCTCGAGTACGAGCAGCAGTTCGCGCAGTGGCGCTTCAAGCACGTGCAGCTGGTGGAGCGGATCATCGGTCCAACCACCGGCGGTACGGGCGGCACGTTAGGCGCCCGCTACCTCCAACGCACGATCGACCAGCGATTCTTTCCGGAATTGTGGGCCGTGCGGGGACAGTTCTACTCGCGGAAATAGAGGTACGGCAATGATTCCTCATCGCCTGAGCAGGGATCGCGACGTCGAGATCGAGTCCAGGAACGAGAGGCCAGGAGCGCGACGCCAGGCGTGAGACGGAGGGCGATGTCAGACTT
>DATEPP010000040.1:0-5907 GCA_035273165.1 Gemmatimonadaceae bacterium
CGCAGAGGACTGCTGAAGAAAAGTTTTGCAGTCCTCTGCGGCCCTCTGCGTCCTCTGCGGTTCAATTATCGGACAGCAGATCTACCAACGACCCGGACGTGGCGCGCGGTCGGCCGAACCCGGCGTATCGTCCGGATACGCGTCCCAGTAGCGATCCGTGGTGGCGATACGGCGGGCGAGGACGAGGTGGCCGGCGAACCAGCGACCACGGTCTCCTTCGCCGAGCACGTCGTAGCGCACACCGTCGCCGGTCGACGTCGAGTGGATGATCCGGTCGTTGCCGACGTAGATCGCGACGTGGTTGATGTGATCGCCGTCGTTCGCGAAGAAGAGCAAGTCTCCCGGCCGGAGCGCGCCGGCGCGAGTGGACACCGGATCACCCAGATCGGCCATTCGACGCGCGCTGTGCGGCAGTCGCACACCCTCGCGCCAGAAGACCCACTGCACGAAGCCCGGGCTGTCGAAGCCGTTGTGCGGGCTCGTTCCATCGTAGCGGTAGCGCGTTCCGACGTATTCGTCGGCCGTGGCAAGCACGCGCGATGCGAGACGCGAGTTGCTCACACTCGGCTCGATGATCACACGCGACGGTGCCGGCGAGACGTAGATGCGACGCTCGATCACGGGCGGGCGAGGCGGGTCGGAGCGCACCTTGGCGGGCCGGAAGCTGCGGCTGCCGCCGAAGCTCGCAGTGAGGCCAAGCCGGTACTCCCAACTGCGCGACGACCCAACCGTGACGACGGAATCGCTATGCAGGCCTCGACGATACCGCGCCTCCACACCGACGCCGAGCCAGCCGAGGAGATCGTGGTGGGCGCCGACGCCGTAGTTCAGCGTCGCGACGGCGGAATCGGCGGCACCGCGTGGGCGAAGTCCGTAGCCGCCGACTCCGAAGAATCCATATGGGGAGAAGCCGAGGAGGAGTGACTTCATCACCGGGACGCGCCGGAACGGCTCGACGAGGACGTCTGCGTCCGCCGTCCATCCCCCGACGTAGAGTCCAGGGTCCGATTGGTAATTACTACTGATCACCTTTGTCTGACACGGAGCCGGCGAACATTGCGTGTACTGATAGTTCGCGATCTGGTCAGTCCCGTCATTGCGACCGACATTCAGCCCTCCGCTCAAGCGCAAGCCGAAGATGCCGGTGTAACCGGTGAAACCGAGTCCGCCGAAGTTGAGGTCAGCGGGCTGCTGCTTTCGCGCCGCGTACGCCTCGAGCATCATCGGTCCCTGCGCGCAGAGAGTAGCTGCGGGCAAAGACGCAACGACGGCGGCGCCTACCAGGAGAAGGGAGCGCGTCCGAGTCATTTTTTCCAACCGAAAGAGTCTACGGTTGACGCCGCAGGACGGATGCCACTGCGGGACTTTCGAGTGAATCATCGTTCACTCGCTCTCTCATAACTGACACATCCAGCTCGCGAATGGTTTGATCCATCTCGCGGCTGAGCGTTGCCTGACGAGGACAACGTCCGTGTCACCTCGCGACGCCGCGATGATCAACAGGCCGGCGGGCGGGTTGGTGCGAGCCAATTCGTCGTCGCTTTCCTCGCTTCGCACGGAAGTCGATCAGGAGCGCGCGCGCTCCTGATCGTTTCCCCGCGTCGAGAGTTACGAGGTACCCGCCCGCTTCGGCGAGTCGAACTCCGCTTCGCTACCCTTACGCAAGTCGTCGCCGTCCGTTTCCGCCGAGTCGGGTTCGGCGCTCGGCTTCGTGGGAACATGGCCTTCGGGGTAGCCGCTCTCGGGTTGGACGATGGCGTCGTCGCGCGACTCCTTCTTTCGCGGCGGCATCACTCACTCCTTGGCGCGGAGGCCTTTGGAATCGCGAGGGCGATTGTCAGCGCGCGACTCACGGTTCCCCACCACTCCATGGATGTTTCCGGTGTTGTCGCTCGGGCCCTGATCGCGACCGAGCTTGTGCTCGACGTAGTGCTGGGTGTGCTCGCTGTTCTTCTCGGCTTCGTCGTGCTGCTGGCGGTCTTCGACGAGACGGCGGCCGCCTTTGTCTGCCGCGAGGTCGCGATCGTGCTCGGCGCGATCTTCCCGCGACTCGCGATGCTGCCCTTCGTGCTGCTGCTCGATGAACCGCGAGTGGGTCTTGCTCCCGTGCTGCCCCTCGGCGTGCGCCTGCGGTCCCTTCTGCGATGGCGGCGGCGCGTGTTTGGAGTCGCGCACTTCTTCCTGGCCCTGCGCCGCGGGCTCGTTCTCGTGGTGGTCCTTGCGGTTGCCCATCGTTCGATCCTCCCTCCTCCCTCGGTGAGTCGCCACGCCGAACGCGCGGCGCTCCCGAACCGGCAACGGGCGTGCCCCGAGTCCGGGAATCGCTGATTGCCCCGGCGCCTGGTCAAAGCCATGTTCGGCCGGCTGCCAGACTCGATTCGTCCATTCGTACCCGGAGAGCATATGGCTCGCACCATTCACGTCGCCGCGCTCGCGATCGCCGTCCTCGGATTCGCGGGTCGCGCGCCGGCGCAGGGTCGCGCGCAACGCGACACGCAACTCATCAATCAGCGCTGGGAGAAGGAACGGGCGCTGGAATCGATCGCCGTCATCGACCGCAAGGTGATGGTGCCGATGCGGGACGGCCTCCGGATGGCGACGGACATCTATCGCCCGAAGAACGCGACGGGTCCGGTGCCGATCGTCTTCGTCCGGACGCCTTACAACTTCAATTACTGGGACGTGCGCAATGGCGCGCCGCGCGACATGAGCGCCGAGCTCGACGCGGTGAAGCGCGGCTACGCGTACGTCGAGATGAACGAGCGGGGCCACTTCTTCTCCGAGGGCAATTACGACATCCTCGGCCCACCGCTCACCGATGGGTACGACGCGATCCAGTGGATGTCGTCGCAGCCGTGGGCGAACGGCAAGGTGGGGTTGATCGGATGCTCATCGACCGCGGAGTGGCAGATGGCGGTCGCCGCACAGGGGCCGCCGGGATTGGCCACGATCATTCCCCAGGGTTTCGGTGCCGGCGTCGGACGCGTCGCGCCCTATTACGAGCAGGGAAACTGGTATCGGGGCGGGGCGGTGCAGATGCTGTTCATCGCCTGGCTCTCCGGCGAGCAGAATCAGGTCCGGCCGATGTTCC
Organism: Gemmatimonadaceae bacterium; assembly: GCA_035273165.1. GTDB lineage: Bacteria > Gemmatimonadota > Gemmatimonadetes > Gemmatimonadales > Gemmatimonadaceae > AG2. Next base: position 3,092 of record DATEPP010000040.1, read on the forward strand.
CGCGCGGGACGTCGCAGCAAGATCTCATTCGCGCCTCGAAGTCGTTCGACCTTGCGGAGCAGGCACCGTCGGTGGATTGGTCCGAGGCGCTCCGGCATCTGCCGGAGATGGACATCATCAAGGCCGTCGACGGGCCGCGCGGCATCTTCGCCGACAGCATGCCCGGGATCGCGACCGGCGGCGCGATGATCGAGCGCACGCCTAACGATTCGGCGTGGTATCGCGGCGGCCTCTTTCACGACGACATGCGGATCAACATGCCAGGACTGTGGTTCATGTCGTGGTACGACGTCTCGGTCGGGCCGAACCTGGCCACGTACAATCACGTGAGACGAACGGCGCCTCCGGAGATCGCGAACCAGCAGTATGCCGTGATCGCGCCGACGCTCCACTGCTCGTACAAGCGAGCGACGGAGAACACCGTCGTGGGCGAGCGCAGCGTCGGCGACGCTCGGCTGGATTACGATGCGCTCACCTGGGGCTGGTTCGACATGTTCCTCAAGGGCGACAACAATCATCTGCTCGACACGTTGCCGAAGGTGCGCTACTACACGATGGGGCTCAACAAGTGGCAGACGTCAGATACGTGGCCGCCGCGTGGCGCGCAGACGACGACGTACTACCTGTCGAGTGGCGGCAAGGCAAACACCCTCGACGGCGACGGTCGGCTGACGACGGCGGCTCCGGCCGCCGACAAGCCCGACGGCTTCAGCTACGACCCGATGAATCCCGTACCGTCGTACGGCGGGAACGTCTGCTGCACCGGCAACGCCGTCACGGGCGGTGCATTCGATCAGCGGAAGATGGAGGCGCGGCCGGACATTCTCGTGTACTCATCGGAGCCGCTCAAGGAAGGCACCGAGGTGAGCGGGCCGATCGAGGTCACGCTCTACGTCTCGTCGGACCGGAAGGACACCGATTTCACGGTGAAGCTGCTCGACGTGTACCCGGACGGCCGCGCGTACAACCTGGACGAGACGATCCAGCGCGTCCGCTACCGCGAGGGTTACGACAAGCAGGTGTGGATGGAGCCGGGCAAGACGTACAAGGTCACGTTAGGCCCGCTCAACACGAGCAACTACTTCGACGCCGGTCATCGCATCCGCATCGAGGTCTCGAGCAGCAACTTCCCGCGCTTCGACCGGAACATGAACACCGGCGGCAAGAACTACGACGAGACGCAGGGGCTCGTGGCCCACAACGCAGTCCATCACTCCAAGCTGTACCCGAGCACGGTGAAGGTGACCGTCGTCAGGCGGCCAACCGCGGCGGATCGATAGCTGGGAACGGGGGACGGCGGGGCGCGGGAATGTCATCCCGAGGAGTGGAGCGACGAGGGATCTGCTTTGAGGCTCGAGATTTCGGGAGGCCTCGGCGTGTTGACGCAGGCATCTCACCCTCTACGGCGAGCCCAGAAACGAGCGGCAAGCTGAGAGCTCACAGCATCAAGAGAACTGCTTGAGCGATCAGTCAGGCGTTCAGGGGTCGGGCGCTGACAGCTGAAGTAGTTCTCTTGATGCCGTCAGCTGTTAGCTTGCGTCTCGCTTCTGGGCCCGCCGTCCCGGGTGCGATCCATGAGGGCACATCGAAGCGGGCGCTCACACTGAAAGCTGACAGCTCAGGTAGTCGCTGAACGCTGATCGCTGACAGCCTCAGTCTGACGGCGTCCGACAAGTGCAGATCCCTCGGTCGCTTCGCTTGCGCCTCGCTCCTCGGGATGCCACTCCTGCGCCCGTCCCCCGTCTTCAGCGCTCGCGGCCGCGCTTCTCCTCCCGCTCGTCATCGCCGAGATCGCGTGACATCGGGAAGAAAAGACTTCGCTTCACACCCGGATACGGCGTGCGCCAGCCACGCGCGTCGTGCCAGAGAATCCGATTGAGCAGGTCAGACGGCGCTTCGTCGGGGCCATCGAAGCTCATCCGTTGCGAGGCGAGCGCGGCACGCCTTCGGGCCTCGGCGTCGGGACCGCGGATCTGACTCACGCGCGCGTTGGTCTCGTCGATCCGCTGGCGCGGTACCACGGCGCTGAACGGCGTGTACGTCGGCTGCTGGCCGGGCTCGATGAAGCTCGCGCGCATATCGGTCGCCACGAGATCGAACAGGCTGAGCGACGGGAGCCCGAGCATCAGCTCGATCGTCTTCAGCACACTCGGCTGATTGTAGAAGGTATGGTCGATGCTGCCGCGGCGCACGAACGGCGAGATCGCGAACGCCGTCGTGCGATGGCCGTCGACGTGGTCCACGCCATTCTGGGCGTCGTCCTCGATGACGAAGATCGCCATTTCCTTCCAGAAGGACGAATGGGTGAGACCGTCGACGATCTTGCCTAACGCGAAATCGTTGTCGGCGACGCAGGCGCGGGGCACGCACCATCCCGGCGACGTGCCAACGGTATGATCGCTCGGCAGAATCACCATCACGAGATCGGGCATCGCGCCCGTCGCCTCCCACTCGCGGAGATGATCGAGGATCACCTGCGCCTTCACGACATCCGGCACTTCCTGCGTCCAGCCGGGATACTCGCGCACGAGGACGCGATCGAGCGATGGAATCTTCGAGCGCGTGTCGTAGCGCGAGCGGAGGAGATCGCGAAAGTAGCCGGTGCCGCGGCCCTCGTTGCGCTGATATTCCGCCATCAACGTGGCGCGAACGCTGGGAATGGAGTCCGACGCCGTCGGCGCGTATTCGCCGAAGACGCTGACCGTCTTGCCCTTCGCCTGCGCCGCCTCCCAGAGAAATCCGCCTGACGAGTAGACGAGCGGATCGACTCCCTCGGACGGATAGCTGCGCCCCTGATAGAGCGGCCACATCGCGTA
>DATEPP010000041.1:0-35914 GCA_035273165.1 Gemmatimonadaceae bacterium
GCTTCTCGTCCTCGCCACCGGCGCCGGCTCGCTCGTGCTCTCGCACGTGAACGACGCCGGCTTCTGGCTGGTGAAAGAATTCTTCAATATGACCGTGCCGCAGACACTGCAGACCTGGACCGTCGCCGAGACCATCATCGGCATCGCCGGACTTCTGTTCACCCTGCTGCTCGGTCTCGTCGTCTGAAGGAGGCGACATCATGCGAATTTCTCTGCTCTCCATCTGTGCCGCGCTCATGGCTTGTGCGTCTGGCTCCAACCGCGGCGCGGCGAACGCGCCGGAGACTTACATCGACGCGACAGTGACGCTCGATCAATCCACGACGCCTGTGTACGAAGGCGACGCGCCGATGCGATTCGAGTTCCTGAAGGAGATGCGCCGCGGAGACCCCCTCACCCTCTCCGCCTATGCGCTCGGCGCACACAGCGGGACGCATGTCGACGCGCCGATGCACTTCATTGCCAATGGCGCGCCGATCGACAAAGTGCCGCTGGACCGGTTCATCGGCCCCGCGCGCGTGATCGAGATCGCAGACGACGTTCAGGCGATCACTGCGTCGGAGCTCGAGAAGCACCACTGGCGCGGCGCGCCGCGAATCCTCTTCCGCACGCGGAGCTCGATCCGCGGTTGGATGACGTCACCGCTCTTCCATCGCGACTTCGCCTACATCGCGTCCGACGCGGCGCAACTCCTCGCCGACGCGAATACGCAGCTGGTCGGCATCGATTATCTCTCGGCCGAGCAGTTCGGCGCGCCCGCGCCACGTGCGCATCAGATTCTGCTCGGCAAAGGGATTCCGATTGTCGAAGGTTTGCTGCTCACGAATGCGCCCGGCGGCGATTACGATCTCATCGTGCTGCCGATGAAAGTCGGCGGACATGAGGCCGCGCCGGCACGGGCCGTCCTGCGGCGTCGCTGAGTCGTTGCCCGTTCGTGACGCGTCGAAGGCTCCTGCTACGACGCGCCGGGAGCGGTAGATTTCGGGCGTATGACGTCCCCGGTCGCACCGGAACGCTCAACGTTCACGCCCACACTCGTCGGCTCGGAGTTCAGTGAGCTCTGGTCGGCGCTGGCGTCGCAGTATGCGGTCGAGCGCGAGCTCGGCCGCGGCGGCATGGGTGCGGTCTTTCTCGCCCGCGACGTTCGCCTCGACCGCCAGGTTGCCATCAAGGTGCTCCCGCCGCATCTCGCCGCGGAGGGCGAGCTCCGCGATCTGTTCCTGCGTGAGGCGCGCACGGCGGCGCGTCTGTCTCACCCTCACATCGTTCCGGTCTTTCGCGCTGACGAGATCGCAGGCCATCCGTTCTTCGCGATGCCGTTCATCGAGGGGGAGAACCTCGCCGAGCGGGTGAGCACGCGCGGCCCCCTGCCGCCAGCCGATGCCGTACGGACGCTCCGCGAAGTCGCTTGGGCACTCGCGTACGCGCACGCACACGGCGTCGTTCATCGCGACGTGAAGCCCGAGAACATCATGATCGAGCGCGGCTCCGGCCGGTCGATCGTCACCGACTTCGGCATCGCCCGGGTGGAGTTCGGCCCCGTCTTCGCGCAGGACGCGCTCATCATGGGGACGGCAAGCTACATGAGTCCCGAGCAGATCGATGGCGAGCCCCTCGACGGCCGGAGCGATCTCTACTCGTTAGGCGTGGTCGGCTTCCACGTGCTCAGCGGCGCGCTTCCCTTCACCGGCGGCAGCGTCACCGCGCTCCTCGACGCCCACAAGCGGCAGCCGGCCCCGCCGCTCGCCGCCGTCGCGCCGCAGGTCCCCGCGCCGATCGCCGCCGTGATCGATCGCTGCCTCGCCAAGGAACGCGACGCGCGCTACCCAACCGGCGAATCGCTCGCCGATGCGCTCGAGAAGGCACTCCGCCACTCCGAGGCCACGCTCGGCCGCACCGGCGAGTTTGCCGTCGCCGCGCGCGAGCTCGTGGCGGCGGCCAAGGCCGCCGGAATTCAATCGCAGCTCGTCAGGCGCGCGCTCGAGGAAATCGCCCGCGAGCTGAACTGAAGCGTGCGGCGTTCAAAGGCACAGAGCTCGACCGAAGAGCAGTCGAGCGGGGGTGCTAGGCGGCACATGCCAAATTTGGCCTGCACACGATGATGCCCGCCGCGAGCGACAATGCGCGCAGGCCAAATTTGGCCTGAAGCCGCCGTGCACCCCCGCTCGACTGCTCGTGTGGGGTGCAACGATGGTCGTCGTACCCACCCTCCAGTAACTCACGCTATGGTGTGACCCCGCGCGCGCCGATGCCGTCGAGCTGCTCGATCGTTGCGATCGACGGCGGCCGCTGCTTCTGTAGCCGCTTGGCCACCTGCTCCGCCTGAGCGAGCACACGCAGGACGTTGCCTCCGGCGAGCTTTTCGAGGTCGGCGTCGCTCCAGCCCCGCCGCGCCAGCTCGGCAATGATCGCGGGATACTTCGAGACGTCCTCGAGCCCGACGACGGTCTCCTCGATGCCGTCGAAGTCGCTGCCGATTCCGACGTGATCCGGGCCCACGATCTTTCGCACATGCTCAATCGCGTTCGCCACGTCGGCAATCGATGCGGTCGGCCGCGGATGCGCGGCGCGCCACGTCGACACCTCCGCCCGGACAGCGGCGGCATCGCCAGGATGGCGTCGGCTCGCGTCGGCGGTGAGCGCCGCGAGCTGATTGTCGTCGTCGTAGACGGCCTTCGAGACGAAGCTCGTCACGAACGGCACCATCACGACGCCGCCATTCTTCGGCACGCGCGCGAGGATCGAGTCTGGCACGTTGCGCGGGTGATCGACGAGCGCGCGAGCCGCCGAGTGCGAGAAGATCACCGGCGCTTCGGTAACGTCGAGCGCGGCGCTCATCGTGCCCGGCGACACATGCGACAGGTCGACGAGCATGCCGAGACGATTCATCTCGCGGACCACTTCACGGCCGAACGGCGTGAGGCCGCCGTGCCTCGCGCTGTCGAGCGCGGCGTCGGCCCAATCCAGTGTGACGTTGTGGGTGAGCGTCATGTACCGCGCACCCATCGCATAGTACGCCCGCAACAGATTGAGTGAGTTCTCAATCGCGTGTCCGCCTTCGAGGCCAAGCATCGAGCCGAGCCGGCCGCGCTTCATCGCCGCGCGTACGGAGTCCGCGGTCGTCGCCCACTGCAGCTCGGGATATTTCGCGATCACACGGCGCGCGATGTCGATCTGCTCGAGCTGGGCGCGCGCGTAGCCGGGTTGACTCGAGACAACGCCGTGCGGCTTGTAGGTCGCGTCGGCGCGCTCGCCGGGAATGTAGATCGACCAGAACTGGCCGCCGACGTGCCCCGCCTTGAGGCGCGCGAGGTCCGTCATCCCCGCCGTGTGGCCGCGCAGATCGTACCACTCGACATCCATCGGATGTCCCTTGTCCTCACGAATCCGCCACGGCAGGTCGTTGTGGCCGTCGACGATCGGCTGCGCGGTGAGAACGCGAATCGCGCGCGCCATGTAGGGGTCGGAGGATGTCGATGCTTGAGCGAACGCGGAGGCTCCGCTCAGGGCGAGCACCGCCGCGGCGGTAAGAGACTTGTGTATGTGCATGCCGGAAGTCTACGCGCCGTGCACCTACGCCGCGAGCTTTGCCGCTCCGATGCTCAATCCCGCTTCGTCCGCACGTCTCAGACGGACAATGGTGATCTCGGGAAAGGCGCCAAGCCGGAAGGGGATGCCCCAGTACCCGGTGCCGGGATTGATGTAGAGCAACGCGTCGCCGGCGCGGTGCCCGCCCATCGCGTGCTCGAGGAATGGAGACGCGAGGCTCCAGCCAAGCCGCGGCAGCGCGAACTGGCCCCAGTGGGTGTGGCCGCTCAGCGTCAGCGATACGCCGCGCCTGGCGAGACCGGGCCAGAGCGCGGGATTGTGCGCGAAGGCGATGGTCGTCGTCCCGGCAGGCACGCTCGCAAGCGCCCGGTCGACATCGGGCGCGGCGTTATCGTTAGGCAGGCCGATCGCGCGCGGACCCGCAGCAGGGTCTCCCGTCCCGACGATGGCGAGCCGTGCGCCGCGCCGTTCGACGACCCGTGCGTCGTTGACGAGAATCGTCGCCTTCGTGCGTTGGCGCAGCGATCGCGCGACGGCGTCCCACCCCGCGTAGATGTCGTGATTACCCGGTATGATGTAGACACCGAGCGGCGCTTCCAGTGTCGCGAACGCCGCCGCGTACCACGGCACATCCTCGGCGCGATCGTCGACGACGTCGCCCGTGACGGCGATGATGTCCGGTGTGGCGCGCCCGACGGCAGCGGCAACGCGCGCGAGGAAGCGGCGCGAGGTCTGCGGGCCGACGTGGAGGTCGGAGATCTGCGCGATGCGTATGCCGTCGAATGCCGCCGGAAGTTCGGGGACGCTCGCGTCCACCTCACGGAGGACAAGCCGGCGCGATCCGAAGTATCCGGCGATCAGCAACAGCGCGGTCGCGCCGACGACCCCGCCACTGGCGAGTCGCCCGAAGAGCAGCGAGTGGCTGAACGGAATACCAATGAGCATTCCGAGAACGGCGGCCGCCGCGGCAAAGGGCAGCACGAGTTGGCTATAGAGCACTGCGCGCACGACGAACACGCGGAAGGCGGCGCCCGGATAGAATGGCCAGCCCCTCCACTTCACGAACAGGAGCAGAGGAATAGTCGTGTACAGCGCGACTACCGCGACCGCGACCGGCGCGCCCCACCCGAGATCACGCGTCACGACACCGAGCACTGACCACGAGGCGATCTGATAGGCGAGGAAGCGAGCCAGGATTCGACCCCCTCGACCGCCGCGTGTGTGCCGCGGACTGTTGCCGTCACTCACGCGACCATCACCTCGACGCCGCCTCGACCAGCGCGGCGACCTCGCGAACTTTCGGAGCGATCACCGGCGCTTCTGGCAGGACGTCGCGCACCGCTTCGGTGGTCTTGAGGCCGTTGCCCGTTATGCACAGCACCACCTCGTCGTCGGCTCGGAGCTGCCCACGCTTTGCGAGCGCCAGCGCCGCCGCGACGGTGACGCCGCCGGCGGTTTCGGTGAAGATCCCGGTCGTTTCGGCAAGGAGGCGAATGCCGGAGACGAGCGCGTCGTCGCTCACTGCCTGGGCGGCGCCGCCGCTGTCGCGAATCGCCTTCGCCGCAAACGTACCGTCGGCTGGATTCCCGATCGCGATCGATCGTGCGATCGTTTTCGGCACCTCGGGAATCACACGATCGTCGTTTCGATCGAAGTGCCTGACGATTGGAGCACACCCCTCTGCCTGCGCGCCGAAGATCCGTGGTGGCGCACCCGACACGAGCTCCGCGGAGAGCGCCTCGCCGAACCCCTTTCGCAACTTGGTAACGAGCGAGCCCCCCGCCATCGGCGCGACTACGGCTGTTGGCAACCGCCAGCCCAGCTGTTCGGCGATCTCGAACGCCATCGTCTTCGACCCTTCGCCGTAGTAGCCACGGAGGTTCACGTTCACGATCCCCCAGCCAAAGCGATCCGCCACCTGTGCACAGAGCCGGTTGACGTCATCGTAGTGACCGCGCACGCGCACGAGATGCGGCGCGTAGATGGCAGTGCCGATGATCTTGCCGGGCTCGAGGTCGTCGGGGATGAACACCCATGCATCGAGCCCCGCGCGCGCTGCGTGCGCGGAGACCGCATTGGCGAGGTTGCCCGTCGACGCGCAGCCGATCGTCGTTAGGCCCAGCGCGTGCGCGGCGTTGATCGCGGTGGCGACAACGCGGTCTTTGAACGAGAGGCTCGGGTGCGAGACGCTGTCGTTCTTGATCCATGCGCGCGCCACGCCGAGCACCCGTGCGAGCCGTGGCGCCTCGACGAGCGGCGTGAAACCCGTGTCGAGTGAGAGCGCCGGCTCTCCCTCGAACGGCAGCCATTCGCGATAACGCCACATCGATGGCGGCCGCCTGGCGATCGTCGCGCGATCGGGGAGTGCCCGCTCCGCCGGATAGACCGGGTCGAGCGGCCCGAGGCATTCCTCGCACACCGCGATCGCCGACCCCTCCTGCTCGGCGCCACACACCCGGCAGCGCTGCGGCAGGACGCGCAGACTCTCGTGCTCGATTGTCGTCATGGTGGAAACTTATCTCTTTGTTACCGCAGAGGACGCAATCAATACTTCGGAAGCGATGGATCTACTTCGTCGGCCCAGCGATGAATGCCACCGGCAAGATTGAAGACTTTCCTGAAGCCCGCAGCCTGCAGCTGCCTAACGGCGCGGCCGCTCCGCGCGCCGGTCCGGCAGATCACGACCGTCTCGCGCTTGGCGTCGAGCGTCGGCAGCGCTTCGGCGAGCGCGCCGAGCGGAATCAGGTGCACGTTCGGGATGCGGGCGATATCCAGCTCGTAGGGTTCGCGGACGTCGATCAGATCGATGTCGTCGCCTCGCCGCAGCCGCTCGGCGAGCTCTGATGGGGTGATCTCGGGGATCTCGTTCGTGTTCGTCACGTGCGACTCCGGCGTCACGCCGCAGAATTGGTCGTAATCGATCAGCTCGCGAATCTCGTGCGTGCCGCACGCCGGACAGTTCGGATCCTTGCGTAACTTCACCGTGCGGAACTGCATCGTCAACGCGTCCACGAGCAGCAATCGCCCGACGAGCGGCTCGCCGACGCCGAGAATGAGCTTGATCCCTTCCGTCGCCTGAATCGTACCGACGAGACCAGGCAGCACGCCGAGCACGCCGCCCTCCGCGCAGCTCGGTACCAGCCCCGGTGGCGGTGGCTCGGGAAAGAGACAGCGATAGCATGGCCCTTCCTCGAGCGCAAAGACCGACGCCTGCCCTTCGAAACGGAAGATCGAGCCATACACGTTGGGCTTGCCGAGCAGGACGCACGCGTCGTTCGTGAGATAGCGCGTCGCGAAGTTGTCGGTGCCGTCGATGACGACGTCGTAATCGCGAATGATGTCGAGCGCGTTCGCCGACGTGAGACGCGTCTCGTACAGCTCCACGTGCACGTGCGGGTTGACGTCATGGATCCGCTCGCGCGCCGATTCGAGCTTCGGACGGCCGACGTCCTTCGTGCCGTGCAGTACCTGACGATGCAGATTCGACACGTCGACGACATCGAAGTCCACGAGCCCGAGCGTGCCGACGCCGGCCGCGGCGAGGTACAACGCCAGCGGCGAGCCGAGTCCGCCCGCGCCGATGAGAAGAATGCGCCCCGCCTTGAGCTTGCGTTGGCCGTCGAGGCCGACGTCGGGAAGAATGAGGTGCCGGCTGTATCGCAGCACCTCCTCGTTGCTCAGCGTGACCGTTCCGTTTCCGTGCGCCATTCGCTCATCCTCCCGCGATCGCGGGCACGATCGTCAGCTCGTCACCGTCTTCCACCGTGGCATCGAAGCCGCCGTGAAATCGAATGTCCTCGTCGTTCAAATAAAACGTGACGAACGGATACGGGTTACCCGCCTCGTCGCGCAGACGCGGCGCGAGCGCCGGAAAGCGCGTCGCGACATCGGCGACGACTGCGCCCACGGTCTCGCCTTCAGCATCGAGAACTTTTCCGTCGGCGAGCTTCGCGAGAACGGTCGGTAAGTGCAGTGTGATCGACATTGTCGTTAGGTGTGGGTGATTGTCATCCCGAGGAGCACTTTGTTCGCGGCCCGAATCTCCGCTTCGTGCTCGGGCTCGATTGGATACAGATGCTCGGCTGCGGGGAACCGGCCGGCGCGCACGTCATCCGCGTAGGCGCGAAAGGCCCGCTCCACCTCGACATCGAGCTCCGCGTAGCGCCGGATGAATCGCGGCCGGATATCGCCGACGAAGCTGCCGAGTATGTCGTGCGAGATAACGAGCTGGCCGTCGACATGTGGACCGGCGCCGATGCCATAGACGAGCAGCTTCACGCGCTCGCGCACGTACGCCGCCGCCTCGGCTGGCACCGCCTCGAGGAGTACCGCGAACGCACCAGCGTCCTGGAGCGCGAGCGCGTCGTCGGTGAGTCGTTGCACGGCCGCGAGCGTCTTCCCCTGGACGCGATAGCCACCGAGCTGCGCCTGCGATTGTGGCGTGAGCCCGAGATGTCCCATCACCGCGACGCCGGCATCGGTGATGGCGCGAACGCGACTGGCGACGCGCGCGCCGCCCTCGCACTTCACCGCGTCGCAGCCGGCGACGAGAAATGCTCCGGCATTGCGTACCGCGTCTTCATCCGATGCTTGATACGAGAGGAAGGGCATGTCGCCGATGACGAACGCACGCCTCGCCCCGCGGCAGACGGCGCGCGCGAAGATGAGCATCTCGTCCATCGACACGCCGAGCGTGTTCGGATAGCCGAGCATCGTCATCGCCGCCGAGTCGCCGACGAGCAGCATGTCGACACCGGCGCGATCGGCGAAGACGGCCGTCGGATAATCGTAAGCGGTGACGAATGCCGCGCGCCGACCGCGCGCCTTGAAGGACGCGAGCGTCGCCACCGTCACCTTCTTCGGTGCGCCGGGCGATGCGGTCTGCGCGGGTAGCGTCATCGACGTGCTCCGGGCGCGCGGCACGCGCCGGTTGAAGAGATACACAACAAAAAAGCCCGGACGGAAAGGGCCGCCGGGCGCGTCGCTTTTTAGCTCCTTGTTTAACGTGGCGGCAATAGGCGGCAAATGACCACGAGACTTCGCTTGTTCGGCGCAGTGTAGTGCGCACCGGTCGCGGCGTCAAGAGAGGCGAATGGTTGCCGCGTCCGCTGGCGACTCGTCTCTCGGCTGTCCCGCCACCACCACCGCCGACCATTCGAGAGTGTCCGCACCGTCCGTTGTCACCGCCGTTCCTGCCGCCGCACCGCGCGTCGAGTCGGCCGCACGGTATGTCGCGCGATGGCTGCCATGGATCACCGCCGCCGTCGCGCTGCTGGCCGCGATCAACGCGATCGAGCCGCTGCCGATCGGCGTCTTCTACGACGATGCGCAATACCTGGTGCTCGCGAAGGCGCTCGCGACCGGCGAGGGTTATCGTTTCATCAACCTCCCGGGCGCGCCGTTGGCGACGCACTTCCCCCCTGGCTACCCGGCTTTCCTCGCGCTCCTCTGGCGCCTGGCGCCCGGTTTCCCCGAAAACGTCGCGCTGTTCAAATTTGCTAATGCTTTGCTCCTCGCCGCGGTGGCCGCGTTCACCGGCGAGCTGGCGCGCCGAACGCTCGGACTGTCGCGCGGCCTCGCCACGGCGGCGGCGCTCGCCGGCACGGTGACGATCCCATCGCTCGTGCTGAGCAGCGCGGTCATGTCTGAGCCGCTCTTTCTCGCTCTGCTCGTTCCTCTCCTCATCTGGGCCGAGCGAGTGGCGGCGGAGGTTGACGCATCGACGCCGCTGCGGCGGGCGGTCATGCTGGGCGCGGCCATCGCCGTCGTGGCGCTGATACGCACGCATGGTCTTGCCCTCGCCGGCGCCGTGGTGCTGACCTACTTGGGGCGCCGGCGCCACCGCGAAGCGGCGGCGTGCGCGGCGACGATCATCATCGGCGTCGCGCCGTGGATGCTCTGGGTTGCGTCGCATAACGACGCGCTCCCCCCGCTCGTGCGCGGTGCGTACGGATCGTACACGGCGTGGCTCGCGGCTGGGTGGCACAGCTGGGGCATGCAGCTGCTCGTCGTCACCGTACCGGACAACATCGCGACGATCGGAATGTCGGTCGTTCGCTCGATCGTTCCAAAGCGGAGTGCCGGTATCGACGTACTCGTCGGCGGCGCCTTCGCGCTGCTGACGGCCATTGGCATCACCGTCGCGTGGCGGAAGATGCGCGTGACGACGCTCTTCGTCGCGGGCTATCTCGCCATCGTCCTCGTATGGCCGTTCTCACCCCTGCGATTCGTCTGGGGCATCTGGCCACTGTTGATGCTCTTCCCCGCCGCGGGCCTCGCGGCTGCATGGAGCTCCGTGCTCGTTAGGCAGAGCCGGCCGGCCCGGGCCGGCGTCGTGGTGCTCGCGGCGAGCCTGGCCCTCGGCATCGCCGCCTTCAACGTGCAGGGCTATGCGAACGCCTGGTGGTCGTCGAACGCCCGCTTCCACGCACGCCGAGTGCTGCCGCAGCTGGCGTGGGTCGCGAAGGCGACCTCGCCTAACGATGTGATCGCGTCGGACGCCGAGGCGGCCGTGTATCTCTACACCGGGCGGCGGACGGCTCCGGTGGCGACCTTCACCGCGGGCGAGTACGTCCGGGAACGGACAGTGGCCGAGGAGACGGCGGTGATGTCGAGCCTTCTCGAGAGCTACAGGCCGCGGTATGTCCTCGTGACGTCGCAAAAGCTGGTCGAAGCGACAGCGCGGCTCGCGAGGCAAGCACCGGCATCGCTGGCGCGCGTGGATTCGCTGGATCGCGGGGTGGTCTACTCCTTCCGCAGGTGAAGAACGCAACTTGCAGGAAGAGAGGACCCGTGCGCAGCGAGTGATCGAATGTCGTCAATCCAGCGAAACAACCGCGCCGCGGCTCTTCTCGAAGAGCTCCGCGGTGAGGACAATCTCTCGATCGAGCGGCTCGCGCTGCTCGCCGGCGTGACGCCGGACGAGCTGCGGGCGTGTCGCGACCGTCGCCTCGCGCTCCCCCTGCCGGCGCAGCTCCGCCTCGCGCGCGCGATCGGCAGCCGGGTGCCACGGCTTCTCGCGCAGGCCCGACGGCTGGAGGAGCAGGCGACGGCCGCCGCCAGAGTGGAGGGCGGCGCAAACGCCGTGCATCTCACGGCACCCGCTCGCTGGTGGTGAGGAGGGAGGCGCCGGCGCGCCCCCGTCCTCGTTAGGCGTCGAGCGACGCGGCGTCGGGCTCGAGAGCGCGGATCGACCAGAAGAGACGCTGCGGGCTGCTGACGGCTGTCGGTTTGACGACGCGTACCGTCGCACTCACGCGGACCGCACCGGCGGTCGGCCGCCGGAGCAGCAGCTGCCAGTCGTTCACGCCGTCGGTCATCACGAGGCGGTTCAGTTCATCGCGGAAGTTCCGGCGCGCGTCGGCGCTGATGAATGTCGCCATGGGTTGGCGCTCGAGCGCCGCATGATCGCGCTTGAGCAAGTGCCGGCAGGCGCGATTGGCGTCCAAAATCACGCCATAGATGTCGGTCACGAGGAGACACGCCGGCGCGAGCTCGAACAGCTGCTGCGCGCCGTGCACACGTTGCTCGAGCTCGTCGCGCAGATGCGCCAGCGCCTCGGTGCGCTCCACCAACTCCTCCTCCGCTACCTTCAACTCCTCGAGCGAGGAGACGAGAACCGCCGATAACTTCGCTTCGTGCTCGCCGTCCCTCTGCCTAACCGGAGCGTTCTCGCGACAGAGAAGTTCGCCGGTGTGCTTCAGGAGCGCCTGCCGCTGCCGCGCGAAGGTGGTGATGAGACCATCCGGATCGGTACGATTGTCCATGATACGACTTCCTGAATCGATGACTTACCCGCGCGCCGCACGTCCTCGAAGCGACGTGCGTCCTGCCGATGACGTACTGAGATCTACGCCTCCCCACACGGCTTCGCGAGTACCGCGGACGATCGTCGACTATGCGCGGTAGCGTACTTGGGCAGAGGCCGCCACGATATGCATCGGCACGCCGCGTTCCAGTGACCGCCTCGCGCGCGCAGTAACTTCTCGGAGGATGCGCGAGCAGCGCTGCGCGTTGAGTGCTCTCACATCACGCGCTCGATTTCACGCTTGCTATACTCCCTACCATGCGCTTTCCTCTCTTCGCCGCCGTAGCCGGCGCCTCGACGCTCATCACGGTCACCGCATTCGCGCAGTCCCCCACTGCGAAGTCGATCGACCGCGCCAACATGGATACCACGTGCTCGGCCTGCACTGATTTCTTCGAGTTTGCCAACGGAGGCTGGCTGCGCACCGCGAAGATTCCGGCATCCAAAACCAGCCTCGGCAGTTTCTCTGCCCTGAACGACAAAAACGAGGAGGCGGTGCACCTGATCCTCGAGAGCGATGCGAACGCCGCCCGCACCGCCGCCGCCAAGCCGGGAACGAACGCGTGGAAGATTGGCACCTTCTACGCGAGCTGCATGGATACGACCGGGGTCGCCGCGCGGGGCCTGGCTCCGCTCCGACCCACCTTGGATGCGATCGACGGAATGCGCGCGACCGCGGATCTATCGCGTGTCGTGGGACTTATCTCGCGGCGCAACGGTGTCGCGCCGTTTGGCGTTGGCCCTTCCGTCGACCCGAAGAACAGCAACGAGACCATCGTCTCGGCGAGCCAGGGCGGACTCGGCCTTCCCGATCGCGACTATTACCTCAAGACCGACGCACGGTCCGACGCGCTTCGGAACGCCTACGTCGACCACGTCGCGAAGATCCTCCGACTCACCGGCGAAACCGACGCGGACGCAACCGCTGACGCCGCCAAAGTGATGGCGCTCGAGACGGCGCTCGCGCGGGCGTCGATGCCGCGCGTCATGATGCGCGACCCGAATGCCGTCTACCACAAGATGTCACTCGCTGAATTCCAGCGCATGACGCCGCACTTCGATTGGCGCGTCTACCTATCCGCCGTCGGCGGCGGCAAGGCGACGACGGTCAACGTCCGCACGCCCGCGTTCTTCGCCGCCCTCGACTCGCTCATCGCCACCGTCCCGCTCGACAGCTGGAAGGCGTATCTGCGTTGGCATGTCGCCAATGCCGCGGCGCCGTCGCTCGGTCCGGCATTCGTCGCCGAAGACTTCCACTTCAACAGCACGGTGATGCGCGGCGTGCAGGAGCCGGAGCCGCGCTGGAAGCGATGCGCGGCGACGACGAACGCGGCGCTCGGATGGGCCGTCGGCCAGGAATACGTGAAGCGCAACTTCACACCTGAAGCGCGCACGCGGGCGGCGCAGATGGTCGACAACCTCGTGAGCGCGCTTCGCGAGCGAATTGGCCAGCTCGATTGGATGAGCGCGGCAACGAAGCAGCAGGCGACGGCGAAGCTGGACGCATTTCTCCGCAAGGTCGCCTGGCCCGATGCGTGGCGCGACTACTCCACGCTCCTCGTGAAGCCCGGCGCGTACTTCGAGAATGTGGCAACCGCGGCCGAATGGAATCGGCAGCGCGGCTGGAAACGGCTCGGCTTACCGCAGGATCGGACCGAGTGGAGCATGGTTCCCCCAACGGTGAACGCGTCGTACAGCCCGTCGCTCAATCAGATTCAATTCCCGGCAGGCATCCTCCAGCCGCCGTTCTTCGATCCGGACGCGGACGACGCCGTGAACTACGGAGCGATCGGCGCCGTCATCGGCCACGAGATGAGCCACGGCTTCGACGACCAGGGCCGACAGTTTGACGCCCAGGGCAATCTCCGCGACTGGTGGACGGTGGAGGACGCCGCGAAGTACAAGACGGCCGCGCAGAAGATCGTCGATCAGTTCGACGCCTACACCGTCATCGATTCTGCGACGCACGTGAACGGCCGATTGACGTTAGGCGAGAACATCGGCGACTTCGGCGGGCTCACCGTCGCATACGCCGCACTCGAGAAAGCGCTCGCCGCCAAGCGGGCGCGGGGCGAGCCGATCACCACCATCGACGGCTTCACTCCGGAGCAGCGGTTCTTTCTGAGCTGGGCGCAGGTCTGGCGCGAGGTGCAGCGCCCGGAGGCCGAACGTCTTCAGGTCGCGACGAACCCGCACGCCCCCGGCAAGTGGCGCGTCAACGGCCCTCTCAGCAACATGCCCGAGTTCAAGCGCGCGTGGGGCTGCAAGGACGGCGATCCAATGGTCCGACCAGACAGTCTGCGCGCGCGAATCTGGTAACGACAAGGCGAGATGAGCTGGAGCGCGCGCGAACAGCGCGCGCGACTCCAGATAAGCTTCGCGCGAGGCTAGCGAGCGCGTCGAGATGGATTGGAGCGGCGTCGACGCCTCTTGGCGTCGACGCCGTTCCAATCCGTCAACGCCGCAACGACGAGCGTCAGCGCGGTGAGTCCGAAGCAAAGGTTCCGGGCCGCGCGGTTGTCCGCGAAACCGAGGAGCCACGGCATCGCCGGAAGTGCGAGCCCGATTGCGAGCTCCGCCGCGCCATGGCCCTTGAACGGAACGACGCGGCGCACGCTCAGCGGATAGTCGGTGACCGCGGACAGCGCGGTGTAGCCGCCAGCGAGCGTCTCGAACAATCGTGAGGCCGGCGCCGGCAGGTCCATGATCCGCGGAGCGGCCGCGACCGCCGCGGCCGTGCTGTAATCGAGCATTCCGTGGACGCGAGGAGAAATCGGCTTTGGTCTCTTCATGGTCCTTCTCTCGATGAGTGGGTTGGGCGCTAGTGCGAAACCCATTCCACCGAATCCGGACCGCGCGGGAACGGCTTCAACGTCCACAGCGATTCGCGACGAGGACCCAAATGCAACGCGACCCTCATCGCCGGAACGCTACTCCGCGCGCATCGCCAGCACCGGGTTCACCTTTGCCGCGCGGCGTGCGGGGATCGCCGTCGCCACGAGTGCCACGACGCCGAGCACGATGGCTACGCCCGCGAACGTGAGGGGATCGCTCGGCTCGATCTCGTACAGCCAACTGCGCAGCACCGGTGTCAACAGCCACGACGCGACAAGCCCGAGTGCAAGTCCCGCGACGGCGAGGGCAGCACCCTGTCGCACCACGAAGCGAAAGACGTCGCCCGGCTGCGCACCGAGCGCCACCCGCACGCCGATCTCCTGGCGGCGCTGCGTCACCGAGTGCGCGATCACGCCGTAGATGCCAACCGCCGCGAGAAGGAGCGCGAGCGCGGCAAAGGCGCCGAGAAGCGTCGCGTTGAGTCGCGGCTGGGCGACGCTGTCACCAACGATATCGGTGAACGTGCGGATCTCATAGAGGGGGACCGCCCGATCGATGCCGTGCACCGCGCGCTTGGCCGCGCTGACGGTAGCGGCGGTGCCTAACGAGCCACGAACCACGAGCATCATCGTCCGCGCGAAGCTGGGCGCGCCCGCCACCGGGATGTAGATCATCGGCTCTTCGCGGAGCGTGATGTCGCCACGGCGAACGTCCGAGACCACGCCCACCACGACCAGCCCACTATCCGTGGATCGCCGGCCGAAAGCCACGTGCTGTCCAAGCGCGGACGCGCCTGGCCAGAAGTGCGCGGCCGCCGCCGCATTGACGATCGCGACCGTGCTCTCGCTCCATGTGAAGTCTCGGCCACCCAGGAGCTTCATTCCCATCGTGCGGAAATACTCCGGAAGCACGACACTCACCTGGCTCATGAGCTTTCCCGATGCGTTCGCATCCGGCCGCTCGATGAGACGGATGTCCGTGGAGACGCCACCGCCCTGCGCGGGTGCTCGATCGGCAGCCGATGCACCGGTGATACCGGGAATCGCGGCCAGACCGCTTTGCAGCTCGCGATAGAATGGTGTGATCGCCGAATCGGCGTAGCGCGACGGAACGGTGAGTCTCAGCGCGATCGCGCTGTCGGTACGAATGCCCAGATCGACGCTCAGAATCTTTCGGAAGCTCTGGAGCACGAGCCCCGCGCCGACGAGTACCGTGAGCGCGAGCGACAGCTCTGCCACCACGAGCGTGCCACGGACACGCCACGCCTGCATCGATCCCGCGCTCCCGCGACCACCGTCGCGAAGGTTGCCGCCGAGCTGTGGATCCGAGGCCCGGAAGGCAGGCCACAAACTGAACAGGATGCCCGTGAGGAGCGCGGCAGCCATGGCGAACGCGAAGACGCGGCCGTCGAGTGAAACTTCGTCGAGGCGACTGATCCCTCCCGGCGCCACCGCGACCAGCGCGCGCGTCCCGGCGACGCCTAACGCGATGCCCAGCAGTCCGCCGCAGGCGGCGTAAGTGAGACTCTCGACGAGCATCTGCGTGATGAGTCTCCCTCGTTCAGCACCAAGCGCGCGGCGCACGGCCAGCTCGCGACCGCGGCCGACGCTCCGCGTCAGCTGCAGATTTGCGACGTTGATGCAGGCGATGAGCAGCACCAGCGCCGATGCCGTGAGCAGAATCACGAGCGGACGCGTCAGATCACCGACGATCTCGTTCCGCACCGAGAAGACGTTCGCGCTCCAGCCCTCATCCTGACGGGCGTACTCGGTTGCAAGGTTGGCCGCGATGCGTCGCACGTCGCGCTGTGCATCGGCAACCGTCACACCGGGCCTCAGCTTCGCGATCACACGCAGAAGGTGGTTCGCGCGATTGTCGTACTTCGGGACTTGATGGATCACGATCGGTGCCCAGACATCCACGTCGCGCGTGTACAATCGAAAGCTCGGCGGCAGCACGCCGATGACCGTCTTCGCTGAACCGTCGAGGGTAATGCGTCGCCCAACGATCGTGGAATCCGAGCCGAACCGACGCGCAAAGACTCCGTAGGAAAGGACGACAACGTCCGGATGGTCCGAATCGCCCGTCGCGAAGAGTCGCCCGTGCGACGGCGTGACGCCCATCAGCGAGAAGAGATTGTCGGTGGCGAGCACCGCCGCGAGGCGCTCCGGCTCTCCGCCGTCGGTCAACGTCATCGTGCTGTTGAGCCACATCGCCATGTCGCTGAAGACATGGTTTCGCGACTTGTAATCCTGGTAATCGGGGATGGAGACGCTGAATCGCTCGGCCGTGCCATCCGGAACCTGCGAGTACAGACGGACGAGTGACCGCTCGTTCGCGTACGGAAGTGGCCGGAGCAGCACCGCATTCACGATGCTGAAGATCGCGCTCGTCGCCCCGACGCCGAGTCCGAGCGTGAGGATGACGATCGCACTGAAGGCCGGCGTCCTTCGCATCGTGCGGAGTGCATAGCGCAGATCCTGCGCGATTGTCTCGACGAAGCGCACGCCACGGGCATCGCGCGCTTCTTCCTTGTACCGCTCGACGCCACCGAAGGTGACGAGCGCCGCGCGTCGCGCTTCGTCGGCCGACATGCCGAGCCGCTCATTCTTCTGTTGTTCGAGCTCGATGTGGAGCTGCAGCTCGTCCGAGAGCTCGCGTTCCACGACTCGGCGGAAAGCCAGCGCGCGAAAGCGGCGGCGGAGGCGGCGAAAGAGTGTCATCGTCACTCCAAAGGGCTCGTCAGGTCGTGGACATCACCGCGTCGATCGCGGTTGCGAAGCGGCGCCAGGTCGCCGCCTCAGCGGTGAGCTGGCGCTCACCCTTCGTGGTGAGGCGGTAGTACTTCGCTTTGCGATTGTTCTCGGAAGTCCCCCACTCCGCTTCGATCCATCCTCGATCCTCGAGGCGGTGGAGCGCGGGATAGAGCGAGCCCTGGTTGACCTGGAGGACGTTGCTCGAGATCTGCTGGATGCGCTGCGCTACGCCCCACCCGTGCATTGGCTGGAGTGAAAGGGCTTTGAGGATCAGCATGTCGAGCGTGCCCTGGAGGACGTCGTTGCTCTCGACCGGCATTCGGCGGGGATTGGAGACGCGTGTTCCCTATGACGTTCGACAAGAGTTGCCTCGCTCCTGTCGAATGTCAAGGGGGAGGCGCCTGTTCGCCACCTTCGACTTGACCGGCCAGGATAATCGTGAAGGGTTCAGCGCCCTTTCTCAGTCGGTGCAGCCCAATGGTCGACGTCGTGACGGAGATCATCATCGAGTGCCCGCGTCTGGATGTGGCGCGCTATGCAGCCAATCCTGACAATGCACCGAGCTGGTATGTGAACATCGAGCGGGTTGAATGGAGATCGTCCCCTCCCCTTCGCGTCGGTTCGGAGATCGCGTTCGTTGCCCGCTTCATGGGTCGGCGATTGGCCTACACCTACCGGGTCACGGCCCTGTCCCTTGGCCAACGACTGGTCATGGCCACCGCAGAGGGCCCATTTCCAATGGAAACGATCTATGAGTGGGAGAGCGTCGCGGCGAACGGGACTCGCATGCGTCTCCGCAATCGCGGACAGCCATCCGGATTCTCTACGCTCATCGCGCCCTTCGTCGCTTGGGCAATGCGCCGTGCGAATCGGAAGGATCTCGCCAGGCTGAAGGAGATGCTCGAGCGCGGCGGGTGAAAGGTCCGGGCTCCGACGTCTTGCGGAATTCGCCTGCGTGTCGATTTTGCTCTCCCTCGTTCGACGTGTGGGTAGAGGCACGAAGCCGACACCCACACCTCAAGCCCCTCCTCCCATGCGTTTCCTCGTGATGGTCAAGGCCAACGCTGACAGCGAAGCCGGCAAGTTGCCGAGCACGGAGCTGCTCACCGCGATGGGCAAATACAACGAAGAGCTGGTGAAGGCCGGCGTTCTCCTCGCCGCCGAAGGACTCCAGCCGAGCTCCAAGGGCGCGCGGATCAACTTCTCCGGTAACAAGCGCTCCGTCGTCGACGGTCCGTTCACCGAGACCAAGGAGCTCGTCGCCGGATTCTGGCTCTGGCAGTGCCGTTCGCGCGAAGAGGCGATCGAATGGGCGAAGCGCTGCCCCAACCCGACAGGGGAGGACGGCGAGATCGAGATCCGTCAGGTCTTCGAGGCGGAGGACTTCGGTCCTGAGCTGACCCCTGAACTGCGCGAGCAGGAGCAGCGGATCGGCGCCCGTATGTCAGAAAACGCTCAACGGTAACCGACAATGCCCTTCGTCTCCGAGCTCTGGCGCGCCTTCCGCGGCCTCCTCAAAGCCCGCGGCTTCGCCGCCGCCGTCATCCTCACCCTCGCGTTAGGCATCGGCGCGAACACGGCGATGTTCACGCTGCTCCGCGGCACGCTGCTGCGTCCCCTCCCGAATCGCGACGGCGAGCGCCTCGTCTATCTTCGCCAGTCGGCGAAGGGCGTCGGTCAGGACAACGTCGCCTTCTCCGTTCCCGAGATCATCGACTATCGCAGCGCGTCCAGAACGATCGGCGCGCTCGGCGAATATTCGTCGATGACCTTCACGATGGTCGACGGAACCGAACCGGTGCACGTCCAGGCCGGAGTCATCAGCGGCAACTTTTTCGAGGTCATGGGGCTCGGCTCGGTGCTCGGACGCCTGACGAGCAGCCGCGACGATGGACCTGCTGCCGCGCCAGTCGCGGTGCTGTCCCATCAGTTCTGGATGCAGCGCTTCGGCGGCGACCCGAAGGTCATCGGTCGCCAGGTGCGCATCAACGATATGTCTTCGACGATCATCGGCGTCGTGCAGCGGGCGCCGCAGTATCCGCAGCGCACCGACGTTTACGTGAATATGGTGACGAGCCCGCACCACCTCAGTGCGACGATGAAGCAGGGGCGCACTCACCGCATGACGGAGGTCTTTGGCCGGCTCGCGCCGGGTGCCACCGTCGAGCAGGCTAGCGCCGAGATCGCCCGCATCGGCACCAACGTGCGTGCCGACCATCCGGAAGCGTACGAGCGCGCCGCCAAGTACGACATCACGGTGTCGCCGCTGCGTCTGGCATTGAACGAGCGCGCGTCGCTCACCCTCTGGCTCCTCATGGGCGCGGCCGCGTTCGTGCTGCTCATCGCGTGCGCCAACGTCGCGAACCTGACGCTCATGCGCGGCGTGCGCCGCGAGCGCGAGATGCTCGTCCGCGCCGCGTTAGGCGCGGGCAGCTGGCGTCTCCGGCGGCTGCTTCTCGCCGAGAACCTCGCCCTCGCGCTCGTCGGTGGCGTGCTCGGCATCCTCGTCGCCTTCGCTGGACTCAAGATGCTCGTCGCCTTCGCGGCGCAGCTCACCCCACGCGCGGACGAGATCCGGATCGACGGGTTGGTCCTCGCCGTCGGCCTGGCCACGAGCATCGCCGCGGCCATCGTACTCTCGTTTGCGCCGAGCATTGGCGAGGAGGGTGCACTCGCGGCTCCGATGGCCGCCGCCGGTCGGGGCAAGACTGCTGGCCGCGGGCGAAAGCGTCTCCAGCACGTGCTCGTCATCACGCAGCTCGCCGTCTGCATGGTGCTCCTCACCGCGGCGGGGCTGCTCGTGCGTACGCTGACGAAGCTCAATTCGGTTGAAACGGGCGTGCGCGCGGAGAACGTCCTGACGATGGAAGTGCCCATCGAGACGAACACCCTCGACCAGCCCGCAAAGCTCGCGATGTACGAGCGCATGCGTGATCGCATCGCCACGCTGCCCGGCGTTCAGGTCGCGTCGATCGGGTCGAATGTGCCGCTCAAGAACACGTATTTCATCCTCGAGGTGAAGGCCGAGGGTCGTGCCCTCGCGGCTGGTGAGGCGACCCCGCGTGCGACGGGCAAGACGGCCGATCCGAATTACTTCGCAGCGGCCGGCATACCACTGTTGAAGGGGCGGAATTTCACGTCTACTGATCGCCGTGAATCGGCTCGCGTCGTCATCCTGAGCAAGTCTTTCGCGGATCGCCTCTTCGGCAATCAGGATCCGATCGGCCGCCGTGTCGCGTGGACTGGCGAAGTGCTGAAATTCATTCCGGTCTCCGGCGATTGGCGCACCGTCGTCGGCATCGTTGGCGACACGCGCGATCAGGGCCTCGATACTGATCCCACGCCGACGATGTTCCAGCCGATCGCGCAGGAAGAGATCTTCAGCGGCGCGCTCGTCGTCCGCACCCGCTCCAACCCCACGCTGCTCGAGGGTTCGGCACTGAAGGCGATCCGCGAGCTCTACCCGCAGCAGCTCATCGAGAACGTGGCGACGCTCGAGGAGGTGCGCGACGCAACGGTCGCTCCGCGTCGCCTGAACGCGCTCTTCATCGCCTCCTTCGGCACGCTCGCCATGATCATCGCCATGGTCGGCATCGCCGGTGTGCTCGCCTTCTCCGTCAGCTCGCGAACGCAGGAGATCGGCATTCGCATGAGCCTTGGCGCCGATGCGAAGCGCGTCGTACGCATGGTGCTCGGCGAGGGGGGCGTCCTGCTGGGCCTTGGTCTCCTCGCCGGCGTTGTCGGTGCACTGCTGACGTCACGGCTCCTGCAGGGTCTCCTCTTCGGCGTCGCGCCCAACGACCCGTTGACGTTAGGCGCTGTCGCGCTCGTCATTGGCGCTGTCGGTGTTGCGGCCTGCCTGCTGCCGGCGATGCGCGCCGCGAAGGTGGATCCGGCGATCGCGTTGCGGTCCGAGTGAGTCCCCTACGCCTCGAAAGTTCCTCGGTTGAACGAGCATCAGCTGGTTGAAAAACGAAACGGCCGGAAACCGCCTGAAAAGGCCGGACCCTCTTCTCTTTGCAGCGGGCGCACGGCGTCATCGCCGCCGAGAAGCAATCCGGCAGCTTCAGGCAGTTTCCGGCCGTTTCGCTTTGCGAGCAATTGATGCCTGCGATAACGAGGGGGCGTCCATGGTGTGAGTGAGCGCGCGAGCGTTCACGGAACTGGCCGCGCACCCCTCAGCCTCGCCAGTGCCTCGATCTCCCCGATCTCTCGCGGCGCGCCAGCGCTGATCCGCTCGACGCCGTTCGGAGTCACCACGTAATCATCCTCGATGCGCACACCCGTGTTCTCGTACTTCTGCACGATCGGCCGCACGCGAGTGATGAAGGCCCGGTTGCGCGGCGTGTCCGGCAGCGCGTCGAGTGATCGAGTGCTGATGTAGATCCCCGGCTCGATCGTGAATGCGTCGCCAGGCTGGTACGTCCGATCGCCGTAGTAGAACTGCGCGGGATCGTGGACCGCGAGCCCGAGCCCGTGGCTGATCCCGTGAATCGTCCAGAGGTACGCCTGCGTGCAAGCGCGTGGCGTCGTCGCGCACATCGCTGACCACGGCGGATCGATCGTGGCGTTCACACTGTCGATGAGGCCTAACGCCGCGAGCCCACGAGCACGAACCGCGAACGAAGAATCCTCCGCCGCGCGCGCTGACGCGCCGGGCTTGGCCACCCGCTCGGCCGCAGCTTGTGCGTCGCGGACCAGCTGATAGATCGCGCGCTGCGCGGGAGTGAACGTCCCGCTCACGGGGAGCGTACGCGTGATGTCCGCCGCGTAGCCGCGATACTCCGCCGCCGCGTCGATGACGACGAGATCTCCCGGGCGCGCCGCCGCCGTGTCCTTCATGTAGTGGAGCTGTGTTCCGTTCATCCCCGATCCCACGATCGACCCGTACGCCGGCCGTTCGGCACCGAGCCGGCGGAAGGTGTATTCGATGAGCGCTGCGATCTCGTACTCGTGCCGCGGTTCAGGTCCCTGCATCACGACGCGATGTCCCTCGGCGCTGATCTCCGCCGCGCGCTTGAGCAGCGCGACTTCACCAGCGCTCTTCCGCGCGCGAAGTTGGTCGACGATGGGATGTGCGTCCTTCACGACCAGGCTCGGATGACGCGCGGCAAGCTCGCGCACGAACGCCTGTCCTCTCGTTAGGCTGTCGACCCGCGCGAAGTCCGCGTCCTCGAAGTCGCCGAGCGCGTAGAGCGGCAGCCCCGCCGTCACGAGCGAATCGACGACTGACGTCAATGCGCCAAAGGCACGCGACGGCAGCTGAAGTGACCGCGCTACCGCCGCCGAATCAGGACGGAAGCCGTAATAAAAAGCGCGTCGTGGATCGGCCGGGGTGGTGTAGAGCGTTCCGGTGCCACGCCCTCCGCGCGCGACCAGCACGAATGCCGCGTCCGGCTCGTCGTAATTCGTGAGATAGTGAAATGCCGGCAGCTGGAAGAATGTCCCGAAATCGGTGACCGGCGTCCGCCCGCCGAAGGCGACGACAATGCCGTCGCCGATGCGCGCGGCGAGCGAGTCGCGGCGCGCGGCGAATTCGGATTGCGTGATTTGCGCGGGCAGACGCGGCGCCGCGAGCGCGGAAAGAAGGATGGCCGCGCCGAGTAGACCGGCTCGGGCGAGACGAGAAGCGCGCATGACTAGGACGTTGGAGTGTTGAAGCCACCAATGTGCCACGCGTTCGCACCCGAGGCCAGCAATTCCCACCGCCAACCGTCAACCGCCAACCGCGAACCGCCAACCGACTACAGTTATCCGATGATCGTTCACCTCCTCGACGGGACCTACGAGCTGTTCCGTCATTTCTATGGCTTGCGTCGCTTCGTGAAGGGGGAGGATCCCCCATTCGGCGCTGTCCTTGGGGTCCTCCGCACCGTCGTCCAGATGCTCGAGACCGGCGCGACCCATGTCGGCGTCGCCACCGATCACGTCATCGAGTCCTTTCGGAACTCACTCTGGGCCGGCTACAAGACGGGCGAAGGCGTCGAGCGCGCGCTCATGGCACAGTTCCATCCGCTGGAGCACGCGCTCGCGTCGATGGGAGTCGTGGTCTGGCCCATGGTCGAGCTCGAGGCGGACGACGCGCTCGCCTCGGCAGCGGCCATCGCCGCACGTGACCCCGCTGTTGAGAAGATTTGTATCTGGACGCCTGACAAGGACCTCGCGCAGTCCGTGCGCGACGACCGCGTCGTCCAGATCGATCGCCGCGGCAACAAGATCCGCAATGCGGTGGCGGTGCGAGAGAAATTCGGTGTGGATCCCGACCTTATCCCCGATTACCTCGCACTCGTCGGTGATTCAGCCGACGGCTATCCCGGCATCAGCGGTGTGGGCCCCGTGTCCGCCGCGCAGATGCTCAATCGCTACGGCCCGATCGAGCAGTTTCCGCCCGACGTGCTTGGCGGCGAGAAGCGCGAACGGGCGCTGCTCTTCAAGACGCTTGCGACGCTGCGCACCGACGCACCGCTCTTCCGCGACGTCGACGAGCTCCGTTGGCGCGGACCAACGGTCGAGTTCCCGGCGATGGCGCAGAAGATTGGCGACCCGCGTCTCGTCGAGCGCTGCGAGAAGGCGCTCGCGAAGCTCGCCGTCGGCTTGCGTCCGGAGCCGCCGAGCGAGTGATTTGGTCGCGTGACGACTGAAACGCATCGCGCCATCGAGGCGGTCTGGCGCATCGAATCGGCGAAGGTCATTGCGAGCCTCACCCGCCTCACGGGCGATGTGGGGCTCGCGGAAGATCTCGCCCAGGACGCGCTCGTCGCCGCGCTCGAACAGTGGCCGGAGTCGGGTGTGCCGAACAACCCAGGCGCGTGGCTCATGGCAGCCGCGAAGCGTCGTGGCATCGACCAGCTTCGTCGTCGCACGTTGCTCGATCGCAAGCATGAGCAGCTCGGCCACGAGCTCGAGTCAGAGCAGGAGCAGGCAGTCGCCGCCCTCGACGAGTCGCTCGACGACAACGTCGGCGACGATCTCCTGCGGCTCGTGTTCATGTCGTGTCACCCTGTGCTTTCCACCGAGGCGCAGACAGCGCTCACCCTCCGCCTCCTCGGTGGTTTGACGACGGAAGAGATCGCGCGCGCCTTTCTCACCTCGGAGCCGACGATCCAGCAGCGGATCGTCCGCGCCAAGCGAGCCCTCGCCGACGCCGCCGTCCCATTCGAGGTCCCACGCGGCACGGAGCTCACAGCGCGGTTGTCCTCGGTGCTCGCGGTGATCTATCTCATCTTCAACGAGGGCTACGCCGCGACGGCTGGCGACGACTGGGTGCGTCCCGCGCTCTGCGACGAGGCGCTCCGCCTCGGCCGCATCCTCGCCGAGCTCATGCCTAACGAGGCAGAGGTACATGGACTCGTGGCGCTGATGGAAGTACAGGCGTCGCGGCTGCGCGCGCGCGTCGGCCCGTCGGGCGAGCCGGTGCTTCTCCTCGATCAGGACCGTGGGCGCTGGGATCGCCTTCTCATCGGGCGCGGGCTCGCCGCCCTCGATCGCGCCGAGTCGCTCGCCGAGACGCGCGGCCCATACACCATTCAGGCTGCGATCGCGGCGTGCCACGCACGTGCGCGCACCGCCGACGCGACCGACTGGTCGCGAATCGCGGGCCTCTACGAGGAGTTGGCGCGGCTGACGCCATCCCCGATCGTGGAGCTCAATCGCGCCGTCGCGGTATCGATGGCATTCGGGCCGGCGGCTGGTCTCGCCATCGTCGATAGCCTGACGGCCGAGCCATCGCTCCGCGGCTATCACCTGCTGCCAAGCGTGCGCGGTGACCTTCTCGCGAAGCTTGGCCGCAACGATGAGGCGCGCGCCGAGTTCGAGCGTGCCGCTGCGCTCACGCGCAACGTCCGCGAGCGCGCACTCCTCCTCGAGCGCGCGGCCGCGGCTGCCCGCAGTCAGCGTCCGGTGTAGCGAAGTGACAGGAAGTCGGTGTGCCGGCCCGGACCGAGCTTCCAGTCATACGTGGCGCCGCGTTCCGCGCCGATCGCGTCGGAGACGTCGACGATCCCGGTGACGACCGTCTTCGCGAGAAACTGAACGTCGCTCGCCAAGGGCGCGTCGGACGCGGTGAGATGGAATGTTGCGCTGCCGAAGCTCGTCACCTGACCGAGCCGCCGACCGCGCACGCCGGCGTGCATGATGTAGATCGACTCATCCTCGCCGCGCTGATTGGTGACGGTGAGCGTCGAGCTCACGGGCAGCTCGTTGGCCAGACGGGTGCCTGACGACGCACATCCCGCGAGCAGGAGAAGCGCAACAGATCGTATCTTCATGGTGGGGCCATTTGCTGGGCGTCGCGATGTGCGTCGCTCACCCAGATCACGGATGTGCGCACCGAAATCGGCCACGCTTCTGCCTCGGCGCTTGCGCACTCTGCGCGCCTCGCGCCCTATTTAGGCGACTCCACCATCGACCATTACCGCCTCGCCCATTGATGCGTCCCCACTGGCCCCGTTTGTCGTTAGGCGTCATCGGCCCCGCCCTCCTCGTTCCCGCGCTCGCGCTCGCACAGGACACGCTCCGCGTCACCTCACCGGACGGCAGAAACGTGGTCACCGTCGGCGTTCGGGACGGCCTTGCGTACTACGCCGTCGAGCGCTCAGGCAAACACGTGATCCTTCCGTCTCGCCTGGGCTTCAGCTTTCGCGGTGCTCGCTCGTTAGGCGATAGCGTCCGGATCGCCACGTCGGCCCGTGGTAGCGCCGACACGACCTGGAGTCTGCCCTGGGGTGAGGTTGCCCGCGTCCACGAGCACTACAACGAGCTGCGCGTCGGTTTTGCCGAGATCCCCGAGCCGCGACGCCAGTTCACCGTCGTCGTGCGCGCCTTCGACGAGGGGATCGGCTTCCGCTACGAGCTCTCCGGCGCCGGCGGCTTCGGCGACTTCGAGATGACGGACGAGCGCACCGAGTTCACCATCGCCGACGACGCGCGCGCGTGGTGGATCCACGCCAATGTGCCACGCCCCGACCGGTACGAGGACCTCTACTCGTCGTCGCCCGTGAGCGTCATCGACACCGTGCAGACGCCGCTCACGCTCGAGATGCAGAGCGGCGTCGTCGCCGTCATTCATGAAGCCGATCTCGTGGACTACGCGGGGATGCGTCTCGCCGGCCACTACGAGAGCCGCACGCTTCAGGTCGCGCTCGCGCCGTGGGCCGACGGTGTGAAAGTGCGCGGGCGTGCGCCCTTCGTCACACCATGGCGCACCATCCAGCTCGCCGATCGCGTCGAGGATCTGGCGCCGTCACTGCTCGGCCTCGAGCTCAATCCACCGAGCCAGCTCCAGAACACGAGCTGGATCAGACCGATGAAGTACGACGGCATCTGGTGGGGGATGCACCTCAACGTCTACACCTGGGGCCAGGGGCCGCACCACGGCGCCACGACCGCGAACGCCAAACGCTACATCGATTTTGCCGCCGCGAATGGGCTCGGCGGCACTCTCGTCGAGGGCTGGAACGTCGGTTGGGATGGTAACTGGATGCAGAACCGCAATGGGTTCTCGTTCACGCAACCGTATCCCGATTACGACCTTCCCGGCGTCGCCGCCTATGCGCGATCGAAGGGAATATCGCTCATCGTGCATAACGAGACAGCAATGGGGATCGAGAACTACGAGCGGCAGCTCGACAGCGCCTTCGCGCTCTACCGGCGGCTCGGCGTTCACGCCATCAAGACCGGCTATGTGAACGACAAGACCGAAGCGGGCGACTCGCATACCGGGCAGTACATGGTGCGGCACTATCGGAAGGTCGTGGAGACCGCCGCGAAGTATCAGATCGCCGTCGACGTCCACGAGCCGATCCACGACACCGGCGAGCGACGCACCTGGCCGAACATGCTCAGCCGCGAGGGAGCGCGCGGTCAGGAGTACAATGCGTGGGGCGGCGAGGGCGGCAACCCGCCCGAGCACGAGTCGATTCTCTTCTTCACGCGGATGCTCTCCGGTCCGATGGATTTCACGCCGGGAATTTTCGATCTGCTCATCAAGCGACCTACGGGGACGCCGCGCTCTCCCGATGAAGCGCGACCTCGAAGCACGCTCGCGAAGCAGCTCGCGCTCTACGTCGTCCTCTATTCGCCCGTCCAGATGGCTGCCGATCTCATCGAGAACTACGAGCGCCAGCCAGCGTTCCAGTTCATTCGTGACGTCGCCGTCGACTGGGACACGACGCGCGTTCTTGCCGGCCGCATCGGGGACTATGTCGCCGTCGCGCGGAAGACAAAGGGAAAGGACGAATGGTTCGTCGGTGCGATCACGGACGAGGCCGCCCGCACGCTCGACCTCCCTCTGTCCTTTCTGCCTAACGGGCGACGCTACGTCGCCCAGATCTACGCCGACGCGCCTAACGCCAGCTGGCGCGAGAATCCCGAGGCCATTCGCATCTCGTCACAGAATGTCACCTCGGCCTCGCGACTCCATGTCGTCCTTGCTCCCGGCGGCGGACAGGCCATTCGACTGATTCCCGCCCCATGATCAACTTCCGCTACAGGCTGACACTCGCCGCCGCGCTCCTTCCGGCGATTCTTCGCGGCCAACAGCCGGTCCAGATCGCTCACCCAGCCTGGAGCCGATCCGCGGTGTTGTATGAGGTCAACGTCCGGCAGTACACGCCGGAGGGAACGCTCGCTGCGTTCGAGCGGCAATTGCCGAGACTCGACAGCCTCGGGATCGACATGTTCTGGCTCATGCCGGTGCAGCCAATCGGCGTGAAGAATCGCAAAGGAGTACTTGGCAGTTACTACTCCGTGCGGAACTACACCGCCGTGAACCCGGAGTACGGAACCGCCGCCGATTTCAGACGCCTCGTCGACGACATCCATCGTCGTCGCAAGCACGTGATCCTCGACTGGGTGCCTAACCACTCCTCGTTCGACAACGTCTGGGTCGCGCAGCACCCGGATTGGTATCTGCACAAGGCAGATGGCACCATCATGAACGCCCGGGACAACGAGGACCATGAGACCGACTGGACCGACGTCGCCGAGCTCGATTACTCCAAGCCCGCACTGCGCGCCGCGATGATCGCGGCGATGCGCTGGTGGGTTGATAGCATGCACGTCGACGGCTTTCGCTGCGACGTCGCCGGCGGCGTCCCGATGGATTTCTGGACGGAGGCTCGACACGCCCTCGCCACGTCTCGTCCCGATCTCTTCATGCTCGCCGAGGCGGAGGGTCCGAAGTTCCACACGGCGTTCGACGCGACGTACGGATGGGAGCTTCATCATCTGCTCAACGAGATCGCGCAGGGAAAGAAGCCGACGACCGAGCTCGATGCGTACCTCGCGCGCGAGCGTGCCTCGTACCCGCGCGACGCCGATCGCATGTACTTCACGAGTAACCACGACGAGAACAGCTGGAACGGCACCGAATTCGAGCGTATGGGTGAGAACCATCAGGCCGCGTTCGTGCTCGCCGCGACCCTCGTGCATTCCTTGCCGCTGCTCTACACCGGCCAGGAGGCGAGCCTGTCAAAGCGTCTCCGCTTCTTCGAGAAGGACACCGTGGACTGGAAGGGCCCGTCGCTCGCGTCGTTCTACCGCGCGATGTTCGATCTCAAGCATGCGAACCACGCACTCTGGAACGGCGCCGAGGGCGGCGATCAGCTCCGTCTCGAGACGACGGGCGGCGATCGCGTGTACGCCTTCACACGCACCCGCGGCGCCAACACAGTCCTCGTCGCCGTGAACTTTGCCTCCGCTCCGGTAACGGTGAGCTACCGCGCCCTCTCGTATGCCGGTGCCTACACCGACTGGTTCACCAGGCGACGTCTGTCGTTAGGCTCGTCGGAAACACTCGACATCCCAGCGAACGGCTATCGCGTACTCGTGCGCTGACTGCCATTCCGTGGTACTGACTGTCATTCCGAGCACAGCGAGGAATCTGCTTTTCACGTCACCTTAGCCTACTCAGCCCGAACACATACCCCTCGAGCGGTGCCAGCGCGCGAACCGGCGAGTACGCGTCGAATCTGCCACCAGCTCCCACGGTGAGGCGCGGCCCGCTCGTCCTGTCGATCAGCGATCGCACCGTCCACCGACCCACCGGCACAGCACCGCCCTCGGAGCTCAACGTCACGCCCTCCAACGTCTCCGACGTCAGGTTCGCCACAACAAGCACGATCGAGCCTCCGCTCTTCCGTAGATACGCGGTCACCCCGCCATGACTCGCGCGGAGCGGTACGAGCGCTCCCTCGCCTAACGCCGCGATGCGCGACCGGAGATGGATCATCCGCCGATTCATCGCCAGCACCGACGACGAGTCCAGAGCTTCCGCCTCCACGGTCGTCGAAGATGAGTCGCTCTGTAGCGACTCCCACGGCGTTCCCGTCGTGAACCCGCCGGCGTTACCGGCCGTCCACTGCATCGGCGTCCGCAACCGTTCGTCCGGCTTCGCCCCCACCATCCCGATCTCCTCGCCGTAGTACACGAACGGCATCCCCGGCATCGTCAGGAGGAGGAACGAAGCCAGCCGCGCCCTGCGCATGTCGCCGCCGAGCTCCGTGCGCGTTCGCGGCTGATCGTGATTGCGCAGAAACGGTGACGTTCGGTCGTTAGGTATGACCCGCTGCAGCCGCAGCGCCGGCGCCAGCATCCCACGCCCTCGCCCGTCCCGCACCGCGGCAATGATGCTGTCCGCCAGTTCGAACGCGAAGTACGAGTCGAGCTGATCGGGATAGTAGGTCAGCACGGTGCCGAGGCTGTCGTACACCTCACCCACCGTGTACGCATCGCTGCGCACCGATCGGACATATGCCGCATACTCGCGCAGCAACGCGTGCGTCCCGGGACTGCCCGCCAGCTTCCCACCGTCCTCCATGAGGAACGGCACCGCGTCCAGCCGGAAGCCGTCGACGCCCATGTCGCGCAGCCAGAAGCGCGCGATCTTCTTCACCTCGGTGCGCACCGCCGGAGTCTCGTAGTTGAGATCCGGCATGCCGCTCCAGAAGACGGCGTAGTAGTACTCGTCGCGCACGGGGGACTTGTACCACACCTCCTGTCCCCACGGCCCCTTCGTCTCCGGTTTCGTCGACGACCATCGATACCACTTTCGATATGGTGATGCCGTATCGCGCATCGCCGCCTGGAACCACGGATGCTCGTTCGACGTGTGGTTCAGAACCATGTCCACCAGCACCCGGATCCCGCGCCGGTGCGCGGCCGCGACGAATCGCTTGAAATCCTCGTTCGTGCCGTAGGCGCGTGCGACGTGGTAGTAGTCCGTCGCGTCGTAGCCGTGATAGCTCGGCGACTCGACGATCGGCATCAGCCAGACACAGCGCGCGCCGAGACTCTGGGCGCTCCGCGGATTCCCGTCGTTGATGTAGTCGAGCTTCGCCGTCAGCCCTTTGAGATCGCCGACGCCGTCCCCGTCGCTGTCGTAGAACGACCGGACGAAGATCTCGTAGCAGGTAGCACCACGCACCCACGCAGGGGCATGCTGCGCCGGGGCCGTATTGAGCCCAGCCGTCACGAGCATCGCGGCAATTCCGATTGTTCGTCGCATCCTCAAATCCTAGCACCTAGCACCTAGCACCTAGCACCTAGCACCTAGCACCTAGCACCTAGCACCTCCGCCACCACATCTTCACGCGACGCCGATTCCAACCTTCCGCGACCCCAGCACATGACCGCCACCGCCAACCCGAGGCCACGTCTCACGCCGGCTGAGATGTTCAACATGAGCTTCGGCTTCCTCGGCATTCAATTCGGCTGGGGACTACAGCTCGCGAACATGTCCGCGATCTACGAGAAGCTTGGCGCGAACTCCGATCGCGTGCCGCTCCTCTGGCTCGCCGCGCCCGTCACCGGTCTCCTCGTGCAACCCGTGATCGGCGCGCTCAGCGACCGCACCTGGGGACCGTTAGGCAGACGCCGGCCGTACTTCCTCACGGGCGCCATTCTCGCCGCCATCGCGCTCTTCGTCATGCCCAACTCGAGCGCGATCTGGATGGCCGCGACGCTCCTCTGGGTGCTCGACGCCTCGAACAATATCTCGATGGAGCCCTTCCGCGCCTTCGTCGCCGACAAGCTCCATGTCTCCCAGCGCACGCAGGGCTTCGCGATGCAGTCCCTCATGATTGGCATCGGCGCCAGTCTCGCCAACGCGCTGCCATTTGTGTTTGCTAAATTCGGCGTCACCGGCAGTACCGCGAGTGGCATCCCCCTCTCCGTCCGCTACTCGTTCCAGGTGGGCGCCGCCGTGTATCTCCTCGCGGTGCTGTGGACCGTCTTCACGACCACGGAATTCCCGCCGGAAGACATGGCAGCCTTCGAGCGAGCGCGGAGGGGCGAGCTCGGGCTGGGACCGCTCTTCCGGGACATCGGTCGCTCGATCCGTGAGATGCCGGCGACGATGCGCCAACTGGCCATCGTCCAGCTCGTGACCTGGCTTGGACTCTTCTGCATGTGGCTCTTCTTCGTTCCCGCCGTCGCGCGGCACGTCTTCGGCGCCACCGATCCGCAATCCGCGCTCTATACTCGGGGCGTCGAGTGGGGCGGCCTCACCTTCGCTGTCTATTCCGTCGTCTGCTTCCTCGTGGCCCTCGCACTCCCCAAGCTCGCCGACGCCACGAGCCGCAAAACCGTGCATGCCGCGGCGCTCGCGTGTGGCGGCGTCGGTCTGCTGTCGATGTCCGTCATCCACAGTCAGTACGTCCTGCCGCTCACGATGGTCGGCGTCGGCATCGCGTGGGCATCGATCCTCTCCATGCCGTACGCCATCCTCTCGACGGCGCTCCCCGCCAGCCGGATGGGCGTCTACATGGGCATCTTCAACTTCTTCATCGTCATCCCCGAGATCATCGCCTCGATCACCTTCGGACCGATCGCGCGTGGGCTTTTCGGTGAAGGCAATCCGAACACCGCGCTCTACTTCGTTCTCCTTGGCGGCGTCTGCCTTCTCGTCGCGGCGGCTCTCGTCGGCATTGTCGACGATCGCGCCGGCCGCGACGTTCCGGTGGACTCGGTCATTCGCGCGGACGAAATCGAGCCACTGCTGGTGCCGGAGTCAGTTCAACCTGTGCCGAGCAGCGGCATGCCCGGCCGCCGCGGCTGAAGACATGGTCTCGCGCAGATCCAACTCCCACGTCTGCGCCACGAGATCCGCACCAAAGCTGTGGTGCGCCTCCTCCGCCACGAGTCGGAAGCCAATGCGCTCGTAGACGCGGCGCGCCGACGCGAGGAGACTCTGCGTCCAGAGTGTGAGCGTTTCATATCCCGCCTCGCGCGCGAATCTCACGCACTCGCTGACGAGACGAGTACCGATCCCCATCGCTCGCGCCGACGGCTCGACGTACAGCAAGCGCAGCTTCGCTACCGTCTCTGATTTCTTCACGCAGAAAATCGATCCGACGATCGCTCCGTTCACCTCGGCGATCCAGCACCGCTCGCGTACTGGATCATGACGCTTCACGAAGTCCGCGACAATCTCCGCCACGAGCGCCTCGAAATGCTCGTCCCACCCGTACTCCTCGTGATAGAGCGCGCCATGCCGGTGCACGATCCAACCCATGTCGCCCGCCCGCGGAGCACGCAATGTGAACGTCGCCTCTGCGGCATTTCGCTCCGTATTCACAGTGCAATTCACTCCTCGCGCAGCGCTGACACGGGATCGAGGGTCGCCGCGCGCCACGCCGGCAACGCGGCCGCCGCCAGCCCGACGAGCACCAGCACCACCGCCGACGCCACGAGCGTCTGCGGATCGGTGGGCTTCATCTCGTACAGGAACGAGGTCACGAGCCGTGTCACGCCTAACGAGAGACCCGCTCCCACAACGACGCCCCCGATCACGATTCCGGCGACCTCGCCCAGAACCATGCGCACGACACGTGACTGCTCGGCGCCGAGGGCGATGCGCACACCGATCTCATTCCGACGACGGGCGACGGTGTATGCCATCACGCCATAGAGACCGATAGTCGCCAGCAGCAGTGCGAGCGTACCGAAGAAGCCCGAGAGCATAGCGATTGCGCGCGGAATCGTCAGCGACTCCGCGAGCTGACGTTCGAGCGTCGTGATGTCGAGCGTGATACGCGGATTGATGCTCGCGAGTGCCTTCGTGACGTTCGCCACGAGGCTGGTCGTGCCCGTCGTTCCCCGCACTTCGAGCGACATCTCCTGCGCCTCAGGAGACTCCTGTGCTCTCGGGAAATACGCGATCGGCTGCGCCGAATCCCGCATCGATCGGTACTTGGTCGTCCCCACGATCCCGACCACCTCGATCGGCTGGCTCCAGCCGCTCCCCTCCTCCTTCTGAAGCCGGCGACCAACCGCAGCAGGCGTTCCGAAGAACTTCTTCGCCATGGCCTCGTTGATGACTGCTACGCGAGGCGACGTTCGCGTGTCGCGCGCATCGAAATCGCGACCAGCGAGAATCGGGATGTCGAGCGTCTGGAAGTAGCCGTCACTCACCGGATTCACCCACGCAACCGGGTGCTCTCCGGTCTTGACTGGTTCGCCCTCGGCTTTGAAGGCATCATTCCAGGTCGAGTGACCGACCGGCGTGATCTGCGAGCCGCTCGCGGATTGGACGCCCGGCAGCCGTCGCACCGTCTCGATCATTTGCCGATGGAGCGCGAGCCGTTGCTCCGGCGGCGTGTTCGTGTTTCGAATGTTCGTATCGACGAGAAGAACGCCTTCGCTCCGGAAGCCCGGGTCGAGTGTTGCCAGCTTGCGCCAGCTGCCGATGAGCAGGCCCGCGCCCATGATCAGCACCAGCGACAGCGCGACCTGGGCGATGACGAGCGCTTTGCCCATCGCGAATCGGCTGTGCCCTTCGGCGACGCCGCGGCCCTGCGCCTTCATCGCTGCTTGTGGATCGACGCGTCCCGCGCGCCACGCCGGCACGAGACCGAAAAGAAGGCCCGTCAGCGTTGCCACGCCAATCGTGAACAGCAATATCCGCAGATCGACCCCGAGGTCGAGCGCGACACCGGAGCCACCCTCCGAGAGAAGTCTGACGAGAAGCCGGCTTCCCCAGATCGCAAACGCGATCCCTATCACCGCGCCGATCGACGAGAGAAGCAGACTCTCGGTGATGAGCTGTCGCGCGAGCCGTCCACGTCCCGCGCCTAACGCTACGCGCACCGCCATCTCTCGGCGCCGCACCGTCGCGCGCGAGAGCAACAGGTTGGCGACGTTCGCGCAGGCGATGAGCAGCACCAACGCAACGATGGCCATGAGCACGTAGAGAGCCTTCGCGTACGCATCGCGCACGAACGAGAAACCCCGCGCCGCGCCCTCGACGCGGAACGTCGCGCTCCGATAATGGTTGAGCGACTCGGTTGACCAGTGCGGCGGAATCGTTGCCTCGATGATTCCCGGGGCAAGCGTCGCGAATCGGGCCTCGATCTGGGCGTGGGTGAGCCCCGGCTTGGGCCTGCCGACGATCTCGAGATACCAGCTGCTCCGCTCGTCGAGCTGACTGTTGGCGCCGCGGATGATCTTCTCGGTGCAGATCGGCACGAAGATCTGCGGACGCTGACCGACGCTCACACCGAAGAAGCGTCCGTCGGACACGCCGATGATATCGAATGGATGGCCGTCGAGGAGGATCGACTTTCCAATCACGCTCTGATCGGCGGAATACTGGCTCGCCCAGAATCCCTCGCTCAGCACGGCGACACCAGGACAGCCGCGATAATCGTCCGCCCGCGCGATCAGCCGCCCCGCGACAGGACGCACGCCTAACGTGGCGAAATAGTCGCCGCTCACCGTGCTCGCGTCGACGCGTCGCGCCTCGCCACCCGCGGTGAGATTGAAGCTCGTCATCCCGCTGGCGAAGATTCCGCTGAACATGTCCTGCCGGTCGCGGATCGCTTCCCAGAGCGGATTGGTGAAGATCATCCCGTCTTTGCCGCGGACCACGGCGACGAGCTCCTCCGGATGATTCACCGGCAGCGATCGCAGCACGAGCGCGTTGATCACGCTGAAGACCGCCGTGTTCGCCCCGATGCCGAGCGCCAGCGAGAGTATTGCGACCGTCGCGAACGCCGGCGCGGCCCGCAGCGCTCGTGAGGCATAGCGGATGTCGCCGATCAAGGTGTCGAGCCAGCGGAAGAGATCACGCTCCCGCGTGCGCTCACCCTGATACGCGAGACTGCCGAATCGCCGGCGTGCCTCACGCTGCGCCGCGTCCGGCGCCATGCCAGAGGCGACGAGGTCATCCGCTCGCTCCGCGAGGTGAAATCGCATCTCGCGCGTGATCTCCTTCGACACCGCGCCATCGCGCAGGTGATTTCGCAATCGTCCGAGCCAAGACATGCAGGACCCCTCTCCTTAGTGTCATCCCGAGCGCAGCGAGGGATCTGCACCTCCTCGCTCACGCATAGCGCAGCACGCGCGTCACGCCCGTGCGCAGCCGCGTCCAACTCGCCTCCTCCAGCGTCAGCTGCTTCTGCCCCGCCGCGGTGATCGTATAGAACTTGGCGTCGCGGTTCTTCTCCGTCGTGCCCCACTTGGCCTCGAGCCAGCCATCCTGCGTCATCCGGTGCAGCGCGGGATACAGGGAGCCTTCTTCTACCCGCAGCAGATCCGACGACACGCGTTGGATGTGCGACGTGATCGCGTAGCCGTGCATCGGCCCACGCGCGTCCAGCGTCTTCAGCACCAGCAGCACTAGTGTGCCCTGGAGTATGTCGTTCTTATGGCGTGCCATGATCCTATAGCTAGCTATGCCTAGCTACCTCTGTCAACCCGCCGCGGACCAGGGGATGTAAGGAATCCGTGCCGACACAATTCCAGCACATCTCTCACACCGGAACATCAACGCTCACCCCCTACCCCTCACCACATTCTCGACGCTCGAAGCTCGCCGCTGCTCGCCACCAGCAACTCGCCACTCGCCACTCGTATGGATCTCCGCATCGCGTTGCGCACCCTCCGCCGCACTCCCGCCTTCACCGCGCTCTCCATCGTCACCATCGCTCTGGGTATCGGTGCCAACACCGCCGCCTTCAGCATGGTCCGC
>DATEPP010000042.1:0-9182 GCA_035273165.1 Gemmatimonadaceae bacterium
CCTTGTCAGGAATCTTGAACCCCTGATCGACGCTCGTGTCCGTCCATGTCCCGAGCACCCGTTGCGCGATGTAGTCGCCGATCTTGGGACCGAACTTGAAGCCCTCCGCGTTCCCGCCCGCCGCGATCCAGACATTGCTCATCTGCGGATGGCGATCGACGACGAAGTTGCCGCTGGACGTGATCTCGTAGTGGCAGGCGTGCGTCTGCGCGATCGGCGCGTCCTTGAGGAGCGGAAAGCGGTGCGCCACGAATCGCCGCGACCCGTCGATGCGCTCCTGATTTGCCCACCGGTCGCTCGTATCGGGATCCTGTTGCTGCGGCGGCACGTCGGGCTGCGCCTGTCCGCTCTGCCGCGCGCCGCCCGCATTCGCGGCATTCGAGCCCGTATCGACCGCTGATCCGCTCGCGCTCTGAGCGCCCGCGGCATTTCCGTTCGCGACGGTCTGCGGCGGCGTCGGTGCGCGCTCGCTGCCGCGCACCCGGAAGCCGCGATTGTCGACGGGCAGCGCGGGCCACCCGGTGACACCCGGAAAGTTGTAGCTCGGAAGATTAGGATATGTGAAACGATGATCGCCAACGGGCGTCGCGAAGTAGCAGACGTAGCCGATGGGCACGCGCGTCTTCTTCTCGAACAGATCGGGGAAGGTCTTGCCCAACCACGGACCGACGGCGTACACGAACGTGTCGGCGCGAAGTGTCGTCCCGGTGTCGAGCGCGATCTCCTCGAGCCGTCCACCAACGACCTTCGACGGCGTTGCGCGTCCGATGACGATCTGCCCACCTGATTTCTCGAATGCAGCCGCCACCGCCTGTGCCGCGCGACGCGCCCGCACGACTCCCGCGTCCGGCTCGTACAGTATCGCTGAGATGTCGTCGATCGCGATCACCGGGAACGACCGCCGCACATCCTCCGGATGCAGGATCGAATAGGGAATCTTGTGCTTGTCCCACCAGAGCTTGCACCGCAGCTGGAAGTTGTCCCAGTCCTCGCGCAGAATCAGATCGCCGGTGACATGGAAGAGGTTGAGCCGGAGATCGCGACCCCACTCGTCGTCGAACGCCTTCCACCGCTGCATCGATTCGCGCGCCCACAGCATCCACAGCTCGCCCTGCGTGCCAGGGCGGTCTCCATACGAGGACCGTACGCCGCGTGACTCGTCGCCGGAGGTCGAGCGTGCATTGCCAGGCCCATAGGCGTCGACGAGCGTGACGTTCGCGCCGCTCCTGCGGAGATGGTAGGCGGTGAAGCTTCCCCAGATGCCGGCGCCGATGACGACGATATCCGGCGACCGGCCCGCGTACACCGCGGCGCTGCCCTTCGTCTCGGACGGGACGCTCCCTTCCGCGCCCGCCGGGCTGCCGCCGAGGAGAAGCATCCCCGCTCCCGCCCCAGCGGCCTTGATGAACTCGCGCCGGTGCAACTGTCCACCGCGCTCCGTCGACTCGTCGGTCATGCGTCTCTGGTCCGGAAGGATGAATCGAGCGACAACATGGCTTCCACGCGGGACGCGCGCAAACGGGTCGCCAAATCGCGAACGGGTGGTATTATGGTCCCGACCCGCACCTCACGAGGAGTGGCATCATGCGCCTGCGCCGTTCGACCGCGGTCGTCTGGACGATCG
Organism: Gemmatimonadaceae bacterium; assembly: GCA_035273165.1. Lineage (GTDB taxonomy): Bacteria > Gemmatimonadota > Gemmatimonadetes > Gemmatimonadales > Gemmatimonadaceae > AG2. The sequence continues at coordinate 1,625 of DATEPP010000042.1, forward strand.
TCGCCATCGGTTGTGCAACTGCGACCCGCGGCGTCTCACCCCCGCGCCCTCCCCTCGGCGCCCGCCTCACCGCCGACGCGCCGACCGGTGCGCCCGTTCCGCTCCGCATCGACCCGAACGCGCGCGTGGTCCGCTCCCTCGTCCCCAATCTTCCCGCGGCGACCTATTGGCCCGCTCAGGCCGACCGCGGTGAGCGCGTCTTCACGGGAACCTGTCTCGGTTGCCACGCGCGATCGCAGTTCGTCGGCCAAGCCTTCGCCGACGCCTGGAACGACCGGCGCGTCTCTGATTTCTATACGCTCATCAGGAGCACGATGCCGGTCAACAATCCGGGGAGTTTGAAGGACGAGGAGTATCTCGCGGTTGTTGCGTATTTGCTAAAGGCGAATCACGCCGCCGCGGGGACGGATTCACTCGTGGCGGATTCGGGGTCGGTGAAGGGGAGAAGAATTGCGGTTACGGCACCGTAGGCTCGGACGCTCGAGGCGACAGTCACTCAGACCAACGACGCTTCCAGCCGCCTTCGACCATCAACGGTTGAAACTGCGAAACGGCCGGAAACCGCGCGGAAAGTGCCGGATCACGGCGCATCAGAGCTGGAAGGAGTTGCAACTCGGTAGAACTTTGGCTTCGGACCAAAATGCAAGAGCAATCCTACCTCGAGAGGAGTCGCTCTCACGTAATTGAGAAGCTGCCGGTGATCATGGGGGTTCAACGATTCGGTGGACTTCACCTCCACGACCACGCAATCGTCGACGATGAGATCCATTCGGTACCGCGCCACAACGATGCCGTCATAGAAGACTGGAACCAGTACCTCGCGAGCGATTGAGTGCCCGCGTCGACGCAACTCGAGAATGAGAGCCCCAACGTACACATTCTCGAGAAAGCCATAGCCGAGTTTGTCGTACACGGCGAAGAATGCGTCAAGGATAGCTTGCGTGACATCTGAGTAAAGCAGTTTTTTCCGCGCGGTTTCCGGGCCCTTTCCGGCCTTTTCGTTGTTGAAAGCAGTTGATGCCGTTTTCGGAACGGAGTCATCGTCGGGAGAAGAAGTTCGCACGCGCCCAGTTTGCGATTCAGGCCTCAGGAGTTCGGTACCAAACCAATCCGAATCGGGCCTTTTTGTTTTGCTGACCTGTGGAGGTGCCGCCGACTATTCTTCCCCCGCGCGGCATTCCCAGCGTCGAGCGTCCCTCGCCGCCGGAACAGGACACACCGTCATCATCGCCGACAAGCCGGCCGGTGGAGCGCCGTCGACCGCCTTCGTGTTGACGGATCGGTAGTCGTCACTCCGCTGGTGTGGGACCGAGACTGACACCTCAGGCAGCCACCACCCCTTGTTGACATAGGCTTGATTGTGCCGTATACCTATCTCACCAAGGTATCCGGACGTCCGCCATGTCAGGCTCCAACCTCTACACCGGCACCCTCGATCTTCTGATCCTCAAGGCCGTCTCGTGGGGCCCTCGCCACGGCTACGCCATCGGCCGCTGGATCCGCGAGACCACTGAGGACGTCCTCGTCGTCCAGGAGGGCGTCCTCTATCCCGCCCTCCACCGCCTCGAGCGGCGCGGGCTGCTCGAGGAAGAGTGGCGTCGTAGCGAGACGGGGCGCGACGCCAAGTACTACACCCTCACCACCGCTGGACGACGCGAGCTGCGCGCCGAGACATCGCGCTGGGTCGAGCACTCCCGCGCCGTCAATCGCGCCCTCGCCGTCTCGGCCACCACTCGTTAGGAGCCGACATGAAGCGATCCTTCCGCTTCGCGCACAGCCGTCGTGACGTCACCGACGAGATCGGATTCCATCTCGAGATGCGAACCCGCGAGTTCATCGAGCGCGGCATGCCGCCCGAGGACGCGCGTCGCGCCGCCGCGGCCTCCTTCGGCGACGTCGACGCCATCGAAGCCGAGTGCCGCGACGAGCGGGCGCTCCGCACGCGCGGCCATGCGCGACGCGACTTGCTGCAGGGTATCAACCTCGACCTCAAGGTTGCCCTCCGCTCGCTGTGGCGACGACCGGCCTTCACGGCCGCGGCGGTTCTCACGCTCGCGTTAGGCATCGGCGCCGCCGCGGCCGTCTTTGCGATCGTCTCCGGCGTCCTTCTCCGGCCGCTACCGTACCGCGATCCGTCGCGCCTCGTCATGCTCTGGTCGGACGAAACTTCGGCCGCCGGGATCATGCATCTGCCGGTATCCGCGTCGCTCTATCTCGACATTCGCCGTGACGTTCCCGCATTCGGCACCAGTGCGGCATTCCGTTCCTGGCCGTACACCCTGAGTGAAGGCCCCAATCCCGAGCAGGTCGCGGGCGTCAAGGCGACGCCGGCGCTCTTCGCCACGCTTGGCGTGCGACCCGCAATCGGACGCGATTTCGCAGAAACCGACGCAGTCGTCGGCGCGCCACACGTCGCTATCATCAGCGACGGACTCTGGCGCCGCCGTTGGGCCGCCGATCCGTCGATCGTTGGCAAGCAGATCACGCTCAGCGGCGAGCGGTTCACCGTCGTCGGTGTGGGCCCGCGCGATTTTGCCTTCCCCCGCGGCGCCGAGCTGCCGAGTGGACTGCAGTTCCCATTGCGCACGGACGTCTGGACGCCGCTCGCGTTCACCGACCTCGACCTCCAGAATCGCTGGACACTGAACCTCGCCGCCGTCGCCCGACTCGCCGATGGTGTGACCCCCGCAATCGGGAACGCGCAATTGGCGAGTCTCGCGAAACGGCTCGACGAGCAATTCATGCAAGGGAAGGGTTTTGTCCACTTCAGCGCCATCTCCATCGCTGAACAGGCCGCGGCCCCCGTTCGCAAGACGTTACTCGTTCTCCTCGGCGCCGTCGGCCTCGTGCTCGTCATCGCCTGCGTGAACGTTGCGAACTTGCTTATCGCACGGACCGCGGGACGGCGGCGCGAGCTCGCCGTCCGAACCGCGATCGGCGCCGGCGGTGCGCGGCTCGCGCGCCAACTGGTGGTCGAGAACGTCGCGCTCACAGGCCTTGGCGCCATCGGCGGTGTCGCGCTGGCCACGTTCGCGACGCGGCTCATGCTTGCACTCGTGCCCGGTCAACTACCACGCGCCGACGACGTCGCCATCGACTGGCGCGTTCTGTCGACCGCCGCGGCCTGCGCTCTGCTTGCTGGGACCTTGTTCGGCGTCGGCGCGGCGGCGTACGCCCGGCATGGCTCCGTTGCATCCGCTCTCGGCGCTGGCAGCGTCCGCGCTACGGCGGGCGCAAGGCGCGCCGCGGGGCGGAGGCTCCTCGTCGGTGCGCAGATCGCGCTCTCGCTCGTGTTGCTCGTCGGTGCGGGAATACTCGGCGCCAGCTTCGTCAGGCTACAGCACGTCGATCCCGGCTTCACACCAGATCATGCGCTCGCGGCGCACGTCGACTATCCGATCGGTGCGGCCTTCGACTTCAAGCGCGACAGTCCGACGTGGGCAGCGTTCTTCACGCAGCTCGTCGATCGGGCGGGCAAGTTGCCTAACGTGACCGCCGCCGGTGCGGTCAGCTCGCTTCCTCTCGACGGCGATCCGGAATCGGCCGGCTTCAGTATCGACGGCCGGCCGAAGCCCGCACCGGGACAGTGGCCGACCGCGCAGTATGCCGTCGTTGCCGGTGACTATTTCCGCGCGATGGGCATTCGCACCGTCGCCGGGCGCACGTTCACGAACGCTGATCGCGTCGAGACGCCGCGCGTCGTCGTCGTCAACCGCGAGCTGGAGCGGCGCTATTTCCCGAACGACCACGCCATCGGCCACCGGATCATGTGCGGCTGCGATTTCACGCCAGGTTTGCGCGAAATTGTCGGCGTCGTGGAGAACGTGCACATCGCGTCGGTCGACGGCCCGTTCGCGCCGGCCCTGTACGTCCCCGAGATGCAGATGCCGTATCCCGCGCTCACGCTCGTGCTGCGCACGGACGGCGAGCCGACGGCCGTCCTGCCCTCGTTGCGGCGGGAGCTGCGCGCCGTTGCGCCGGAGATCGCGCTGCAACGTGTTCGCACGCTGGACGACGTGTTCACAACGTCGCTCGCCCGTCAGCGATTCAATCTCATTCTCCTCGGCGCGTTCGCGATCGCTGCGCTTGCGCTCTCGATTGTCGGGCTCTACGGCGTCATCGCTTTGAGCGTCGGTGAGCGGAGGCGCGAGCTCGGCGTTCGCATCGCGTTAGGCGCGCGTCCGTCGAGCGTCGTCGCGCTCGTCCTGCGCGAAGCGGCGCGCATCGCAGCGGGGGGAATTCTCATCGGTCTTGTCGCGGCGACGCTCGCAACAAGAGTGCTGCGCGGGATGATCTACGACGTCGGTGCGTCAGACGTGGGAGTCTACGTGATGGCGGCCGTGATCGTTGGCGTCGTGGCGATGCTCTCGAGCTGGGCGCCGGCACGATCGGCGACGAAAGTCGATCCTGCGATCGCGCTCCGGGCTGAGTAGTCAGATTAGGCCTCAGATCTCAGGGCGCAGATCGATCTTTCTCAGTGTGGCGCGCGGGCATCTCACCCACGACGGCGAGCCCAGGGTCGAGAGTTCAGGGTCGAGACGTAAGGCGTGAGAGGAAGATCCCGGGCTCACGCCTGACATCTCGGCACTGCTTTCTCTAACCTGGACTCGCAGTACCGGGTGAGATGCTCGCGCGGCGCTCCGAAAGAGCCCGATCTCAGTTCTCAGATCTGAGGATCTCAGGCTCGCCTATCCACCGCCCAATAAGTTCCTCACGACGTCGATCAGCACCCGCGGGAGTTGGTCCGGCCGCGGCAGAATCGAGTATCCAGCCGGCCCAAAGATCCGTCTCAGATACTCGGGCTCCTCGTGGTCCACCGTTAGGCAGAAGGGGAACACGTCTCGCGCTCTCGCCTCGTTGATCGCCTGGCGCGAATCCTCGATCCCGTACGCACCCTGGTACGCGCCGATGTCATTCGGCTTGCCGTCGGAGAGAATCAGCAGCAATCGGTGACCGGCGCTCTGGGCGTCGAGGAGTGCCGTCGCGTGACGGATGGCGGCGCCGAGTCGGGTGTTCGCGTCCGGCGCGAGCGCCGAGATCCTTCCGCGCACCGTTGCGCCATTCCGCTCGGTGAAGTCCTTGATCGTCGAGACGTGCACCGCGTGGGCGCCTTTGCCGGAGAATGCGAGTATCGCGTAGCGGTCACCGAGCGCGTCGAGCGCCTCGGCGGCGAGCAGGAGCGCAATCTTCTCCACGTCGATTATCTGCAGCGCCTTCGTGACGAAGCCGTCGGTCGAGCCGCTGACGTCGACGAGGAGCAGAATCGCGAGCTCGCGTCGCGCCGGCCGCACGGCGACATAGAGCCGTTCGTCGACAGCGTGGCCGCTTCGGGCGTCGACGAGGGCACCAACACACGCCGCCAGATCAAGCTCGTCACCATCGCGCTCGCGCGGGAGCCGCGTTCGCCGCGCCCGCAGGCGCTCGAATCGCTCGCGTACACGCCTGACGAGCGGCGCGTGCTCGGCCAGCGTCGCGCTCGCCCATTCCGGCGACGTCTCGCGCGCCGGACGAACGCGCACGATCACCGCGTTGCGCTTGTACTGCATCGCGCGGTGATCCCACTCCGAATAGAAGACATCGTCTTTCGTGAGCGGTTCGATCGCGTCGCCACGGGCCGCTCCCGATCCCGATCCGGAGAAGTCGTCGATTCCGGGTTGGGGCGACGAGCCGATGTCGTCATCGACCTCGCCGCGCTGCTGTTCCTGTGCTCCCGGCAGTTGTGACAGCTTCTCCGGCGATGCGCCGCGCTCGGCAGGGACGGGCCGCCGCTGGCCGCCGGGTTCGACGCCCGGCAGCTCCACGAGGTTGAGGATGCGGGGGCTCGTCAGCGCCCGCCCCCCCGACTCATCGACTGCGATCGCCGCATTCGGTGAGGGCGGAAGGACGCGGCCCCAGACGTCCACGGGCGTGATGCCACGATACCGGTCCTCGCTCGCGCGCAGCCGCTCGGCAACGTCCCGCGCCCAGGCGAGCGATTCCTCTGCTGTCCCCTGAGCGGCGAGCGAGGGCGGAGGCGACGCTGGATCGGCTTCGAGCACCTGCCTAACGAGCTTCTCCACGTCGCGCTCGGCACCGACGAGCGACTCCATCATCGGGCGCCGGGCGAGTGCATCGGCGCGGGCGGCCGCGAGGGCTGGTGCGACATTGCGCACGGAGCGCGCGATCGCCGCGTCGATCGCCGCGCTCTCGCGGAGGAGAAAGAGATCGCGCTCGAGCTGGTCCGTCGCACGTGCAGCGACCGCGGCGGTACCACGCATCACGCGCTCGCCCTGCTCGATCGCGAGGAGGCGATAGCGCGCGATGGCGACATCGGTGCCCGAGGCTGCGTCCACCACCGGCGGCAGCTGGAGCGATTCGCCATCGCTCGCGGAGATGGTCGTTGGCGTGGTGAATGGACTCACCGATCGCCACGCGCGAGTCATCCAGCTCGACCGCTCCGCTTCGGGGGCGGCGATTGGAATGTGCCGCCCGTACATCGCCGTGAGCAGGAGCTCGAGCCGCCGGCGAACGCCATCGAGCTCCACCTTTGGCTCCTCGCGGCGCCAGGGGAGCACGGGAATCGGGAAGGGAAGCACGGACGTCACGAACCGGGACAGCGCGCGCCGCGCCCGGATCAGTCGTCGGCGTCGGCGCATAACGAGTGGCTCACAGCGTCGCCGCCACGAGATCTTCGATCGCGGCGAGTAGATCGGGGTCGTCGGTGAGGGGACCAACGAGGGCGGACCGGCACGCCTGCGCAGCGGGGATGCCGCCGGCGATGAGCCGTGCCGTCGCCACGAGCAGCCGCGTCCCCGGTCCTTCAGCAAGCCCCTGATCGCGCAGCCGTCGTACCTTCCTCGCGAGCTCCACGAGGGCCGTCGCCGTTCCTCGCTTCACTCCACTCTCGTGCGCGACGATCTCACTTTCCGTCGACGCCGGCGGGAAGTCGAACTCCAACGCGACGAATCGCTGCCGCGTGCTGGGCTTGAGATCCTTCACCGCGTGCTGATAGCCGGGATTGTACGAGATGACGAGCTGGAATCCCGGCGCCGCCTCGAGCAGCTCGCCCGTCTTCTCGATCGGGAGAATGCGCCGATCGTCCGTGAGCGGATGCATGACGACGACGGTGTCCTGCCGCGCTTCGACAACCTCGTCCAGGTAGCAGATCGCGCCGAGCCTGACGGCAGTAGTGAGCGGTCCGTCGACCCAGACCGTTTCGCCGCCGCGGATCAGATAGCGGCCGGTGAGGTCGCTCGCCGAGAGGTCGTCGTGGCAGGCGATTGTGACGAGCGGCCGTCCGAGCACGTGCGCCATGTGCTCGACAAACCGCGTCTTCCCGCAGCCGGTCGGTCCCTTGAGCATGACGGGCAGCCCGCGCGCATGACAGGCGGCGAAGACATCGACCTCGTCCCGGATCGGGAGGTAATACGGAGTCTCGCCGTGGGGCCACCGCACACCGTCGTGGAGTGAGTGTGTCGACGGAGGGGGCGAGCTGGAATGGGCAAGGGACATGAGTTTGTATACAAACCGCGGGGCGCGCAGGGTGGAAGGGCTACCGATGTGAGAAGCAGGCAAGAAT
>DATEPP010000043.1:0-1412 GCA_035273165.1 Gemmatimonadaceae bacterium
GCAGCTCAGCGCCACCCAATGAGGCACTGCAAAGTCGCCGTGAAGGTAGCCCGTCGAGTAAAGCAGCACGGTGATGATGCCCATCGTCTTCTGGGCGTCGTTGAGGCCGTGGCCGAGCGAATAAGCGCCGGCGGAGGCGAGGTGCAGGACGCGGAAGGTGCGTTCGGCGCCGCGCGCGCTGGCCCGCACGCCAAGCCAGCTCGTCACCAGCATGATCAGCATCGTCAGGATCAGCCCCAGCACCGGCGAGAGCACGATCGCGATCAACGTCTTGTTGAGGCCGACCCACTGGATGCTCGGGAAACCGGCATGCGCGACACCGGCTCCGACGAGCCCGCCGACGAGCGCGTGACTGGACGAGGAGGGAATCCCCTTCACCCAGGTGACGATGTTCCAGAACATTGCCCCGATCAGCGCCCCGAAGACCACTGCCGGCGTCACCAGGTCCTTGTCGATCAGGCCCTTGCCGATCGTATCGGCGACGTTGTGCAGCTCCGGCCATTTCAGCGCGAGGAAGTAGGCTGCGAAATTGAAGAATGCCGCAAAACCGACTGCCGCCACCGGGCCGAGGAGGCGCGTGCCGACAACGGTCGCGATCGAATTGGCCGCGTCATGCAGGCCGTTGAGGAAATCGAACGCGAGCGCGACGGCGATCAGGCCGATCAGCAGGGGAAGGGCAAGCTGGTGCACCTTTTGCGCTCAGGCGTGGTCGATCACGATGCCGTCGATTTCGTTTGCGACGTCCTCGAAGGCGTCGGTGATCCGTTCGAGATGCTTGTAGATTTCGCGGGCGATGATGAATTGCATCGGCCGCTCGGACTGCTGCTGGAACGCGCGCTTCAGGCCCTTCGCGTGCGCATCGTCGGCGTCGCCTTCCAATTGCACGACCTTTTCAGTGATCTCGTGGATCCGCCCGCCGTTGCGGGTGATGTCGCGAAGCAGCGGCATCGCCTCGGCGGTGAGGTTCGCCGCCTCTCCGATCATCGCCACCATCTCGCGCATCTCCGGCTCGAACGTCCGCAGCTCGTACACGTCGACTGCGCGCGCGGTTGCCTGCATTTCGTCGATCGCATCGTCCATGGCGCCGATGAGCGAGGTGATCGCGCCGCGATCGAACGGCGTCAGGAACGTGCGCCTGACGCTGATCAGCACCTCGCGGATGACGTCGTCGGCTTCGTGCTCGCGACGATGGATCTCGGCGATATATTCCTCGTGCGCAGTGCCGCCGTCGACGAGCTTGGCCATCGCGTCCGCCGCGCCGACCAGCGTCGCCGCGTGCGCCTCGAACATTCCGAAGAAGTCGCCCGTCCTCGGAAGGAGCCGCTGAAACCAGTTGAACATGCTTGTCCCCGTTGCCGCCAGCCCCTTAGTGAAGCTGCCGGTGCAGAGCAACCGAGGCGAGCGGGAAAGCG
>DATEPP010000044.1:0-3547 GCA_035273165.1 Gemmatimonadaceae bacterium
ACCAAGGGTGCAGCCAGCGCGCGCGACAGGATTCGAACCTGTGACCTTCGGCTCCGGAGGCCGACGCTCTATCCAGCTGAGCTACGCGCGCGGGGTACTGCGGTCCGAAAGGTATGCGTAGCCCAGGTCAGGGTCAACGAAACGCGGATCCATGACCGTACCGTGTCGCACGCCGTGCCTAACGATCGAATGCTGCAGGCGCGAGTCATAGCAGGCATCGAAGCGGCCTCGATGACAGGAGAGCTTCTACCTGGGCTCGAGACCAATTTGACGGAGGAGTGGTTCCCACCGCGGGTCCGAGTGCAGCCGGTCGAAACCAGGCGTCACCCTGATGGTGCGCATCTGTGACGCGTGCTCGTCGCGGCCGCGTTTCAACCATCCGAACGCAGCGTCCGCATCGTTCAACGCGACGTAGGCCTTCGCTACGGGAACTGGCGGCAGATACGAGCGCTGCGGCACCGCAAGCAAGGCGCGAAGAAGGAGCTTCGCCGCGGCGGCGTCGCCGGTCATTGCCAGCGCGTAGGCGAGGTTTGCCGAATCGCGCGCGCCGCTCAGGGCTACCGCGCGGCGAAAAGCCGCGAGAGCCTCCGACGCGTGTCCGCGCTGTAAGTAGGCCTCTCCGAGCTGGGCGTGGGCGGCCGCAAATTGCGGATTCAGCTCGATGGCGGCGCGAAGGACCGCGATTGCATCGTTCGTTCGGTGCGCGGCGACATATGCCCGTCCGAGCTGCATGCGCACGGGCGCCGACAGCGGGTCGAGCATGCGAGCCTGAGTGAGCTCCACGATTGCCTCCTCGAATCGTCCGCGATTAACGAGGTTGATGCCGCGGTACAGACGCGCAGTCGCATAGCTCGGATCCAGCGCGATCGCCAGCGCAGATTCTCGGTCGGCTCCGGCCGCGTCCCAGTCAAACGCTTCATGAATGTTGCCGAGTGTGGCATGGGCTTCCGCGAGCGTTGAATCGAGCCGTATCGCGGTCGCGGCGGCCATTCGCGCAAGCGGCACATCCTCACGTGGCGCACCTTCGGCGAGGAGCACGAGCAGCATATGAGCGTCCGCGAGCCCGGCATACGCTTGCGCATACGCGGCGTCGCGCGCAATTGCCCGCTCGAAGTAGCCAGCGGCGCGATGCAGATCGTCCGCCGTTCGCCGCGCAAGAAAGTAGCGGCCTTCTAAATACAACTCGTATGTTGCCAGGTCCCGCGCTTGAATTGGGGCGATGGGCGTCGTTCGATCCCGGAACGTCGGCGACAGAGCGCTGGCAATTGCGCGCGCGATCTCCTCCTGAACGGCGAAGACGTCCCTCAGGTTGCGGTCGTAGGCTTCCGACCACATCACGCCATTGTCGTCGACGCTGACGAGTTGCACCGCGATCTTGAGTCGGTCACCTGCGCGGCGGACGCTACCCTCCAGCACCGTCGCAACACCGAGTGTGTCACCGATGGTGCGAACGGTGAGGTAGCGGTCCTTGAGCGCGAACGCCGACGTATGACCGGTCACCTTGAGCCCCGGCACCTTGCTCAAAGTGCCGATCAACTCGTCGGTGAGGCCGTCGCTGAAGTGCTCGTCCGTCGTGTCGCCACTGGTGTTCGCGAATGGCAGCACCGCAACAGAGCCGCGTCGGACTGAAGCACGAGCGGGGGTGGTTTCCGGACTGCGCTGACGCGCGCGGGTCTGCGTCCACATGACGAAGCTCGCCAGCACAGCGAGCGCACCCACCGCGGTCACGACCTGGGACCTTGCCAACAACCGACGCTGGACAACTTGGCCAACGCCCTGTGCCGGCGGGGGAGGCATTCGGTTGGCGTCCGAGAGAATTGCGGGCTGCGAAGTCGCTGCGACATCTGCGGTCGTGATCGGTAACGGGGCGGTCGCCTTTGCTGCCGCGCTGCGCGGTCGCGCGAGCTCGGCGCGAAGACCATCGATCGCCGTCTCCCACTCGGGCCCCGGATTCGCATCGAGCTCATTGCGCAGCAGCGCCTCGTGAACTCGAGCGAGGCGAACGGCTTCAGCCGGATTTCCCGCAGTCGCGAGTGCGCGGAGAAGGCCAATTGTCGCCAATGTGTCGAGTGGATCGAGCGCAACACGCGCTTGCCACCAACGCGCCGCGACTGCCGCTTCATTTCGTGCTGATGCATCCGTGGCGAGCCTTTCGAGGAGGCGCGCCTGCGCCCGCGACCGCCGGCCGCGCTCTGCCTCTGCCCACCGCTCGAAATCAGGAGCAGCGGAGATGTGGAAGCCGTCGAGGAACGGCCCGACATAGAACGTCGCCGCCCGTTCGTTGTCGCCGGTCGCAATTGCCGCGGCTTGGTCGGCGACATCGCATCCGACCGCATCGTGATTCAGCCGAAGCGTCGCAACTCCGATGAAGAGATCCTCGCTGCGCAGCTCCCTGCGCAGCCCGGAGAGCGCATCGTCGAGGGAATGTCTTCCGCGTGTGGGGTCAGCGTCGGGCCAGAGATAGTCGGCGAGCCGTTCACGGCTGACGCCGGTCTCCGATGCGGCGATCATCGCGAGTACGGCAAGGCGTCGCCGCTGCGTTGCCGGGCCGGCGTATGGCGTGCCATCGCGCTCGAGCGTCAGACCGCCGTACACCCGCAATCTGAACATGTCGCACCCGGCTCCGACGATGAGTCCGGAGCGAGTTGAGGATCAGTCGAGGCCCGGCTGACAATTGCCCGAGACCCTGCGCCTAAGCTGCCGGCGAACGACTCCAGGCGCAATCGGCGCCTGGTTCACTTCGACGGGAGGACCGATCCATGACGAACAGCGATGGTGCAGCGAAGCAAACCATCCGTGCAGAATCACCGAGTACGTTCACCGCAGGCAAACATCTCCGCGCGATCGGAGCGATGGCAGGCGTCGCGCTTCTCGTCGGCTGCGGTGGCGGCTCGAACAAGGCAAATGGCCCCACGTCGCCCACTTCACCGAATGCGTCGTTGGCCGATGCATTCGATCACGTCGGGCCACAGCAAGGCGATGAGGCTGGCGTGGCAGCCGTTGTCACGGCCTGGGACGCCGCCTGGAACGCTGGCGACGCTGCTGGTCTGGCTGCGACGTTCGTGGAAGACGCAGAATTCATCAACGCGATGGGAAGGCTCTTCGTGGGCGCCGAGGCGATTCGCGCGCAGCACGCCATCACCCTTGCCGCCCAGTTCCGCGGAAGTCACACCGAAGGACACATCCGGCGCATCACGTTTCTGAGTGGAACAACGGCGGTACTTGACGTGGACAATAATCTGACGCGGTACGAGCCTGACGGTCCCGGGTCGACGACGATGAAGGCGATTCAGCAATCCGGTCGACACAAGCGCATCCTGGTGAAGCGCGCGGGAGTGTGGCGGACGATGTTCTTTCAGAACACCATGGTCACCGCTACTCCATAAAGAGCACCGCTACCGGGCGCGGCTTGCGCCCGGTAGCTCCTCGTTAGGCCGGTTCGCTCGGGCAAGGAAAAGCCACCGGTACGCGAAACGCCCGGTGGCTTTGCGATGCATTGATGAAACCTTCAACTACTCTCAGTCGGGGCGACTGGATTTGAACCAGC